>NZ_POTZ01000047.1 GCF_003236365.1 Streptomyces sp. NTH33
GGGCCGGCTCGGCTGCCGGAGCCTGGGCGGCCTCGGCGGCGGGGGCCGGGGCCGCCGCGGGGGCGCCGGAACCGTCGTCGATGACGGCCAGCTCGGCGCCGACCTCGACGGTCTCGTCCTCGGCGACCTTGATCGAGGACAGCACACCGGCGGCGGGCGAGGGGATCTCGGTGTCGACCTTGTCGGTCGAGACCTCGAGCAGCGGCTCGTCGGCCTCGACGCGCTCGCCCTCGGCCTTCAGCCAGCGGGTGACAGTGCCCTCGGTGACGCTCTCGCCGAGCGCCGGAAGGGTTACGGAAACCGCCATGGTTTCGGTTGCTCCTAACGAATTACGGAAGTCTGTGTCGTCGCGCCCGATGACGAAGGCGTCAGTCGTGGGAGTGCAGCGGCTTGCCGGCCAGGGCCAGGTGGGCCTCGCCGAGCGCCTCGTTCTGCGTCGGGTGGGCGTGGATGAGCTGGGCCACCTCGGCCGGCAGCGCCTCCCAGTTGTAGATCAGCTGGGCCTCGCCGACCTGCTCGCCCATGCGGTCGCCGACCATGTGGACGCCGACCACGGCACCGTCCTTGACCTGGACGAGCTTGATCTCGCCTGCGGTCTTCAGGATCTTGCTCCTGCCGTTGCCCGCCAGGTTGTACTTCAGGGCGACGACCTTGTCCGCGCCGTAGATCTCCTTGGCCTTGGCCTCGGTGATGCCGACGGAGGCGACCTCCGGTTGGCAGTACGTCACCCGCGGGACACCGTCGTAGTCGATCGGAACGGCCTTCAGACCGGCCAGACGCTCCGCCACCAGGATGCCCTCGGCGAAGCCGACGTGCGCGAGCTGCAGCGTCGGGACGAGGTCGCCGACGGCGGAGACGGTCGGCACGTTGGTGCGCATGTATTCGTCGACGAGGACGTAGCCGCGGTCCATGGCGACCCCGGCCTCCTCGTAGCCCAGGCCCTGGGAGACCGGGCCGCGGCCGACGGCGACGAGCAGGACCTCGGCCTCGAACTCCTTGCCGTCGGCGAGGGTGACCTTGACCCCGTCCTGGGTGTACTCGGCCTTCTGGAAGAAGGTGCCGAGGTTGAACTTGATCCCGCGCTTGCGGAAGGCGCGCTCCAGCAGCTTCGAGGAGTTCTCGTCCTCGACCGGGACGAGGTGCTTGAGGCCCTCGATGATCGTGACGTCGGCCCCGAAGGACTTCCACGCGGAGGCGAACTCCACGCCGATCACGCCGCCGCCCAGGATGATCGCGGACTTCGGCACGCGGTCCAGGACGAGGGCGTGGTCGGAGGAGATGATGCGGTTGCCGTCGATCTCCAGGCCCGGCAGGGACTTCGGCACGGAACCGGTCGCCAGGAGGATGTGGCGGCCCTGGATCCGCTGCCCGTTGACGTCGACGGAGGTGGGGGAGGACAGCCGGCCCTCGCCCTCGATGTAGGTGACCTTGCGGGAGGCGACCAGACCCTGCAGGCCCTTGTAGAGGCCCGAGATCACGTCGTCCTTGTACTTCTGGACGGCCGGCACGTCGATGCCCTCGAAGGTGGCCTTCACACCGAACTGCTCGCTCTCGCGGGCCTGGTCGGCGATCTCACCGGCGTGCAGCAGGGCCTTGGTGGGGATGCACCCCTTGTGCAGGCAGGTACCGCCGACCTTGTCCTTCTCGATCAGGGCGACGTCCAGGCCCAGCTGTGCCCCGCGCAGGGCCGCGGCGTAACCACCGCTGCCACCGCCGAGGATCACTAGGTCGAAAACGGTGCTGGCGTCGTTCGCCACGTCACGTCCTCCATGCATGTGCGCCGTGCGCCGGCCGTCGGTGACCGGCAGGCGGCTGGTGTCCGGCCGCTTGATTTTCGGCCCTTCGGTGGGGGCCCTGTCCTGCCGCCGCCCATCTTCGCACTTGTGGCAAGTGAACGAGACGCCGGGCTGGAGTGTGAGACACGGCACGTTTGCGACGGACGGCGGCACGACCCGCCTCGAAGGGGCGCGGGGCTGCACCGATGTGCGGCTCCGCCGCGAGGGGGCCACCCCCTGCTCGAACGGAGTCGAGAGGTTGGGGAGCGACCAGCCCTCACGCGGCGGAGCTGCCCTGTGACGAACAGACCCGAGTCGGAAGGCGAACTCAGCCCAGGTCGCCGGAAGCCGCTCGCTCGGCGAGACGGACGAGCGTCCGCACCGCGGACCCCGTGCCGCCCTTCGGCGTGTACCCGAAGGGGTTCTGCTCGTTGAACGCCGGCCCGGCGATGTCCAGGTGCGCCCACGTGATCCCGTCCCCGACGAACTCCCGCAGGAACAGTCCGGCGACCAGCCCGCCGCCCATCCGCTCACCCATGTTCGCGATGTCGGCGACGGGGGAGTCCATGCCCTTGCGCAGGTGCTCCGGCAGCGGCATCGGCCAGGACTCCTCGCCGGCCTCCTCCGCCGCCTCGGACACCGCGGAGCGGAACGCGTCGTCGTTCGCCATGACCCCGAAGGTCCGGTTGCCCAGCGCCAGCACCATCGCGCCGGTCAGGGTCGCGACGTCCACGATGGCGTCCGGCTTCTCCAGGGAGGCGGCCCACAGCGCGTCCGCGAGGACGAGCCGGCCCTCGGCGTCGGTGTTGAGCACCTCCACCGTCTTGCCGCTGAACATGCGCAGCACGTCGCCCGGGCGGGTGGCGGAGCCGGAGGGCATGTTCTCGGCCAGCGCCAGCCAGCCGGTGACGTTGACCTCCAGGCCGAGCCGCGCGGCGGCGACGACCGCGGCGAACACGGCGGCGGCGCCGCTCATGTCGCACTTCATCGTCTCGTTGTGGCCGGCCGGCTTGAGCGAGATGCCGCCCGAGTCGTAGGTGATGCCCTTGCCGACGAGGGCGAGGTGCTTCTTGGCCTTGGGGGAGGTGTACGACAGCTTGACCAGCCGCGGGGCGGAGGCCGAGCCGGAGCCGACGCCCAGGATGCCGCCGTAGCCGCCCTTGGTGAGCGCCTTCTCGTCGAGCACCTGCACCTTCAGGCCGTGCTCCTTGGCGGCCTCCTGCGCGAGGGCGGCGAAGGCGGCCGGGTCGAGGTCGTTCGGCGGGGTGTTGACCAGGTCGCGGGCGCGGTTGAGCTCCTCGCAGACGGCGGTGGCGCGCTCGACGGCCGCCTTGTACTCCTTGTCGCGGGGCTTGCCGCCGAGCAGGACGACGTCGGCGAGCGGAGCCTTGGCGTCGTTGGCCTTGGTGGCGTTCTTGCCGTTGCCCTTGCCGTTGCTCTTGTAGGCGTCGAAGGAGTACGCGCCGAGCAGCGCCCCCTCGCCGACCGCGGCGGCGTCGGCGGCGGTGGCGAGCGGCAGCGCGAAGGCGGCCTTCTCGGCCCCGGCGAGGGCACGGGCGGCCACGCCGGCGGCCCGGCGCAGCGCCTCGGCCCCGTAGGAGGCGTCCTTCTCGGGCTGCGGGCCGAGGCCCACCGCGAGGACGAGCGGGGCCTTGAAGCCGGCCGGGGCCGGCAGTTTCGTCACCTCGCCCTCGGTACCGGAGGCACCGAGGGTCTCCAGGATGCCGGCGAGCTTGCCGTCGTACGCCTGGTCGACGGTCTCCGCGCCCGGTGCGACGACCAGGTCCCCGGACCTGGATCCAGCGCCCTTGGCGACACCGATCACGATCGCGTCGGCCCGCAGGCCGGGTGCCGCGGCGGTGCTGAGAGTGAGAGCAGTCACGGTGGTGAAATCTCGCTTCCCTGTTGAGAGGTGTGTGGCCGAAAACAGGTGGGTCGACCGGGCCCGACCACCGACCCTAGAACTCTCTTCCGGCGCGGTCTTCACCCGGGCGGGCAAACACCCGCCCCGAGCCTACGCGCGTCCCGCTCCGGATCCGCTCCGCGGGTGTGCGCCCGGGGGCGCCGCGGCCGTCGTTTTCCGGCCCGCGCGCCCGTGACCCGGGGTGCCCGCGGCGACGTCGCCGGGCGGCCCGGCCCGGTCTGCGGGCGGCTGCCGCCGAGCGCCGACGGCCGTACGCCGGGGGGCGGGCCGGCAGGGGCGGCTCAGCGGCCGACCGCCCGGCCCGGCATGCCCGGGAAGTCAACATGCACGGGAAGTCAACATGCACGGGAAGTCAGCATGCCCGGGAAGGCGGACTTCGACGCGGCGGGGCCGGACACCGTGGACGGCTGCGAGAACCGCGGCGGCCTTCCGCCCGCCACCGCCGCCCGGCTCGCCGCGACCGTCTGATCGCCGGGCCCGCCCACGACCGGGGCGTGGCGGGTGGTCCTCCACGCCGGACACGGGCCGACGGGGGTCTGCCGGGCCGGTCTCCTCAGCGCAGCGAGAGCACGACCAGGGCGGTCGTCGCGGCCGTCTCGGCCAGGGCGCCGAAGACGTCGCCCGTCACGCCGCCGAAGCGGCGCGTGCAGCGGCGCAGGAGGAGTTCGGCGACGGCGAGGGCGGCGAGGACCGAGACGGCGGTGAGGACGCAGGCGTACGGGCCGAGGAAGGCGCCCGCCGCTGCCGCACCCAGGATGACGGCGAGGGCCGCGCCGATCGCACCCGGGACCGGGACCGCTTCCGCGACCGCGGCGCCCAGCCCCTCCGGCCGGGCGGCCGGGACCCCGGCGCGGGCGGCCAGGGTCAGGGCCAGCCGGGCGGCGGTCGCCGAGACGACGGCGGCGAGCGCGCCCAGGACCCAGGAGCCGTCGTAGGCCCGGGTCAGGGCGGCCACCTGGGCGAGCAGGACGAGGACGAGGGCGATCACCCCGAAGGGGCCGATGTCCGACTGCTTCATGATCCGCAGCGCGTCCTCGGCGGGCTTGCCGCTGCCCAGCCCGTCCGCGGTGTCGGCGAGCCCGTCGAGGTGCAGACCGCGGGTCAGCACGGCGGGCACGGCGACGGTGGCGACGGCGGCGAGCGGCGGGCCGGCGCCCAGGAGGAGCAGCAGCAGTCCCGTGGCGGCCGCCGCCACCCCGACCACGAGCCCGGCGAGCGGCGCGCAGAGCATCCCCGCGCGCGCGGCCCCGCGGTCCCAGCGGCCGACCCGGACCGGAAGCACGGTGAGGGTGCCGAAGGCGAACCGCAGTCCGTGCGGCGGGGGAACCGGCTGGGGGGTCGTGGACACCCGGGCAGACTACGGGAGCGCCGTGGGTCCCTCCGCGGGCGGGCGGCGCGCCGGTGGGCGCGGCACACTACACCTATGGGGCACTGGCTGGAGCGCAACATCATCGAACCCGGGAAACTGCCCCTGCTCCTCGCCCTCGCCGCGTTCGTCCTGACCTTCGTGGTCACCCGGACCATCACCCGCCTGATCCGCGCCGGAAAGGGTCCCTTCGGCAACGTCAAGGCGGGCGGTCTGCACATCCACCACGTCGTGCCCGGCGTGCTGCTGACCGTCCTCGGCGGTTTCGGCGCGGTCGCCAGCAGCGGCCGCCGCGACTTCGGCACGGCGGCCTTCGCGGTGGTCTTCGGGATCGGGGTGGGCCTGGTGCTGGACGAGTTCGCGCTGATCCTGCACCTGGACGACGTCTACTGGACCGAGGCCGGCCGCAAGAGCGTCGAGGTCGTCGTCCTCACCGCGGCACTGGTCGGGCTGGTGCTCGTCGGCTTCTCCCCGTTCGGCGTCAACAACCTGTCCCCGGCCGAACTGCAGAACCGCGGCGCGGTCATCGTCGGCGTGGCCGCGAACTTCCTGCTCTCCCTGGTGGCCCTCGGCAAGGGCAAGGGCCGTATCGCCCTGTTCGGCGTGATCATCCCGTTCGTCGCGCTGATCGGCGCGTTCCGCCTGGCCCGCCCCGGCTCCTACTGGGCCAGGCGCTTCTACCGCCGCCGCCCGCGCGCCCAGGCCCGCGCCGGCCTGCGCGCCTACCGCCACGACCGCCGCTGGTCCGGTCCCCGCCGGGCGTTCCAGGACTGGATCGGCGGCAAGCCGGACGCGCGGCCGGCCCGCCTTCCGGAACGCAGATGACCCGCGCCACCGGCGGGCCGCCCGGCGGCGCAGCGCCGACAGCCCGCACACCAGCAGCACCCCCAGGATCGCGGCCAGGTGCTCCTTGCCGGCCAGGTTCTCCTTCCACGCCGCCTCCAGCGCCATCGCCGCGGTGACCGCGACCGCCGTGACGTACGCCCCGTGGCGCAGCGCGAGGTACACCGCGAGGCCCACCACGGCGGCCGACGGGCCGACGTCCACCACGTGCGCGTCCGTGGCGGGCAGGCCCAGCGGGAGGTGCGGGCCGAGGGCGACGCCCACGCGCGCGTACAGGGTTCCGGAGAGGGTGGCGAGGTAGGCGACGGCGAGGGTGCGGCGCCGGCCCAGGCAGATCTCGGCGGTGCCGGACACGAACAGGATCTGCGCCAGCGCGCCCCACACCGGCAGGTCCAGCGCGGGCACGAACAGCGACAGAGGGGTGCGCAGCAGCGCGAGCCACAGGGGGTCGGAGGCCCGTACGGCGCCGAGGTGCTGGACGAGGCCGTAGCCCCAGGACCGGTTCTGCACGCACTGCAGCAGCGCCGTCAGGAACACCGCCGCGAGCGTCATCGGGACCGCCCTCAGACGCCGCTCGAGCAGCGGCTCGCGCACGGTGGCGTACACCGGCCCCCATTCGGCGCGGGCCCAGCGGGCGAGTGCGGTCATCCGTGGTCTCCAGGTGCCCTCGGTGCGATCGGTGCGATCGGTGCGGTCGGCGCGGCCACTGCGGCAGCCCCGGCACCTCCAGGAAGCCCTCCGCGCGCGCCGACGCGAGGCCGATGCGCGGCAGGTCCGCGCTCTTCTCGAAGAGCAGGAACCGCGGCTCCCAGACGGGCCGGTACTTGGCGTTGGCGCGGTACAGCGACTCGATCTGCCACCAGCGGGAGAAGAAGCCGAGCAGCGACCGCCACACCCTCAGCACCGGCCCGGCGCCGAGGCGCGCCCCCCGTTCGAAGACCGAGCGGAACATGGCGAAGTTGAGCGAGACCCGGACGATTCCGAGCTCCCCGGCGCGGCGCAGCAGTTCCAGCACCATGAACTCCACGAGCCCGTTCCCGGCGTGCCGGTCGCGCCGCATCAGGTCCAGGGACAGCCCGTACGGCCCCCAGGGCACGAAGGACAGCAGGGCCCTGAGTTCGCCGCGGGCGTCATGGCACTCCAGCATCACGCACTGCCCGTCGGCCGGGTCGCCGAGCCGGCCCAGCGCCATGCTGAAGCCGCGCTCGGTGGGCCCGTCCCGCCAGTCGTCGGCCCGCTCGACCAGGTGGGTCATCTCGTCCGCCGGGATGTCCTCGTGCCGCCGCATCCGCACCGAGTACCCCGCGCGCGCGACCCTGTTGTACGCCTGCCGCACGGTGCGCATGGCCCGGCCCTCCAGGGTGAAGTCGGCGACCTCCACCACGGCCTCGTCGCCCAGTTCCAGGGCGTCCAGGCCGTGCCGCGCGTACACCGTGCCGGCCTCCTCGCCCGCGCCCATCACGGCCGGGATCCAGCCGTGCGCCCGCGCCTCGGCCAGCCACGGCTCGATGGCGCCGGGCCAGGCCTCGGGGTCGCCGAGCGGGTCCCCCGAGGCCAGGGACACCCCGCCGACCACGCGGTAGGCGACGGCGGCCTTCCCGGTCGGCGACCAGGTGACGCTCTTCTCGCGGCGCAGCGCGAAGTAGCCGAGCGAGTCGCGTTCGCCGTGCACCGCCAGCAGCTCGCGCAGCCGCCTCTCGTCGTCCGCGGTGAGCGGGTCGACGGCGCGGCGGGAGCGGAAGGCGGCGTAGAGGACGGCGAGGACCAGGACGGTGGAGAGCGCGTTGATCGACACGTTCGTCCAGTTCGGCGGGTCGATGCCGGGGAGGTGGTCCCCGGAGGCGGCGACCGAGATCAGCCGCAGGGTGCCGTAGTGCCAGCGCTGGAGGTACGTCGAACGGGACGCGTCCGGCGCCTGGTTGGTGACCGTCACCAGCAGCGCGGCGAGCAGCGAGGACAGCAGCAGCCCGACGGCCGCGACGGCGGCGGCGAGCCGCGGGTTGGCCCGGTCGCCCTTGGCGTAGAACTCCCGGCGCCCGAGCAGCAGCGCGGCGACGAAGGCGGCCGTGAGGGCCAGGGAGACCCAGTTCTGCGGGAAGCGGCGAATCTCCGGGAAGGCCATCGTGAACGCGAACAGCGCGAGGAACGGCCCGCTCAGCGCGAGGTTCAGGATCCACGCCGCCCGTTTGCGGCGGCGCATGGTGACGGCCAGGAAGGTGGCGAACACGCCGGAGGCGAAGCCGGCGGTGAGCAGGTACGGCGTGAACAGGTCCTCCTGGTTGTGCCGCCGCACGTCCTGCCCCAGGGAGACCCACACCGCGCTGAGGAAGTTGACGAACGCCACCGCCCGCAGGTACCAGACGGCGAAGGCGGCGGCCCGCCGCGGAGCGCCGCCGGCCGGCCGTGAGGTGATGCCGACCGGCCGCCCCGTCTCGCTTCCGCGGACCGGAGCCCGCCCCTCACGCTCGGCAATTCGGGCATCTCCCATGATGAAAGATCATATGGGCGTCAACCCGTCGGACCGCTCTTTTCGGTCCGCCGTCCGTGCTCTGCTACTCCCCGCCTTCCTTCTGCGCCGGGCTCTCCTCGTCCTCCGGCCCGTCCTCGTCCTCCGGCCCGCCCTCGCTCTCCGGGCGCTCGGGGAGCTCCGCGGCCAGGGCGGCGGCGGACTGGACCAGGGGGAGGGCCAGGAGGGCGCCCGCTCCCTCGCCGACGGTCACGCCGTGGTCGAGGAGGGGGTCCAGGGCCAGGCGGTCCAGGGCCTTGGCCTGGCCGGGCTCGCCGCTGTTGTGGCCGGCCAGCCACCAGTCCGGGGCCCGGAACGCCACCCGCTGCCCCACCAGGGCGCACGCGGCCGACACCACGCCGTCCAGGATGACCGGCAGCTTCCGTACCGCGCACTGCAGCAGGAAGCCCGTCGTCGCGGCCAGGTCGGCGCCGCCCACCGCGGCCAGCAGCCGCAACTGGTCGCCGAGCACGGGCCGCGCCCGGCGCAGCGCGTCCCGGATCGCCGCGCACTTGCGCATCCACACCAGGTCGTCGATGGGCTCGCCGCCGCGCCCGGTCACCACGGAGGCGTCCGTCCCGCACAGCGCGGCGATCAGCACGGCGGCCGGCGTCGTCCCGCCCACGCTGACGTCGCCGAGCACCACCAGATCCGTACCGGAGTCGGCCTCCTCGTCGGCCACCGCCATCCCGGCCCGGAAGGCCGCCTCCGCCTCCTGGAGGGTCAGCGCGTCCTCCACGTCGATGCACCCGCTGCCGCGCCGCACCCGGTGCCGTACGACGTCCTCGGGCAGTGTCTCGGGCGCGCAGTCCAGCGCCATGTCGACCACCCGCACCGGCACGCCGAGCCGCCGGGCCAGCACGGACACCGGCCGGCCGCCCTCCAGCACCGCCCGCACCAGCTGCTCCGCGCCGCCCGCCGGCCGGACCGAGACGCCCCGCCCGGCGATCCCGTGATCGCCGGCGAACAGCACCACCCGCGGCCGTTCCACCGGCCGCACCGGAACGGCGGCCTGGGCCGCGGACAGCCACTCACCCAGTTCGTCGAGGCGGCCCAGCGCCCCGGGCGGCACGACCTGACGCTCCCGGCGCGCCTCCGCGTCGCGGCGTACACCGGCGTCGGGACGCTCGATCAGATCGGTGAAGTCGTCGAGATTCAGCGAGCTCATTCGCCGAACAGTACCGGCCCCGGTCGAACGGGGCGGTGCCACGCCGGCGCCACACCCGTACGGCGTCTTTCCGCCCGGTATCCCGATCCCCTACGTTCCTTTGCGCCGACTTTGTAGTGAATTGTTCAGCAGACCGTTTCAGTGAACCGTTCTCGCCCCCGGGAGCCGCCCATGCCGCCTCTGCCGTACGCCCCGCGGGTCTACGACCCGCGCCGCATCGCGTACGCCTCCGAACTCGCCCAGGGCACGCACCGCTTCCAGGAGCCGCCCCGCGAGGACTGCCCCTGGTGCGGCTCCCGGCGGCTGCGCACCCGGCTGCGCGCCCCGGACCTGCTCCAGCACAAGCCGGGCACGTTCGCGCTCCACCAGTGCCGGGACTGCGGCCACGCCTTCCAGAACCCCCGCCTCACCCCGGCCGGACTGGCCTTCTACCACCGGGACTTCGACGAGACCGACCCGGAGGGGTTCGCCGACCCGGCGCTCGCGGCCCGCCGCGGCCACCGGCGGCACCGGACGGACGCGCACCTGATGCGGGGCGTCGGGGAGCCGGAGGCCTGGCTGGACGTCGGCACCGGCCACGGCCACTTCCCCCGGGCCGCGCAGGAGGTGTTCCCGTACACCTCCTTCGACGGCCTGGACCCCACCCCGCGCGTGGAGCGGGCCCGCGCGGCCGGCCGGGTCGAGGAGGCCCACGTCGGCCACCTCGCCGACCCGCACGTCGCCGAGCGCCTGCGCGGCCGCTACGACGTGGTCAGCATCTTCCACCACCTGGCCCATGTGCCGGACCCCCGCGCCGAGTTGCGCGGCGCCCTGACCGCACTGCGCCCCGGCGGCCACCTGCTGATCGAACTCCCCGACCCGCGCTGCCTGTTCGCCCTGCTGCTGGGCAGGTGGTGGCTGCCGCACGGCCAGCCGCGCCACCTGCACCTGCTGCCCCTGCACAACCTGCGCGCGGAACTGGAGTCCCAGGGCTGCACCGTCCTGATCACCGACCGCCGCACCCCGCACACCCCGGGCGACCTGTCGGCAGCCGTCGCCCTGGCCCTCACCCACGTCCTGCCCGCCGCCGACGCGCCCTGGCACGACACCCCGCCGACCACCCTCCAACGCGCCCTGCGTGCGGTCCTGTCCACCGTGACCAGCCCCCTGGTGGACGCGGCCACCGTCCTGGACCTCCTCCTGTCCCCCCTCCTGCGCCGCACCCCCGGCCTGTCCAACGCCTACCGCGTCATCGCCCGCGCAGCGTGACGGCCTGGCCCGCCACCACCAGCAGCACGTGTTCGCACTCCGCCGCGAACGCCGCGTTCAGACGGCCCAGTTCGTCGCGGTAGCGGCGGCCGGAGGCGGTGGCGGGCACGATGCCCGAGCCCACCTCGTTGGAGACGGCGACCACCGTGCGCCGGGTCGTGCGCACGGCGCTCGTCAGCGCGGCCACCCGCTCGCGCAGGGCGCGCTCGCCGCCGTCGGCCCACTCGGCGTCGTCCCAGGCGCCGACCGAGTCCATCGCGTCCGTCAGCCACAGGGACAGGCAGTCGACCAGGAGCGGCGGCCCGTCCTCCGCGAGGAGCGGCACCAGGTCGCACGTCTCCGCGGTGCGCCAGGAGCCCGGCCGCCGCTTCCGGTGCGCGGCGACCCGGGCCGCCCACTCGGTGTCCCCGCCCCGGGACCCGCCGGTGGCGACGTACAGCACGCCGGGGAAGGACTCCAGCCGCCGTTCGGCCTCCACCGACTTCCCCGAACGTGCCCCGCCGAGCACCAGCGTGCGCCGGGGCACGTCCGGTACGTCCTCGTACGCCCCGACCACCAGCGTCGTACCGTCCGGCACCGCCCGCGCTCCGGCCGCCGCGAGACGCCGGCCGAGCTCCGGCCCCGGCGGCACGTCGTGGTCCAGGTGGACCGCCACGACGTCCGTGGTCGGCCCCACCGCCCCCGCCGTCCGCAACTCGGCCAGGGCGTCGGGGCGCCCCACGACGTCCGCGAGGACCAGGTCGTACGGTGGGGCCGACCCCTCCTCCAGCCCGGCCGGCGCGCCGCCCGGCGGCAGGTACAGCAGCCGCAGCCCCTCCGGGCCGGTCACCGCGTACCCGGCGCCGGGGGCGTCCAGCGCCACCGCCCGCACCCGGTGCTCCGTCAGCAGCGCCAGCTCCCGCCCGTCCGGCACCCGGCCGGGCTGCGGCAGCCCGGCCGGCACCTCGACGGCCGGCCCGTCGTGCGGGTGGGACAGCAGCACCTGCGTCACACCGCCCAGCGAACACCCCGCCCGCGCCGCCGCGAACGCCGCGCCCGGCGTCAGGTCCAGCAGCAGCGAGCCGTCCACGAGCAGCGCGGTCGCCGCCCGCGCGCGGTCGCCCAGCGCCGTCGCGCAGGCCGCGCAGGGACAGTCGGGGCGGGGCAGTCCCGCGGGGGCACCGGTGCCGAGCAGAGTCACGTCCACGGACCCGATTTTCACCTGTCGCCGCGGCTCCCGCGCACCGGGAGCCCGCCAGGGGCGCGGGACCTCTGACGGCGCACCCCGCGAAGCGCATACGCTCTGTGCGGGAGCCGGACCGAGATCCGACTCCCGCCGTGCAGGGTGCTCGCAAAGGGAGGCGTACATGGTGGCATGGACGTGGCGGTTCGAGACGGCCGACGGGACGGAGGTCCAGCCCGCGGTGCAGCCCGAGGAGTTCACCACGCAGGGCGACGCGGAGTCCTGGATCGGGGAGAACTGGAAGGCGCTGGCCGACGGCGGCGCGGACCAGGTGCGCCTGTTCGAGGACGCCACGGAGATCTACGGCCCGATGAGCCTGCACGCCCAGGAGGCCTAGGGGCTTCGTTCCGGAGCGGGGGCGGCCGGCCGCGGCCGTCCCCGCTCACTGCTGGCCCAGCGTCACCTCCACCGTCTTCCGGCTGCCGTCGCGGACGAAGGTCACCGAGGTCCGCTGCCCCGGCTTGTCCGCGGCCAGCGCCTCGGACAGCGAGGTGATGGTGGTGACGTCCTTGCCGCCGAGTCCGACGATGATGTCCCCGGACCGGATGCCCGCCTTGTCGGCCGCGCCGCCCGCCTTCACGTCGACGACGGCGACCCCCGCGGGCTGGTACTCGGCGTTGACGACCGTGCGCCCGGTGATGTCCAGCGCGGCCCGGCCGGACTCGACGACCCTGCCGTAGCGGATGATCTGGTCGGCGACCGTCTTCACCATCGACGCCGGGATCGCGAAGCCGATGCCGGGCGCCGCGCTGCCCCCGAGCTGGGGGTCGGTGGCGGCGAGCGTCGGGATGCCGATGACCCGGCTGTCGAGGTTCACCAGCGCGCCGCCGCTGTTGCCCGGGTTGATCGCGGCGGAGGTCTGCACCATGTTGGCGATGGTCGCGCCCGTGCCGCCGCCCTGCCCCTCGCTGACGGTGCGCCCGGTCGCCGACACGATGCCCTGGGTCACGCTCGACGACAGCCCCAGCGGCGAGCCCATGGCCAGCACGATCTGCCCCACCTCGACCTTCGCGGAGTCGCCGAAGGCGGCGGGCCGCAGGCCCGGGGGCACCTTGTCCAGCTTCACCACGGCGAGGTCCTGCTCGGGGTAGGAGGAGACCAGACTCGCGGTGAACGCCGTCTGGCTGTTGGCGGTGGTCACCTCGAAGGTGCTCGCGCCGCCCACCACGTGCGCGTTGGTGACGATGTGCCCCTTGTCGTCGTACACGACCCCCGACCCCAGCTCGCGGCCGGTCCGGATCTGCACCACCGACGGCAGCACGTCCTTGATCACCCGCAGGTAGTCGTTCTGCAGCTGGTCGGCCGACAGGGGGGCGTCGGCCCGTCGCCGCCCGGCGTCCCCGGTGGCGGAGGTGTCCTTCGTGCCCCGGGCTTCCGGGGCGGCCGAGCCGGTGCACCCGGACAGCAGCGCGGCACAGCAGAGCCACACGGCGAGGAAACCGGCCGGCCGGGGAGCACGGACAGCGGAAAGATCCATGTCCCGAGTCTCCCCTCGGGACGGGGGCCCGGCCCGCGGTGTTCACCCGAACGAGCGCCGGGAGACACTCAGCCGCGCACCCCGCACAGATGCAGCAGCGCCGCCACCGCGCGGTACGGGTCCGTGCGCCCCGCCCGCTCCTCGGCCGCCAGCAGCGTCTCGACGTCGGCCGGCGGCTCGGCGTCGTCCGCCGCCGTGTCCGTGAAGACCCGCACCCCGTACCAGGTGTGCAGCGGTGCCCCGATCCCGGCGAGCGTCGCCGTCAGGTCCGCCAGCCGGTCGGCCCGTACCTCCAGCCCCAGCCGGGTGGGGGTCCCCCCGTTCGAGTCTGTTCGAGAATGGGGGAGGTACGCCGTCGTGTCGAACGAGGCCAGCGCCGTCGACCAGTCCCCGGACAGACCCGGGCGCAGCGCCAGCGCGTCGCCGTTGCGCACCAGCAGCGACAGCAGGCCGCCCGGCGCGAGCATCCGCGCCAGCCCCGCCAGCAGCGGGTCGGGCTCCTCGACGTACATCAGGACGCCGTGGCACAGCACCACGTCGAAGCTGCCCGGCAGGAAGTGCACCCCGGTGTCCCGGCCGTCGCCCTCGACGATCCGCATCCGCGCCCGTATGCCCTCCGGCTCGGCGGCCAGCGCCTCACGGGCCACGGAGATCATCGTCCGGTCCCGCTCGAGCCCGGTCACCTGGTGCCCGGCCCGGGCCAGCCGCAGCGCCTGCGTGCCCTGGCCCATCCCCACGTCGAGCACCCGCAGCCGCCGCCCGACCGGGAACCGCCCGGCTATCTGCTCCTCCAGCTGCCGGGCCACCAGCTCCTGCCGTACGACATCACGCAGCCCGCCCAGCTTGCTCAGCCACGCGTGCGCGGCGTCCCCGGAGAAAGCGGTCGCGCTCAGGGCCGCTCCCCGCGCTTGACCTGCGGCTTGGGCAGCCGCAGCCGGCGCATCTGCAGGGAGCGCATCAGGGCGTAGGCGACCGCCCACCGCTTGTCCTGGTCCGGGAAGCGCTCGTTCAGGCGCTTCTTCAGCCGGAAGCCGGTGACGGTCCAGTCCAGCACGATGACGACGATCACCGCGAGCCACACCAGCATCACGAGGCTCTGCACCTTGGGATCCCGGACCATGCTCAGCACCAGGATGAGCACGGCCAGCGGCAGGAAGAACTCCGCGACGTTCAGCCGCGAGTCGACGAAGTCCCGCGCGAACCGGCGCACCGGGCCCTTGTCGCGCTTCGGGAGGTAGCGCTCGTCGCCGCTGGCCAGCGCCTGGCGCTGCCGCTCCATCTGGGCACGGCGCTCGTCGCGCTGCCGCTTGGTGGCCTCCTTGCGGGTCATCGAAGTGTTGGCGACACTGCGGCGCCGGGTCTGGGCCTCACTGCGCTTGGGCGTGGGCCGACCCTTGGGGGCCTGCGGGTCACGGGGCTGCTTGGAGTCGGTCACCGGCGCCTTGTCGGCGGTCGGGGCCTTCTCTTCCTTGGCACGGCTACGGAACACAGAACCCAAGGGTACGGGCTCGACCCGCATGGACCCCAGCCCGGTGGGGAACGATCCGGCAACACCGCTCGTCTGTAAAGGGACAGAGGGGACGATGCGCCCGTCCCGGTCCGGCGCCCTCGGGGGTGAGATCCTCCCTGCGCCGGAGCGGAAGCGGGCACAGTCGTCCTCGGGGATGACCTCATCCGTTCCCGAACAGTGCGGTAATGGATGCAGGGCCCGTACTGTGGGTTCTGTCGCAAGCTGTGTGAGCTGGAGTCCGTCAGAAGGGGGCGCGCGAAGCCCATGAGCGGTGTCATGAAGCGTATGGGGATGATCTTCCGCGCGAAGGCGAACAAGGCCCTTGACCGGGCCGAGGACCCGCGCGAGACCCTCGATTACTCGTACCAGAAGCAGCTGGAGCTGCTGCAGAAGGTGCGGCGCGGTGTCGCGGACGTGGCGACCAGCCGCAAACGCCTGGAGCTCCAGCTGAACCAGCTGCAGCAGCAGTCCGGCAAGCTGGAGGACCAGGGCCGCAAGGCGCTCGCGCTGGGCCGCGAGGACCTGGCCCGCGAGGCGCTCTCCCGCCGCGCCGCGCTCCAGCAGCAGGTGACGGATCTGGAGACGCAGCACTCCACCCTCCAGGGCGAGGAGGAGAAGCTCACCCTGGCGGCCCAGCGCCTGCAGGCCAAGGTCGACGCCTTCCGCACGAAGAAGGAGACCATCAAGGCGACCTACACCGCCGCCCAGGCACAGACCCGGATCGGCGAGGCGTTCTCCGGCATCTCCGAGGAGATGGGCGACGTCGGGCTCGCCATCCAGCGCGCCGAGGACAAGACCGCGCAGCTGCAGGCCCGGGCCGGCGCGATCGACGAGCTGCTCGCCTCCGGCGCCCTGGACGACCCCTCCGGCATGGCCAAGGACGACATCCAGGCCGAGCTGGACCGGCTCTCCGGTGGTACGGATGTGGAGCTGGAGCTGCAGCGCATGAAGGCCGAGCTGGCCGGCGGCACGTCGACCGAACGGCAGGCCATCGAAGGCGGCCAGGGCCAGGACCAGCCCCAGCAGCAGCCGCAGGACACCCCCCGCTTCGACAAGCAGTAAGCCGCGTCGAGGCACGTCACGTCACCGACAGCCGGGGCCACGCCGAGGAGGGCGGACATGATCGTACGGATCATGGGAGAGGGACAGGTGAGACTGGCCGACAGCCACCTCGCCGACCTGAACAAGCTGGACGACGAACTCCTGGCCGAAATGGAGAACGGCGACGGCCCCGGCTTCCGTCGCACCCTCTCGGCCCTGCTGTCCCGGGTCCGCGAGGTGGGCGAGCCCCTGCCGGACGACTCCCTGGAACCGTCCGAGCTGATCCTCCCGGCCGCGGACGCGACCCTGGAGGAGGTACGGGACCTGCTGGGCGACGACGGCCTGATCCCTGGATGAGGGTCCTCGGGGGGACGGAAAGATCCGGCCACCCGCAGGATTCCCGGACTGCACGCGAACGTGACCACTGCCCTCGACCACGCCCGCTGCCGCCTCAAGGCGCACCCCCTCGCCCTGGACGCGGCCCTCGCGGCCGGGGTGCTGGTGTGCATGGTGGCCGGCTCCTTCGTGGACCGCCGCGGGGAGCACGGCGTCAGCTGGGCCGTCCGCCGGCCCGAACCGCTCGGCCTGGTCCTCATGACTCTCGGCGCCGCCGCGCTCGTCCTGCGCCGCCGCGCCCCGCGCACGGTCCTCGCCGTCACCGGCACCGTCTCCCTCGTCGAGTGCGTCGCCGGCGACCCCCGCGCCCCCGTCGTCATGTCCGCCGTGGTCGCCCTCTTCACCGTCGCCGCCGCCACCGACCGCCCCACCACCTGGCGCCTGGGCCTGACCACCATGACCGTGCTGACCGGCGCCGCCATGCTCGCCGGTCCGCTGCCCTGGTACGCGCAGGAGAACGTCGCCATCTTCGCCTGGACCGGCATGGCCGCCGCCGGCGGCGACGCCGTCCGCAGTCGCCGCGCCTTCGTGCACGCCATCAGGGAGCGCGCCGAACGCGCCGAACGCACCCGCGAGGAGGAGGCCCGCCGCCGCGTCGCCGAGGAACGTCTGCGCATCGCCCGCGACCTGCACGACGTCGTCGCCCACCACATCGCCCTGGTCAACGTGCAGGCCGGAGTCGCGGCGCACGTCATGGACAAGCGGCCCGACCAGGCCAAGGAGGCCCTCGCCCACGTCCGGGAGGCCGGCCGTTCCGCACTGGAGGAGCTGCGCGCCACCGTCGGACTGCTGCGGCAGTCCGGCGACCCCGAGGCCCCCACCGAACCGGCCCCCGGCCTGGACCGCCTCGACGAGCTCGTCGGCACCTTCCGCAGCGCCGGCCTGCACGTCGAGGTCGCCCGCGCCGACCAGGGCACCACCCTGCCGGCCGCCGTCGGCCTGGCCGCCTTCCGGATCGTCCAGGAAGCCCTGACCAATGTGCAGAAGCACGCCGGTACGGCGGCGAGGGCCGAGGTCAGCGTCGTACGCGTCGGACCGGACGTCGAGATCACCGTCCTGGACAACGGAGCCGGCGCGGAAGGCGGGGCCGGCGTGGACGGCGGACCGCAGGACGGCGAACCGAAGGACGGCGGACCACAGGACGGCGGACCGCAGGAGGGCGGCGGGCACGGGCTGCTCGGCATGCGCGAGCGGGTCACCGCCCTCGCCGGCACCCTCACCACCGGCCCCCGCTACGGCGGCGGCTTCCGCGTCCATGCCACCCTGCCGGTCGACACCCGCACCAGCGCCCCGGGGGAGCCCGCATGACCATCCGTGTTCTGCTCGCCGACGACCAGGCCCTGCTGCGCAGCGCCTTCAAGGTGCTCGTCGACTCCGAGCCGGACATGGAGGTGGTCGGCGAGGCGTCCGACGGCGCCCAGGCGGTACGGCTGGCCAGGGAGCAGCGGGCCGACGTGGTGCTGATGGACATCCGCATGCCCGGTACCGACGGCCTCGCGGCCACCCGCATGATCAGCGCCGACCCCGCCCTCGACCGGGTACGCGTGGTCATCCTCACCACCTTCGAGGTCGACGACTACGTGGTGCGGTCACTGCGCGCGGGCGCCTCGGGCTTCCTCGGCAAGGGCAGCGAACCCGAGGAACTGCTGAACGCCATCCGCGTCGCCGCCCAGGGCGAGGCACTGCTGTCCCCGGCCGCCACCAAGGGCCTGATCGCCCGCTTCCTCGCCCAGGGCGACCCGGCCGGCGACGGCCACGACCCGGCCCGCTCGACCCGGCTGGACGCGCTGACCGTGCGGGAGCGCGAAGTGCTCGTCCAGGTCGCCGCCGGACACTCCAACGACGAGATCGCCACGCGCCTTGAGGTCAGCCCGCTGACGGTGAAGACCCACGTCAACCGGGCCATGGCCAAGCTGGGCGCCCGTGACCGGGCGCAGCTGGTCGTCATCGCCTACGAGTCGGGACTGGTACGGCCCAGGGCGGAGTGAGCGTACTGCGCCCGGAGTAGGAGCCGCGCGCGGAAATGGACCAGGGGGCTACGGATCGCCGCCCGCCCGTGCCCGAAGGTGTAGGGGTGGCGCCCACTGTGCGTCCGCGCCGTTTGTATCGTTTATGACCTTGTGCCGCTCGTGCCGCTTGTGCCGTTCACAGAATCGAGACCCTCACCCATGTCCTGGCTGTCCAGATTCAGCCTCGCGCAACGGGCCCTGATCGGGCTGATGTCGATCGTCGCGCTCGTCTTCGGGGCGATCGCCATACCCCAGCTCAAGCAGCAACTGCTGCCCACCATCGAACTTCCCATGGTGTCCGTGCTGGCGCCCTACCAGGGCGCGTCCCCGGACGTGGTGGAGAAGCAGGTCGTCGAGCCCATCGAGAACAACCTCAAGGCCGTCGACGGCATCACCGGCGTCACCTCCACGGCGAGCGAGGGCAACGCCGTGATCATGGCGTCCTTCGACTACGGCAACAACACCAAGCAGCTCGTCGCCGACGTCCAGCAGGCCGTCAACCGGGCCCGCGCCCTGCTCCCGAACGACGTCGACCCGCAGGTCATCGCCGGTTCCACGGACGACATGCCCACCGTGGTCCTCGCCGTCACCTCCGACAAGGACCAGCAGGCCCTGGCCGACCAGCTGGACAGGACGGTCGTACCGGAGCTGAAGAACATCGACGGCGTCGGCCAGGTCACCGTCAACGGCGTACGGGACCTGCAGGTCACCGTCACCCCCGACGACAGGAAGCTCGCCGCGGCCGGCCTGACCTCCGCGGCCCTGGGCGAGGCCCTGAAGGCCGGCGGCGTCACCGTCCCGGCCGGCTCCTTCGACGAGGACGGCGCCAACCGCACCGTCCAGGTCGGCGGCGGTTTCACCTCGCTGCGGCAAATCCAGGACCTGATGGTCACGGGCACGGGCGCGGGCGCCGGCTCCGGCTCCGGCGCGAAGAAGCCGGTGCGCCTCGGCGACGTCGCCACCGTCCAGCAGGAGCCGGCCAAGGCCGACTCCCTCACCCGCACCAACGGCAGGCCCAGCCTGGCCGTCGTCGTCACCATGGACCACGACGGCAGCGCGGTCGCCATCTCCGACGCGGTCAAGGCCAAGCTGCCCGACCTGCGCGAAAACCTCGGCGCGGGCGCGAAGATCACCGTCGTCAGCGACCAGGGCCCGGCCGTGGCCAAGGCCATCGAGGGACTGACCAGCGAGGGTGCGCTCGGCCTGCTCTTCGCGGTCCTCGTCATCCTCGTCTTCCTGGCCTCGGTCCGCTCCACCCTGGTGACCGCGGTGTCGATCCCGCTGTCCGTCGTCCTCGCGCTCATCGTGCTGTGGACCCGCGACCTGTCGCTGAACATGCTGACGCTGGGCGCGCTCACCATCGCCATCGGCCGGGTCGTCGACGACTCGATCGTGGTCCTGGAGAACATCAAGCGCCACCTCGGCTACGGCGAGGAGCGCCACACGGCCATCATGACCGCCGTGCGCGAGGTGGCCGGCGCGGTGACCTCCTCCACGCTCACCACGGTCGCCGTGTTCCTGCCGATCGGTCTGGTCGGCGGCATGGTGGGCGAGCTGTTCGGCCCCTTCAGCCTCACCGTCACCGCGGCCCTGCTGGCCTCGCTGCTGGTGTCGCTGACGGTCGTGCCGGTGCTGTCGTACTGGTTCCTGCGCGCCCCCAAGGGCACGCCCGCCGAGGCCGATCAGGCCCGCCGCCTGGCCGAGGAGAAGGAGGCCAGGAGCCGTCTGCAGCGCCTCTACGTCCCCGTCCTGCGCTTCGCCACCCGGCGGCGCCTGACCAGCGTGCTGATCGCGGTCGTCGTCCTCGTCGCCACCTTCGGCATGACCCCGCTGCTGAAGACGAACTTCTTCGACCCCGGCGACCAGAAGGTCCTCAGCGTCAAGCAGCAGCTGAAGCCGGGCGACAGCCTGGCGACCACGGACGCCGCGGCCCGGAAGGTCGAGGACGTGCTCGCCGGCGTCGAGGGCGTCAAGGACTACCAGGTCACCATCGGCTCCTCCGGCTTCATGGCGGCCTTCGGCGGCGGTACGGACACCAACCGGGCCTCCTACCAGGTGATGCTCCAGGACTCGGCGTCCATGGACGACGTACGCGCCCGTATCGAGAACCGCCTGGGCAAGCTGTCCGGGATCGGCACCACCACGGTCGGCGCCGGGGACGGCTTCGGCTCCCAGGACCTGAAGGTGATCGTCAAGGCGGGCGACGCCGACGCACTGCGCCGGGCCTCGGAGCAGGTCCGCAAGACGGTCGCTGGCCTCGACGACGTCACCGACGTCACCAGCAACCTCTCGCAGAGCGTGCCGCGCATCTCGGTGCGAGCCAACTCCAAGGCGGCAGCGGCGGGCTTCACCGACCAGACCCTCGGCATGGCGGTCGCCCAGTCGGTCAAGGGCACCACGGCCGCGAAGGCGATGCTGGACGACACCGAGCGGAACGTCGTCATCAGGTCGGCGAAGCCGGCGCAGACGCTGGACGAGCTGAAGAACCTGCGACTCGGCACGGTGAAGCTGGGTGACATCGCGACCGTGAAGCTGGTCGACGGGCCGGTGTCGATGACCCGGATCGACGGCCAGCGCGCCGCCACGATCACGGCCAGGCCGACCGGGGACAACACCGGCGCGGTCAGCGCGGCCCTGCAGTCCGAGCTCAGCGCCCTGAAGCTGCCCGCGGGCGCGAAGGCCGAGATCGCGGGCGTCAGCGCCGACCAGGACGAGGCCTTCACGAACCTGGGCCTGGCCATGCTGGCGGCCATCGCGATCGTCTTCATGCTGCTGGTGGCGACCTTCCGCTCGCTGGCCCAGCCGCTGATCCTGCTGGTCTCCATCCCGTTCGCGGCGACCGGCGCGCTCGGCCTGCTGATCGCCACCGGTACGCCGATGGGCGTCCCCGCGATGATCGGCATGCTGATGCTGATCGGCATCGTGGTGACCAACGCGATCGTGCTGATCGACCTCATCAACCAGTACCGCGAGCGGGGCTACGGCATCGTCGAGGCGGTCGTGGAAGGCGGCCGCCACCGCCTCCGCCCCATCCTCATGACGGCCCTGGCCACCATCTTCGCCCTGCTCCCGATGGCCCTGGGCGTCACCGGCGAGGGCGGCTTCATCGCCCAGCCCCTGGCGGTGGTCGTGATCGGCGGCCTGCTCACGTCGACCCTGCTGACCCTCCTCCTGGTCCCGACGCTCTACGCGATGCTGGAGCTCCGCAAGGAGCGCCGCGCGAAGAAGCGGGCGGCCAAGCGGGAGGCGAAGGCGAAGACGGAGGAGCTGGAGCCCGCGGGCGTCTGACGCCGTGTGACAGTGAGAACGGCCGGGTCTCTTGGGAGACCCGGCCGTTTCCTATGCTTTCAGCGAGTTGACGAACGCGTCCCAGGCGGCGGACGGGACGACGAGCACGGGGCCGTGGGGGGTCTTGCTGTCGCGGACGGGGACGACACCGGGGAGGTCCTCGGCGATCTCGACGCATTCGCCCCCGTTCGCATTGCTGTAACTGCTCCGGCGCCAGCGGGCAGGGATCAGCTCAGGGCTGTGTCGCATGGCTTGTAGTCCTCCATCGCCTGTCGGATCAGCTCCGCCGAGGCGGCCGGCGAGAGGGCGTTGGCGCGGAGCACTTCGTAGTGCCGTCGCCACTTCTTCACCGATTCCCGGTCCTCGTAGAGGTGACCGACCTCGATGCCCTCTTCGTAGGCCACGGTTGAGCCGTTGGGAAGGGTCAGCAGGGTCAGGGCGCCGCCCATCAGATAGTGCGCACCTGCACTGAAGGGCATCACCTGGACCTTGCTGTCCGGAGTATCCATCTGTTCGAGCAGCCGGGCCAGTTGCTTGTACATGCCTTCCCGGCTGCCGACGGGGCGCCGGAGCACGGACTCGTCGATGATGGCCCACCGCAGCGGGGGCTGGGCCGAGCGGATCCTTTCCTGCCGGGACATCCGTGCGTTGACACGCTCCTGCACCTGCTCCGGCAGCAACTCCTCCCGCAGGCTGAGCTGGGCATCGGCGTACTCCCTGATCTGCAACAACCCTGGAAGAGCCTGCGTCCCGTAGTTCTCGACGACCTCCGCCTGCGCCTCGAAGTCCATGAAGCGCCGGTACTGGTCCGGGTGGGCCTCGCGCTTGGCCGGCTCGTACAGCCCGTGGAAGTGCCTGTCCGTGCCGAACGCGGCGTCGAGCCGGTCCGGCAGGTCCGGTGGCGGCATCAACTCCGCCGTCTCGATGCGCGCCAGCGTGCTCTTGCTGGAGTTGAGGATGCCCGCGAGCTGGAGCAGCGACAACTTGGCGGCCTCGCGGTGGCGGCGCTGCTCGGCGCCGAAGTAGTGGCGGGCGGAGAGGTAGGGGGTGAGGGTCTGCGGCTTGAACGTCATCGGTCTCGCCTCTCTGACGGATCGTCCCGTTCCCGACGCCGGGACGCGGCGCTCCTGTTACCGCCTCGTGCCCCAGCGCGACGATTGCGGCACAGAAGGTAATGACCGGAGATCCGGCCCCGCGGCGGAATGGCCGGATCCCACCGAAAGGAGCGACGCGATGATCCGCGACGGACGGGACGGCACGCCACTACGACTGCTGCCGTGGACGACGCCGGAGGGCGCCCCGTGCTACCTGAGCACCGACGACCCGCGCAGCCGCCTGTCCCTCCTGGCCGACGAACGATTCTTCTGATGGTAAAAGCAGAGCAAGTTGATGCAAAGAGTGACCGAAGGTGAGCGGGGAGAAAGCGCTTCACGTTACACTTTGGTTGCCGATTGACTCCTGTGTCATCAGCCGTGATGCGGCACGGCTGGATATCAAGAGGCATTCAGCTCTCCGTCACAGGCTCTTTCAGGAGCATATCGATGCGTCGACGTCACCGTGACCAGGCTCACGGCCCCTTGAACCCGACCACTCCGGATGCGATCGCGGTTACGTTTCGAGAAATGGCCGCACTCGTGGAAATTTTTGAGCACGCCCATATTCAAATTTCCGATTTGAGTGATGCGGACAGAGAAACGATCGCCGATGCCAGTGGGTCCGCCCTGATACCGTTACTCTGCGCGCGAGTCGGACTGGCCTTGACCCAAGGGCGCCACAACATCCCTTTGCTCGCTGCTGAGGTCGGCCTGCTTGAGGCCGCGGTGATCAACCTGGAGTCGTACGAGGGAAATGAGGTCGTGCTGTGCGCCGGCTATGAATTATTGGACAGTTTTGCGAACCGCAAGACGAACACCTATCCCGTGTGCTATGTATACGGAATCTTGGCCTTCGCTGATGAGGCGGGGGAGACGGCCAGCGGACCAGCGACTCCTTCTCTGGCGTGACGGCGAAGGCCGGACGCGACGTGTGCTTGCAGGTTGAGATCGTGTCGTCCCCGCCGGTCTCGCCGGCGCCCTCGCTGGTGGCGAAGGCGGTCGGCTCGCTCCACTCCCAGTCGCGGTCGAACAGGGTGGGCGGCTTGGGGATGCTGCGGCGCCTGGGGCGGGCTGCGGATGCCTCTGAGGTTGTCAGGGGCGTATGTCCAGGAAGTGCATCTCCAGGAACGTCGGCGCATCCCCGAAGGCGCGGGCCGGTGCCGTCCTCGTGTGCGTAGGGGGATGCCCCGGCCACCGCGGGGTGGCCGGGGCATCGTGCTGCGACGTCGGCGTTACGGCAGCGCCAGCATCCGCTCCAGGGCCAGCTTCGCGTAGCCCTCCGTCTCCTTGTCCACCTCGATGCGGTTGACCAGGTTGCCCTCGGCCAGGGACTCCAGGGCCCAGACCAGGTGGGGGAGGTCGATGCGGTTCATGGTGGAGCAGAAGCAGACCGTCCTGTCGAGGAAGACGACCTCCTTGCCCTCGGGAGCGAAACGGTTCGCCAGGCGGCGGACCAGGTTCAGCTCCGTGCCGATGGCCCACTTGGAGCCGGCCGGGGCGGCCTCCAGGGCCTTGATGATGTACTCGGTGGAGCCGACATGGTCCGCCGCGGCCACCACCTCGTGCCTGCACTCGGGGTGGACCAGGACGTTCACCCCCGGGATGCGCTCGCGGACGTCGTTCACCGAGTCCAGGCTGAAGCGGCCGTGCACCGAGCAGTGGCCCCGCCACAGGATCATCTTCGCGGCACGCAGTTCGTCGGCGGTCAGGCCGCCGTTCGGCCGGTGCGGGTTGTAGACGACGCAGTCGTCCAGGGACATGCCCATGTCCCGCACCGCGGTGTTGCGGCCCAGGTGCTGGTCGGGCAGGAACAGCACCTTCTCGCCCTGCTGGAAGGCCCACTCCAGGGCCCGCTTGGCGTTCGACGACGTACAGATCGTGCCGCCGTGCCGACCCGTGAAGGCCTTGATGTCGGCAGAGGAGTTCATGTACGACACCGGCACGACCTGCTCGGCGATCCCCGCCTCGGTCAGCACGTCCCAGCACTCGGCGACCTGCTCGGCCGTGGCCATGTCGGCCATGGAGCAGCCGGCCGCCAGGTCCGGCAGGACGACCTTCTGCGCGTCGGTCGTCAGGATGTCCGCGGACTCCGCCATGAAGTGCACACCGCAGAACACGATGTACTCGGCTTCCGGGCGCGCCGCCGCGTCCCGCGCCAGCTTGAAGGAGTCACCCGTGACGTCGGCGAACTGGATGACCTCGTCGCGCTGGTAGTGGTGGCCGAGCACGAAGACCTTGTCCCCGAGCTTCTCCTTGGCCACGCGGGCGCGCTCCACCAGGTCCGGGTCGGACGGGGAGGGCAGGTCACCGGGGCACTCGACGCCGCGCTCGCTCTTCGGGTCGGCCTCGCGGCCGAGCAGCAGCAGGGCGAGCGGCGTCGGCTGGACGTCGAGGTCCTGGGTCTGGGCGGTGGTCACGACACGCACCCTTTCTACTTTTCGTCGAATTGACGCTATTCATCATAGCGGCTTCATGTCACTTTGACGATCGTCATAGTGTCGTTGTGACGTGAATCCCGGTCGCCGGACGGGCCACCAGGTCGGCACCCCGAGCCGCACCCCGTCCCCGTCCCTCCACAGGCCGCTGTCCGTGCTCCCGCGCGTGTGCGAGCATGAAGAGGACGAGCCTGGAGAAGAGAAAAAGCACGCGTCCGGCCCGGAATGAATCCGACGCCCCGCCGGTTGCACTCGTCGGCAAGCAGTCTCCGTACAACCCGGGAGAGATGTAGATGTCCGTATCGGACGAGACCACCACCGTCACCGACGGCATCGTCCTGACCGACGCCGCCGCGTCCAAGGTCAAGGCCCTGCTCGACCAGGAAGGCCGTGACGACCTCGCCCTGCGCGTCGCCGTCCAGCCCGGCGGCTGCTCCGGCCTGCGCTACCAGCTCTTCTTCGACGAGCGCTCCCTCGACGGCGACGTGGAGAAGGACTTCGGCGGCGTCAAGGTCGTCACCGACCGGATGAGCGCCCCCTACCTCGGCGGCGCCACCATCGACTTCGTGGACACGATCGAGAAGCAGGGCTTCACGATCGACAACCCGAACGCGACGGGCTCCTGCGCCTGCGGCGACTCCTTCAGCTGAGCAGCCGACCACGGCACGGTACGACGTCGGAAGGCGGCGGCCCCTGTTTCAGGGGACCGCCGCCTTCCGTGTGTCCACCCCTGTCCGCCCGCCTCAGCGGGCGGGCAGCGGCGCATCCGGCAGTCGCGCCCCCGGCCGCTCCCGGGGGACCTCCCGCCCGTCCGTGCCGACCACCTTCCGGTCCCCGAGCGGCCGGTCCAGCCGTACGGTCTCGTGGTACACCTTGGCGATCTTGATGCAGACCTGGCCCCGCCGCGAGGTCTCGGTCACCGTGACCGTCACCCGGCCGGAGTCCTCCTTCACGGACGCCCTGTACTTCTCGCACACCCCGCCGTCGAAGCGGACGGTCAGCTCGTCGCCCTCGGTGCTGTAGCCGGTCGCCTTCACGTCCCGCCTCACCAGGGGGCCGCCCGAGCCGCCCGGCGCCGGGGTCGGGGCCGACGAGGTCAGATACTCCGGGTCCACGGCCGGATACGCCACCGTGAAGGGGTCGCCCTGGCCGCCCGGCGCCCGCACCTCGAACAGCCAGGACGGGACGAGCGTCTGCCGCCCGTCGGAGGGGTGCGAGGCCAGCCCGAACACGGCCTTGCCGATCGTGAGGGCGTCCTCCTGGGCGGGGGCCGGGGCCGCGGCGTCCGTCCCGCACGGCGCCTCCGCGTGGTCCTCCAGCGGTACGGGACTGGCGCAGCCGCCGATGTCCACACGGTGGCCGGTCCGCGGGGCCGCGTTCATCAGCTCCAGCGTCCTGCGCGCGCTCAGCACGGGATACGTGTCGCCCTTCACCGGTGCCTTCAGCCGGCCGCTGCCGCCGGCCACCTCGCCCTGCCGGCCGATGATCAGGCCCGTGGTCCAGCCGTACGTGGGCAGCCCGCCGACCACCGGATCGGCGTTGACCGCCCGCTGCTCGCCCATGACCTGGCTCGCGTCCACCTTGGCGTCGTCCTGGCCCAGCGCCTTGAGCACCGGCACCGCCGCCTTCCGGGCCGCCGCCGCGTGGTCCTCCAGCGGTACGGGACTGGCGCAGCCGCCGATGTCCACACGGTGGCCGGTCCGCGGGGCCGCGTTCATCAGCTCCAGCGGCCTGCGCGCGCTCAGCACGGGATACGTGTCG
>NZ_POTZ01000480.1 GCF_003236365.1 Streptomyces sp. NTH33
GTGTATAAGAGACAGGGCGGGCGGTGAGCGGCTTCGAGCCCGGCGACCGGGTGGGCGTGGCCTGGCTGCGCCGTACCGACGGCACCTGCGCGTACTGTGCGCGCGGCGCGGAGAACCTCTGCCCGGCCTCCCTCTACACCGGCTGGGACGCCGACGGCGGCTACGCCGAGTACACCACCGTCCCGGCCGCCTTCGCCTACCTGCTGCCCGGCGAGGTCGACGACGTGGCGCTCGCGCCGCTGCTGTGCGCGGGCATCATCGGCCACCGGGCGCTGCGCCGGGCCTCGCTGCCGCCGGGCGGGCGGCTCGGCCTGTACGGCTTCGGCGGCAGCGCGCACCTGTGCGCCCAGGTGGCGCTCGCCCAGGGCGCCACCGTGCACGTCATGACCCGCGGGGAGGCTTCGCGGCGGCTCGCGCTGGAGCTGGGCGCCGCCTCGGCCCAGGACGCGTACGCGTCACCGCCCGAGCCGCTGGACAGCGCGATCCTGTTCGCCCCGGTGGGCGACCTGGTCCCGGTGGCGCTGCGGGCCCTCGACCGCGGCGGCGTCCTGTCCGTCGCCGGGATCCACCTGAGCGACACGCCGCCGCTGCACTACGCGAGCGAGCTGTTCTACGAGAAGGAGCTGCGCAGCGTCACCTCGAACACGCGCGAGGACGGCCGGGAGTTCCTCGCGCTGGCCGCCCGGTACGGCGTGCGCGCCACCACGCACACCTACCGGCTCTCCGCGGCCCAGCAGGCCCTGCGGGACCTCAAGGCGGGCCGCTTCGACGGGGCGGCGGTGCTGGTGAACGACCTGTCCTGAGCCGGGGCCTGCCGGGGCCGGCCCACTCCCCCGAACGGGTGGGCCGGCCCCGCGGTACGCCGTCACTCGCCGGCGTACGCCTTCTCCAGCGCGGTGATGTCGAGCTTGCTCATGGTGTGCATCGCCCGCGTGGTGCGGGCGGCCTTCTCGGCATCGGGGTCGCCGAGCAGGTCCATGAGCCGCTCCGGGATCACCTGCCAGGAGACGCCGTACTTGTCCTTGAGCCAGCCGCAGGGGCCGGGCTCGCCGCCGTTCTCGGTGAGCTCGGCCCAGTAGTGGTCGACCTCCTCCTGGTCGGCGCAGTGGATCTGGAAGGAGATCGACTCGTTGAACGTGAACTCGGGGCCGCCGTTGACCGCGACGAACTTCTGGCCGTTGGCGACGAAGTCGACGGTGAGCACGGAGCCGGCCGGGCCCGGTCCGGCCTCGGTGTAGCGGCTGACCTTTCCGATGCCGGCGTTCTTGAAGATCGAGACGTAGTAGTGGGCGGCCTCCTCGGCCTGGCCGTCGAACCAGAGACAGGTGGTGAATCCTTCGGTGGCCACGGGTTCCTCCTGAGGTGTGCTACGCGTACATGTATGTCGACCGGCCCGCGGGGCGAAACTCATCGGCGCGCCCGGAAAAAGTTCGGGGAGGGCCGGCAGGGTGGCTCCGCTCATGGCGAATCTGCTGCGGGCAGAGAAAGCGACGTCGGGCAACTCGCCCGGGTGACAGTGGAGTTCGACGGCATCCCTGCCACCAGAAGGAGATCCGATGGCTCCACCGGCCACCCTGCCCCCGCTCACCGCGCTCCTGCCGCGCGCCGCGGAGGACGACACCCCGCCCAGCCGGTTCGACGACCACCTCGCGGCCGGACTGCTCGCGCAGCGGATCGTGTTCCTGGGCACCCAGGTCGACGAGGTGTCGGCCAACCGCGTGTGTGCGCAGCTGCTCCTGCTGTCGGCCGAGGACCCGCGCACCGACATCAGCCTGTGCGTCAACAGCCCCGGCGGGTCCGTCACCGCGGGACTCGCCATCCACGACACGATGCGGCTCATCCCGAACGATGTCTCGACGCTGGCGATGGGTTTCGCCGCCAGCATGGGCCAGTTCCTGCTCACCGTGGGCACCCGCGGCAAGCGGTTCGCGCTGCCGAACGCGCGGATCATGATGCACCAGCCGTCGGCGGGCATCGGCGGCACCACCGCCGACATCGAGATCCAGGCGGAGAACCTGGAGCACACCAAGCGGACCATCGAGCGGATCACCGCCGAGCACACCGGGCAGAGCGAGGAGACGATCGCGCGGGACGGCGACCGGGACCGCTGGTTCACGGCCGAACAGGCCAGGGAGTACGGGATGGTGGACCGGGTGGTGGAGTCGTTCGCCGACATCCGCCCGGCCTCCTCGGGCCGGCGGATGGGGTGGTGACATGGGGTCGTACACGGTTCCGTACGTGATCGAGCGGACCGCGCAGGGCGAGCGGTCCTACGACGTGTTCAGCCGGCTGCTGAACGAGCGGATCGTCTTTCTCAACACCGAGATCGACGACGGCGTGGCGGGCGTCGTCATCGCCCAGCTCCTCCACCTGGAGTCGGCGAACCCCGAGCACGAGATCGCGGTCTATCTCAACTCGCCCGGCGGCTCGTTCACCTCGCTGATGGCGATCTACGACACGATGAGGTTCGTGCAGTCGCCGATCTCCACGTTCTGCGTGGGGCAGGCGGCCTCGACGGCGGCGGTGCTGCTGGCGGCCGGGGACCCGGGACGCCGGTTCGTGCTGGAGCACGCGCGCGTGCTGCTCGGGCAGCCGGCCAGCGGCGGCCGGCAGGGCACGGTCTCCGACCTCGCGCTGCAGGCCAGGGAGATGGTCCGGATCCGTTCCCAGGTGGAGGAGGTGCTGTCCCGGCACACCGGTCACGACGTCGGCACCCTGCGCGCGGACATGGACCGCGACAAGGTGTTCACCGCCGAGGAGGCGGTGGCCTACGGGCTGGCCGACGAAGTGCTGAGCCGGCGCCTCGCACCCGTCTGAGGCAGGTGCGGGGCGCCGGCCGGGCGGCGCCGTCGTCAGGCGGCCAGGCACAGTCCGCCGTGACGGGGGGCGGACCCGGTGCGGCGGGTGACCCGCGCCAGCTCCCCCTGCGCCAGCGACAGCAGGTCGCCCAGGCCCAGGCCGAGCGCCTGTGCCGCGGCCGCGAGGACCTCCGAGGAGGCTTCCTTGCGGCCGCGTTCGATCTCCGACAGATACGGCATCGAGATCCGCGCCGCGTCGGCGACGTCCTGGAGCGTGCGCTCCTGCGCGCGCCGCTCCCGGCGCAGGACGTCACCGACGAGGTCACGCCAGAGCGGTTCGCGGGGAGCCGCGGCCGGGCTTCCCGCGGCCGGGCGGTCGGACACCGGACGGGCCGTCACCGGGCGCGCGGCCGGCGGGCGCAGGGGGACGACGCGGACTTGGTCGGGCGCGTGGCTGCTCATCCCCTCAGCGTAGGGATCGCCCACGCGGGCGGAAGGGAGCGGCATTCCGCCCTGGGTGAATCACCGGCCGCGCCCGCCGCCCGCGTACGGTCGATTTCACGTCACCCGGTGCACGAAGGGCATGCGCCGGGTGACTCCGGGTAGGCGCAGTCGTACGGCCCGGCAGGCACGACGGGAGCGGAACCCCCCGGGGCCGGGGCGCGCATACATCGCCGCGGACGGGGAACCCGGGGGTCGCGCAACCGTTCGGTGCCAAAGCACCGGGACGGACGTACGCAGGCCGAAAGGCAGAGGTCGCACTGTGACTTTCGTGGGAGAGGCAATGGACACCGCCGTGATCCGGTCCGAGGCAGCGGTCGCGAAGACCCGGGAGGCCGAGACGGGTGGCGGGTCGCTGCCGGGGGTGGCGGACCCGCGATCGGTCGCTCCGCGTGACGCGCGAGAGCTGTCCCGTCACTTCTTCCGGCGGCTGACGGAGCTGGAAGAGGGCACGCACGAATACCAGTACGCGCGCAACACGCTCATCGAGATGAACATGTCGCTGGTGCGGTTCGCGGCGGGCCGGTTCCGCAACCGCGGCGACGACATGGAGGACATCGTCCAGACCGGGATGATCGGCCTGATCAAGGCCATCGACCGGTTCGAGCTGTCGCGCGAGGTGGAGTTCACCTCCTTCGCCCTGCCGTACATCGTCGGTGAGATCAAGCGGTTCTTCCGCGACACCACCTGGGCGGTGCACGTGCCGCGGCGGCTGCAGGAGCTGCGGGTGGAGCTGGCCCGGGCCCGCGAGGAGTTGTCCAGCCGCCTGGACAGGGATCCGACGGTCGCCGAGCTCGCCACGCTGATGAACCTCTCCGAGGACCAGGTGGTCGAGGCCCAGATCGCCTCCAACGGCTACAACTCCGCGTCGCTGGACGCCGCCCTCACCGGTGACGGCGCCGAGGACGGCGAGGCGGTGCTCGCCGACTTCATCGGGGTCGAGGAGGCCGGGATCGGGCTCGTCGAGGACTTCCACTCCCTCGCGCCGCTGGTGGCCGGGCTCAGTGAACGCGACCGGCAGATCATCCATCTGCGGTTCGTGGAGGAGGCCACCCAGGCGGAGATCGGCGAACGGCTCGGCTGCTCGCAGATGCACGTCTCCCGGCTGATCAAGAGGATCATCACACAGTTGCGCCAGGGGATGCTGGGCGAGTTGGGCTGCGCCTGACGCGGCCCGGAACTCAGTCGCGGCCGAGGCCGACCACCGCGCGCACGCGCTTGCCGACCGGGATCCGCTCCACGGTGACCTCGGAGGCCAGCGCGTGCACGATCTCCAGGCCGTGCCGGCCGACGCGCCGCGGGTCCCGGGGGAAGCGCCGGGGCAGCGCGGCACTGCTGTCGTAGACGCACACGTCGACGGAGACGCCCGTTCCCTCCAGTTCCAGGATGTACGGGCCGTTGCTGTGCCGGTCGGCGTTGGTGACCAGCTCGCTGACCACCAGCAGGAGCGCCTCGCCGGAGCGGCGGCCGATCTCGGCGCACCACTCGGTCCTGAGCTGGTCCAGGAACTGCGCGGCGAAGGCCCGCGCCTCGGCGATGCACCCCGGTTCACCGGTGTAGTGCGCCGCCCGCCGGAGCGGGTCCACGGGAACGTCGAAACCAGTCGGTATCACTGCCCCGTTCAGGTCCTCGGTCATGCATGTCTCTCTCGCCAGGCCGGTCCGGTCGGACACTGCTGCACCTGTCCTGTTACCCCGAGCCGCGCCCGGCAGTCCCCGCACACGAACCCCCCGGCGGGCGCACCGCGGCCCTGCCGCTTAGTGGTCGCCCTCGGAAGTTCTTCGGGGGTTGACTGCAGAGTCGGTGTGGTGTCTGGTATCCCGACTTGCCGGATCGCCACTGCGTCGAGGTTGATGTCGTGGACTCCTCTGCGGGCGTCGCGGCAG
>NZ_POTZ01000481.1 GCF_003236365.1 Streptomyces sp. NTH33
CACGGGCTCGGCGTACGGGCTGGTCTCGTTCATCAGGTCACTCACTGTGCGTCACATTCCTGGTGTCAACCGGGGCCCGACCAGCACCCAGCAAGATCACCTCTTACACAGAGGAGTAAACAGCCTCACGCCGGCACCTCCGCATCCTTGGCCACCCGGCTGCGCGGCACGGCAGCGGGCACCCCGATCAGATTCCGGACCAGTGCGGTGGCGATCGACAGCGGCATCGAAGAATCATCCCAGGCGCCGCGGAGGCCGTTGCCCCACATGGAGAAGCTGCAGGCCAGGTCCAGAATCGTATTTCCGAGCGGGACACCACGCCCAAGCGGTCCTGGCCGAGTACATCCGGCACTACCACCAGCACCGCCCCCACCGGTCCCGGCGGCAACTGCCCCCGGACAGCACCAAATTGCCCGCTCCAGCCACCGTCACCGACCTCCAGGCCCAGCGAATCCGGCGACAACCCCTCCTCGTCGGCCTGATCAACCAGTACCGGAGGACCGCCTGACCGAACGGCCTCGCCGCAGCTCACAGCACCAAATCGTATTTTCGAGCGACACAGGATGCGGGGCAAGCAGAGGAACTGTTGTGTGTTCCTGGTGTGAAAGCAGTGACCGCTGGGAAGAGCTGGGCTGATCGTCGGAGACGGAGCAGCGACGGACCTGCCGCGGGCGGGCCAGGGACGACCGGCAGGCCGAGGCCCCTCGCGGGAGCCCGGCACAAGAAGGGGTGGGCCACGGCCCTTCTTCCCCGGGAAAGCAGGAGGAGGGTGGGCATGGGACGCTTCCGTCTGCTTGTCATAGGCAACGGCTTCTCGGCATACGGCAGTTACCTCAACATGGTGGCGCTGAACGTCTTCGTCTACGTTGTGACCGGCAGCGCCTTCGCCGCCGGCCTGTTCATGGCCGTACGGCTGGTCACCAGTGTGGCGGCCGGGTTCGTGAGCGGCCGCCTGGTGTCGTCATACGACCGTAAACGGCTGATGGTCGGGGCCGACCTCGGCCAGGCCACGGCGCTGCTGGCACTGCTGGTGGTCCCCGACGGCAGCCGTGTCTGGCTGCTCTACGCGCTCGCGGTCGTCACCGGCGGCTGCTCCACCATCTCCCAGGTGGCGCTGCGCAGCAGCGTCCCGGAGATCGTCGGGGCGGAGCACCGGACCCAGGCCAACAGCCTCCTGGTCACCGGGCGTTCGCTCGCCATGATCGCCGGCTTCGCCTCGGCCGGCGCGGTGGTGGCGCAGCTCGGGTACACCGCGGCGTTCGCCCTGGACGCCGCCACCTTCCTGGTTTCCGCGACCGTCCTGTTCCTGCTGCCGATCCGTACCAGGGCGACCGAGGGCGAGGCCGAAACCGGGGAGAACGGCGGTGACGAGGCGCCGGACGCGGCCCACCGGTCGCTGCGCCTTCTGCTGGCGGCCGCTCCACTGCTCATGGCGATGATCGCGATCCGGGCGGTGGACGGACTGGGGTCCTCGTCCCACAACGTCGCCCTGCCCGTGTACTCCAGCATGCTGGACCCCGACCATCCGGCCACGTTCGTCAGCCAGTTCTGGGCGACCTGGGCGATCGGCAACATTCTCGCCCAGCAGGTGCTGTCCCGGGTCACCCGCCGCACCGGCCGGGCCCCGGGGGAGCGGGCGTTCGCGCTCGGCACCTGCGTGATGTCGGCCGGCTTCATCCTGGTCTTCTGCCCGCTGCCCACCGCCCTCGCCGTCGTCTCCGCGCTGATCGCCGGGGCGGCCGACGGCTTCACCGAGGTCGTCTACGTGTCCAGGCTGCAGGCCGCCCCCGACGCGCAGCGCGGACGTCTCTTCGGGCTGTCCGCCTCGGCCGAGAACGGCGGTTTCGGCCTGGGCATGCTGATCAGCGGATCCCTGCTGGAGCTGTTCTCACCGCTGCAGGTGGTGGCCTCGCTGCACGGCCTCTCCACCGTCCTGTGCCTGGGGCTGCTGGTGCTGCTGATCGTCAGGGGCCGCCGCAGAGCCCGGGAGGAGGAGCCGGACGGCCGCCACGCTGACGGCGCGGCGGTGGAGCGGGAAGGGGTCGGCCGGTGACCGAGATCGACACCGACGTGAGGATGGCCGTCATCGGCATGGCCTTCCGGCTGCCGGGCGCAAACACCCCGGAGGAACTCTGGCGGATCGTCCGTGAGGGCGAGGACCGCATCACCCGCTTCAGCCACGAGGAACTGGCCGCGGCGGGCATTCCCGCCGAGCAGTACCGGCGGGACGACTTCATCGGCGCCTCCGGAATCCTGAAGGACCTGGCAGGCTTCGACAACCGGCACTTCGGCATGAGCGCCCGGGAGGCGCAGCTCACCGACCCCCAGCAGCGGATGTTCCTGGAGTGTGCCCAGCACGCCCTGGAGAACGCCGGCTACCCCGACGAGCGGGACGGCACCCGGGTGGGCGTCTACGCCAGCACCGGCTACCACCTGTACAGCATGCAGAACTACCTGCTCAACAACGTGCTGCCGGCACACGAGATCACCGACTGGACGGCCGGGCTGCAGATCACGATCGGCAACTACGCCGACTTCACGGCCACCCGGGCCGCCTACCGGCTGGGCCTCACCGGCCCGGCCGTCAACGTCCAGACCGGCTGCTCCAGTTCCCTGGTGGGAGTCCAGCTGGCCGCCCAGGCACTGCTCATGGGCGACTGCGACATCGCCCTCGCCGGCGCCGCCGCCGTCCATGTGCCCCAGGTCCTCGGCTACCACTACGTCAAGGGCTCGATCCTCTCCAAGTCGGGGCGGCTGCGGGCCTTCGACGCCGCGGCCGACGGCACGGTGGGAGGCACCGGCGTCGTCATCGTGGTGCTGAAGCGCCTCACCCGGGCCCTTCAGGACGGCGACACCGTGCACGGCGTCATCCGCGGCTGGGGCGTCAGCAACGACGGCGCCGGCAAGAAGGCGTTCACCGCGCCCAGTGCCGAGGGCCAGCGGGTGGCCATCCGCCAAGCACTGAAGAGGGCCGAAGTGGGTGCGGACACCATCGGCTACCTGGAGACGCATGGCACCGGCACGCTCAAGGGCGACCCCGTCGAGTTCGCGGGCGCCACCGCCGCCTACCGCGAGGACACCGACCGCACCGGGTACTGTGCCCTCGGCGCGGTCAAGGCCAACATCGGGCACCTCGACGTGGCGGCCGGCCTGGCCGGACTGGTCAAGGCGCTGCTGGTGCTCCGGCACGGGGTGGTCCCCCCGATGGCCAACTTCAGTGAGCCCAATCCGCTGCTGGACCTCGACGACAGCCCCTTCCACATCCCGCGCACGGCCCGGCCCTGGCCCCGGGGGAACACCCCGCGGCGGGCGGGGCTCACCTCGCTCGGCGTCGGCGGCACCAACGTCCACCTGATCCTGGAGGAAGCGCCCGCGCCGCTTCCCCGCCCCGCCGCAGCCGCCGTGCCGGACGTGCTGCTGCTCTCCGGGAGCAGCGAGGAGGCCCTGGCGGACAACGCCCTTGCCCTGAGCGACCGGCTGCGCACCGGTCCCGCGCCCGCCCCGGCGGACCTCGTCACCACCGCGGCCCTCGGCCGTTCACACCGGCGGCACCGGCTGGCCGTGCGCGGTTCCACCCCCGAGGCGCTGGCCGCCGCCCTCGACGTGTGGGGGCGCGGCGGCAAGGCGGCACGGACCGTCGAGGGAGCCGTGCCCCGGGAGGAATCTGCCCGGGTCGTCCTGCAGTTCACCGGCCAGGGGTCTTTGTACCCGGGCGCGGCAGCAGCCGTGCATGAACGTTTTCCCGGGGTGCGCGAGGTCCTCGACGCCTGCGACCGCGGCCACCGCGCACTTGGCGGCGCACCGTTGATGCCCGGTCTGCTCGGCAGCGGCGAGCGCGCCGGACTCCCCGGCGCGGACAGCGCGTTGTGGCAGACCGACACCGCGCAGCCGGCTCTCTACGCGCTGCAGTGCGCGCTGCTGCGGCTGTGGCAGGAGGCGGGCGTCACTCCCGACGCGGTGATCGGCCACAGCGTCGGCGAGTACGCCGCCCTGCACGCGGCCGGCGGCCTCTCGCTCGACGACGGCCTGCGCCTGGTCACCGCACGCAGCCGGCTGATGCAACGGCTCGGCGCCCCGGGCGCGATGGCGGCGGCGGCCCTCGACCGCGCCGCCGCGCTGGCGCTGACCGCCGAGGTGCCGGGCCTGGAGATCGCCGCCGTCAACGGGGAGCACGCGCAGGTGCTCGCCGGGCCTGTCGCGGCGGTCGACCGGATGTGCGCCCTGCTCACGGAACGCGGCACGCCGCACCAGCGGCTCCCGGTAGCGCGCGCCTTCCACACCGCGCTGATGGAGCCGGTGCTGGAGGAGTTTCGCGCGGTGCTCGGCGAGGTGGCCTTCACGCCGCTGCACACCGCCTTCGTCAGCTCTCTCGACGGCGAGACCCGCCCGCCCGGCTGGGTCCCGGACACCGAGTACCTGGTGCGGCAGGCCCGTGAGCCGGTGCGGTTCGACCGGGCGCTGCTCGAGGTCGCCTCCCGGCGGCCCGATGCGTTGCTGGAGATCGGGCCGCACACCACGCTGAGCGCCCTGGCACGCCGTTCCCTGCCGGATGTGCGGGCCGTGCCGACGCTGCGGCGCGGCACTGGCCTGGACGCCTTCTGGGACGCTGCGGCCGGCCTGCACTGCGCGGGGGCGGACATCCGCTGGGAGCGGCTTCTGGACGGCTGCGGAGGGCGGAGAATCCCGCTTCCCGGCTACCGCTTCCAGTACAGGAACCACTGGATGGGGCCCGCACCCAGGGTCCCGGGGATCGGAATCAGTACGAGAAAGGAAGCCGTCGTGGCAAGGAACGAGGCGGTGACGGAGCGCATACTCGGCTCCGTTCTGAAGGCGATGTCCCGGCACTTCGGCGAGGAGATGGCGACGGCCGGGGACACGCCGTTCTTCGACCTCGGAGCGGACTCCCTGCAGATGATCGGCGTCCTGCGCGAGCTGGAGCGGGAGTACCGGGTCAAGGTGACCATGCGGGAACTCTTCGAGGACACAGGCACCCCCCGGCTGCTTTCCGAGCTGATCGCCTCCCGGATGCCGGACGCGGTGCCCAGGGTGCCGGCCGCCGTGGCGGCACCGGTCGTGGCCGCACCGTGGAGTGGTGCGCCGACGCCGACCGCGGCGGAACCGGTGCCGGTCGCCGCGCCGGTGCCCGCCCCTGCTCCCCATGTACCC
>NZ_POTZ01000482.1 GCF_003236365.1 Streptomyces sp. NTH33
GCAGTGGCGTAGACACCCTCTGTGCTACCGAGAGGCCCTGCCTTCATGCCCCCGCGCGGCCACAATCACCTGAACAGCACGCCCGTACGGACCCCCCAGCCCCACACTCGGTTTCGAGAAGCCCTCTGAGCGTTGGTCAGGTGCGTTGCTTGTTGGTATGTGGTTGGTGTGACACGGGGCGGGGTGGCTGGTTCGCGCGACGTGCAGGGGCCTCGACGGTGTCCTTCCTGGAGCCTTCCCTCTGGGAGCGACTGGTCGTGGGTGCTGCAGCTCGCCCGCGAAAACGCCACCTGGGGATATCGCCGCATCCACGGCGAACTCCTTGTTCTGGGCGTCACGGTGGCTGCTTCCACCGTCTGGGAGATTCTCCACTCGAACGCGCTACCAGCACCTGGGCTCACTTCCTGCGCTCCCAGGCCGACTGAAGTTCCCCCCGGGTCCTGGACAGCGGGTGTTTACGCTGCGGGGGTGAGGTCCTGCCGGAGCAAGGTTCTCGTTTCGAGCGGGGTGACGTACCCGTACTCGGGATGCCTGCGGAGTCGGCTGCGGTTGTACTCGACCTCGATGTAGCGGAAGACGTCGGCCCGGGCGGACTCGCGGGTCTCCCAGACGGTGGTTCCGATCTCCGCTTTGAGGACGGCGAACCAGCTTTCCGCAGCAGCGTTATCGTAACAAGAGCCGACACGTCCCATCGACTGTCTCATGCGCAACTTGCGTATTTCGGTGCGGAATTCGTCACTCGTGTATTCGCTGCCGCGGTCGGTGTGCATGATGCAGCCGTCCTCCAGCCACCGCGTCCGGCCGCCATCCGCAGGGCGGCGACCGGCAGCGCGGCGCGGTGGTGGTCGGCCATCGCCCAGCCGATCACCTCCCGCGTCGCAAGATCGATACAGGTCGCCAGATACAACTTCCCCTCAAGTGTGATGAGTTCGGTCATGTCACCAACCAGCCGCATCCCGGGGCGGGGTGCGGTGAAGTCCCGGCCGATCAGATCGGCGGCGAACACCGCTCGCTTCGCCTGCCGGGTCAGGCCCCGACGCCGACGGCGGGTGATCCCGACGATCCGGTGCTTGCGCATCAGCCGCTCGACCTTCTTGCCGTTCACCGCCCGCCCGGCCCGCCGCAGGGCAGCGTGGATCCGCGGGGGGCCCCGTAGGCGCCACGCGATCCGGCGTGGAGCACTCGGATCTCGTCCACCAGGCGTTCCTCCTCGCGCCGTGCGGCCCGGCGCGCCGACGCGGCCGCCTGGTGCGCGTAGTAGGTAGAGCGCGGCACTCCCAACGCACGGCACAGCAGCGCCACGCTGTGACCTGCAAGATTGCCGTCCGATGCCTTCTCCGCGTCGATGAAGCGGCACCGCGCGGCGGTGTCTACCTCATCTTGTCCTGCGCGAAGAAGGCGGTCGCTTTTCCCAGGATGTCGACCGTCTTCTCCAGCTCGCGGACCCTGCGCCGCAGCTGGGCGAGTTCTTCCCGCTCGGCGCTGGTCAGAGCCCCGGCAGGTCCCTCGCCCCGGTCGACCTTGGCCTGCTTCACCCAGCCACGCAGACCCTCCGGGCTCACCCCCAGGTCCCGGGCAACCTCGGTGACCGTCTTGTCCGACGACAGCGCCAGCGCGACGGCATCCCGCTTGAACTCCGCCGTGTACCGCTTGCTCGTATTGCTCTTTTTGCTCACTACCTGTGACTGCTTCCTCCGGGACCTTCCGTCCCAGTATCAGGCTGTCCAGGTCAAAGGGGGAGCTTCAGACGCCCTGCTGACCTGTGACTTCCTGGAAACGGTCACCCTGGACACGGATGTATGTGTTCGCGGTGATCGAGCACGCCAGCCGCCGGATCCGGGTCCTCGGCGCCACCGTACGCCCCACCGCCGCGTGGGTGACGCAAGCCGTGAAGAACCTCGTCATGGACCTCGAAGACGCCGGCTGCCGCGCCAGGTTCCTGATCCGGGATCGGGACGGGAAGTCCCCGGCCCTGTTCGACACCGTCCTCAACGATGTGGGGATCGAGGTGGTGCTCAGTGGGGTACGGATGCCGCGTATGAACTCGATCATGGAACGGTGGGTGCAGACCTGCCGGCGCGAACTGCTGGATCGCACCCTGATCTGGAACCAGCGACACCTGCTCCACGCGCTACGCGAGTTCGAAGACTTCTACAACTCCCACCGGCCCCATCAGGGCATCGCCAACGCCCGCCCGCTGCACCCCTTGCCGACGCCGATCAGCCATCCGGAGCGGATCACCCACCTCGGCATACGACGACGCCAACGACTCGGCGGCATCCTTCACGTGGCCATGTCGATGACTTTGGGAGTCGTTTGTAAGTGACCACGGGAGGCGCCTGCTGATCGGGCCTGGTGACGTCGCCTTGTTTTGACGGCGGTTGGGGCCTTGCGGTGGGAGCCTGGGTGTGCTTCTCCCACCGGGAGGCCGGATGGGCAAGTCGCAGAGGACGGGAGCCGTGTTGTGAGTACGTTCGTGTTGATCCACGGTGCCGGCGATGTCGGCTGGTACTGGCATCTGGTCGAGGCGGAGCTTCGGGCGCGCGGGCACGGCGTGGTGGCTCCGGACCTTCCGGGCGACGATGACTCGCTGACGCTCGACGACTACGCCGACGCCGTGGTCGAGGCGGTCGGCGACCGCCACGGTCTCGTGGTCGTGGGTCAGTCGTTCGGCGCGTTCACCGCGCCCCTGGTCGCCGTGCGCCGCCCGGTCGAGGCACTGGTCCTGGTCGCCGGGATGGTCCCCGAGCCAGGCGAATCACCGGACCAGTGGTGGAGCAACACCGGCTACACCGAGGCCGTGCGGCGCCAGGCTGCCCGGGACGGCGGCCTCACCGGCAGCGACGACCCTTACGTCGCGTTCTACCACGACGTGCCCCGCGAACTCGCCGAGGAAGCAATGAGCAAGGAACGGGCGCACCCGTCGTCGGCTGCGTCAGCCCAGCCGTGGCCGCTCGACGCCTGGCCGACCGTGCCGACCAGGTTCGTGCTGTGCACCGAAGATCGCTTGTTTCCTCCCGACTTCCTGCGCCGGCTCGTGCTGGAACGTCTCGGGGGGATCCCGGACGAGATCGCCGCGAGCCACTGTGTTGCGCTCAGCCGCCCCATCGAGCTGGCCAACATTCTGGCCGCTGCGGCTGAGAACTGACGTCGTTTCCCGTCTGCCGCGTAGCCCTGCAACCCCGCAGAGTGACATCAAAACTCATTGATATCGCCCATGTGGGCGCCGCCCGAGTGACTCCCGAACTCGTCGACAAACGACTCCCGAAGAAACGGACATAGCCATTCACGAGTACCAATATGCCGCCTGAACAGGGCGGATGAGGTTTTCGGCAAGCGCAATTCCCCGTGGCCGCTGCTGTCCCGGTCTGCGCCTCGTGATGTCGGCGCCCCCACCCATGATTCATCAATCACCGAACACATATTCAGGAGGCCTGCTCGTGCCCGCGCTTCATGACTTCACCACCTGGCAACCCCTGCTGCGCCTCTTGCGCGTCGCTCACGCGGAAACGCTCACCGCGCCCGGCGGGCATGTGGCGGGGCAGATCAGTCCCGGGGCATGGAGTGTTCCGCTGCCGTACCGGCCGCCGCAGCCGGGGCGCGCCTCACAGGTCTCCGACAACCAGGAGCAGTTCGACGCCGTGGGCCGGATCGTCGAAGCGCTCAAGGAGGACGGGAGCGACGGTGTCTCCTTCGTCGTGGAGGCCTCTTCCGCTCCCGGCGGTGTCCGGCTGCATCTGATCGACCTGGGCTCCTCCGCGGAGCCGGGTGTCGCGACCGCGCACCCGGGCACGCTTCTCCTCGCGGACGGGGCACTGCCCGAGCCGGTGCGCCGCCTGCCCGAGCCGGTGCCGGGCGCGGTACCGGCTCCGTCCGCGGATGTGGAACTGCTGCAGCGCACTCTTCGCGAACGGCTCCCGGACGCGGTGGGCGCCTCCGAGGAGGAGATCGCAGCGGTCGAGGCGCGTCTGGGTGTGCCGCTGCCCGCCGAGTTGAGGGCCCTGTACCAGGTCGTCCGGGGCCGGTACGAGGACTGGGACGACTACCGGGAGCCGTACGACACCGTCGGCTGCGAACTCTTCCCCCTCGGCGAGGTGTACGTCGCCGACGCGGCTTCCCGGCATGTGCTGTGGCGGTTCGGCGCCATGGAGGCGGTCGAGACGGGGCCGGAGGACGCCGTGCAGGGGCTTGTCGGCTCGCCGGGCTGGATCGTCTTCGGTGACAATGGCGGCGGAGACCGTATCGCCATCGACCTCACACCGGGTCCGGACGGGCACGTCGGGCAGGTGATCATCATCAGTCACGAGGAGAACATCGGTGCCGGGCTGGTCGCCGACTCCCTCACCGACATGGTCGTTCACCGTCACTTCGACGGCCGGCCGGTCAGAAGAACCGAACGGCCGCCACTCGTCGCCTACGTCAATCACGCCTCCGTCCCCAGCGTCGAGGCTGCCGCCCACCCTGGCCTGGAGGTCCTCAGTCTCGGGGTCTGGGAGAAGGAGCCCCTCAGCCTCGCCCCCGTCTTCGGCCTGCCGCGCCTGCGGACCCTCTCTGCCTATCCCGGTACTCTCGCCGATCCCTGTGAGATCGCCCGGCTCACCCACCTTGAGTATCTGGAACTCCCACCCGCGGAGTGGCGTGTCCTCCTTGATGCGGGGGCTGTGCCCACCGGGCTTCTCGCCGCGGGCATCGAGGCCCACCGGCAGCGGGACAACCCGTTGCGGACCATCGCCCTAGCCAACGAGATCCTCGCCCTGTACGGTCGGCCGCCGATCGCCGGCATCACGGTGCTGGAGGGAGCGATCTCATAACAGGGGCCGTTGCATGATTGCGATCCGTCCGGAACGCCGGGCTGCCCCGGAGCCGGGGTGGACGTCCCGGTTCGGGCAGGGCGTGGACGCAGTGCAGGCACGGTCTCGGTGATCATGTGAGAAGTTGTTGTCCTTCCGGAGTTGAGGACTGCGTTTCAGTCTGGAAGCCCTCGCTGGCCGCGTCTGGTTGAAGAAGTCGGCTCCGGGGGGCCGGCGGTGTCGGGCTTGCCGGAGGTGATGTTCACGTGCTGATGAGGCCGGATGTGGTGAGGAGGTGTTGCTGGTCAGGGTGTAGGAGGGGCCAGACACGTTGCTGTCTGTGGATCCAGCGGCGGGTGG
>NZ_POTZ01000483.1 GCF_003236365.1 Streptomyces sp. NTH33
TGGTGTTGTCGTGGTCCTCGGCGGGTGGCGCCGAGGACGCACGGGTACGGCTCACAGCAACAGCAGGTCGTGCAACGAAGCCATGAGCAGCAGACACCCGATCACCGCAAGGAAGATCATCAGCGGCGGCTGGGATAGGGCGAAGAGGCAGCCGCGCCGCTCGCCCTGCGGCGGCGCGGACTCGCTCTGTGTCGTGTCCACCATCTCGGGGCGATGATGACGCAGCCGACGCCTGCGACGCGATCAACACGCGCGTAATGTACGGGAGTTCCCGGATTACGTGATCTTCGTTTCGCTTCGGCGCGGACCTTGATCACTTACGGCCGGAGAACGAGCGTCATATGCCGTGCTTCTTGAGGATGGCCTCGATGTCGCTGAAGTCGTCCTCGCCCCCGGCCCCTGTCGCCGGACGGGAGGCGGGAGGGCCGGTTTGGCGGGTGGCCGGGCCCAGGGACGGCGCCGACGCCGCCGGAGCCACCGCGCCCCGGCCCGCCGCGCGGGCCGCCTCCTTGCGCTCCTGCCGCGTACCGCCGCGGCGGCGCTCGACCGCCCGGGTCGTCGCGAAGAGCAGCCAGGCGCCGCCGAGCAGGCCGAAGCCCGCCCAGGCGGTCGGACTGAAGGCCGTGTCGGCCAGCCAGCCGACGATCCCGGTCATCACCAGGCCGACGGGGATGAGGGAGTAGGCGGCGACACGGGCCGCGGTGAGGAAGCGTTTGCGGTAGGCCGTGACCGCGGCGATGCCCAGGCCTGCCGCGGAAACGGCGGAACAGACGGTCTCGGCAATCATCCGGTCCTCCAGTCGGGGCTCACCGGGTCGGGTCTCACCGGTCGGGGTGGTTCGTCCCTTCCATCCTGCACCGTCCGGCACCCGGGAAGCCATGCTCGGGGCGGAGATCAGGGAGATCTCCGGGTCGCCTCCGCCGCAGGTACCGGGGCCTGGGAGACTGGGCGCATGAGCGACTCCTCCCCCGCGTCCGCCGCCCCCGTTCTCGATGTCTGGTGCGAGCTGCAGTGTCCCGACTGCCGTACCGCGCTGGAGGACCTGCGGGCCCTGCGCGCCCGGTACGGCGACCGGCTGGAGCTGAGGCTGCGGCACTTCCCGCTGGAGAAGCACAAGCACTCCTTCGCCGCCGCGCAGGCCGCCGAGGAGGCCGCCGAGCAGGGGCGGATGTGGCCGTACGTGGAGGCGGTGCTCGCCCGGGTCGAGGAGCTGGACCGCGGGGGCGAGCCCGTCCTGGTCGAGGTGGCCCGTGAACTGGGCCTGGACGCCGAGGAGTTCGACACCGCGCTGGTCGACGGCCGGCACATCCTGATCGTCGACGCCGACCAGGCCGAGGGCAAGGCGATCGGCGTCACCGGCACGCCGACGTACGTCGTCGGGGGCGAGCGCCTGGACGGCGGCAAGAGCCAGGAGGGGCTGCGCGAGCGCGTCGAGGAGATCGTGGACCGTCTGCTGGCCGAGGGTGCCTGAGCGGTCAGAGCAGCCCCTTGGAGAAGGAGTGGAGCACCGGCCGGTAGCCCAGCGACTCGTACAGCCGCTCGGCCGGGGTGTTGCCCGCGAAGACGTTCAGGCCCAGGACGCGTCTGCCCGCGGCCACCGCCTGGGCCTCGGCCAGCAGCATCAGGGAGCGGCCGTGGCCCCGGCCGCGGAAGCGCTCGTCGGCCTTGACGTCGTAGACGAAGGCCCGGTCCTCGGTGATCGCCAACCACAGTGTGCCGACCGGGGCGCCCTCGTGCTCCAGGACGCTGAGCAGCATGCCCGGGGTCGCGGGCCCCTCGGGCAGCAGCCGGGCGTGGTCGTCCTCCGCCTTGGCCCGCGCCTGGTCGGCGGGGACGCCGCGGTCGATCCAGCTCTGGGCGTAGGCGGCCTTGCCGCGTTCGCGCCACGGCCCGTACTCGGCCTCGGTCATGGGTCTGCCCCGGCTGCCGGCGGGCAGTGCGGGCGCGGTGGTGCCGAGCTGTTTCTCCATGCCGCGGTTGCGCTCGACGTAGCCGAGTGCCGTGACGAGCCGGAGCGCGGCCTCGGCGTCGGCGGGCACGGCGGCCTCGATCCGCCCGCAGCCCCAGCCGCGCGCCACCTCCTCGGCGGCGAGCGCGGCCACCGTGCCGCGGCCCCGCCGGCGGTCCGGCTCGTCGATGCGCAGGTCGAGGACGCGGGCGACGGCCGGCCCGAAGACGGGGTGCGTGGTCAGGTGGATCCCGCCGACGGGCCGGCTGTTCACGCACACCTGGTAGCGGCGTGAACGGGTCCCGTCGGCGTGCTGCTGAAGCGGCTCGGTCGGCCGCAGGGTCGTGGTCATCAGGGGTGTTCTACCCGCTGCGGCGCCGTGGGGCAGCCGAATATGCGCCGCTTCCACTTCTGCGGATCCGGTTCTACGGGTCCAGGTCGTCCCCGGACCGCTCGTCGAAGACCCGCACGGCCTTGGCCGTCACCGGGCCCGGTGCGCCCGGCAGTTCGCGGTCGTCGACGCGGTGGACGGCCTGGATGTCGCGCAGGGTGGAGGTGAGGAAGATCTCGTCGGCCCGCCGCAGGACGTCCAGCGGCAGGTCGGTCTCCTTCGCGCCCGTCCACTCGATCGCGAGCGCGCGCGTGATGCCGGCGAGGCAGCCGGAGGCGAGCGGCGGGGTGTGGATCTCTCCGTCGAGGACGACGAAGACGTTGGAGCCGGTGCCCTCGCAGAGCCGGCCGACGGTGTTGCCGAACAGGGCCTCGGTGGCGCCGTGCCGGTGGGCGCGGGCGAGGGCGACGACGTTCTCGGCGTACGAGGTGGTCTTCAGGCCGGTGAGCGCGCCGCGCTCGTTGCGGGTCCAGGGGACCGTGATGACGGCGGTGGAGCCGGGGCGGCGGGTGGTCTCGCCGAGGGCGACCACCAGGGTCGGGCCCTGGTCGCCGCGGTCGGAGCCGAGGGGGCCGTGCCCGCCGGTGTAGGTGATGCGCAGCCGGCCCAGCGGCATCGGGTTGGCCTCGAGGACGGCGGCGCAGGCGCGGCGGACCTCGTCGTGGTCGGGGTCGGGCAGGCCGAGGCCGCGGGCGGACCGGGTGAGCCGGTCCAGGTGTCGGGTGAGCGCGAACGGCTTTTCGCCGGTCGCCTTCACCGTCTCGAAGATGCCGTCGCCCACGGTCAGCCCGTGGTCGAGAACGGAGACGCGCGCGGACCCGATGTCCCGCAGTCCGCCGTCGAGCCAGATCTTCACTGGTCCTTACCTCGCTTGTCCGTGCCGGGTACGTCGCGTCGGCCGGGGGTCCGGGGGGTGTCCCCCGGGCCGGCACAGCACTGCCGCGCTCCCTCTCCGCTTTCCTGGTACGTGCCCGACGCTACTGCGAGCAGCCGGGCCGCCTTCAGTTCGGTCTCCCGCCACTCCCCCTCGGGGTCGGAGTCCCAGGTGATGCCGGCGCCGGCGCCGAAGCGCAGGACGGCCGTGCTGTCGGCGGCGCGGTCGATCCAGAAGGTGCGGATGCCGACGGCCAGCTCGCCCACCCCGCGGTCGGCGTCGACCCAGCCGATGCCGCCGCAGTAGGGGCCGCGGGGCGCGGTCTCCAGGGCGTCGATGATCCGCAGGGCGCTGGACTTGGGGGCGCCGGTGATCGAGCCGGCCGGGAAGGTGGCGTCGAGCAGCTCCGGCCAGCCGGCGCCCTCGCGCAGCTCGCCGCGGACCGTGGAGACGAGGTGGACCAGGCCGGGGTGCTTCTCGACGACGCACAGGTCGGGCACGGTGACGCTGCCGGTGGCGCAGACGCGTCCGATGTCGTTGCGGACCAGGTCCACGATCATCACGTTCTCGGCGTGGTCCTTCTCCAGCAGTTCCGCCTCGGTGCGGGCGGTGCCCTTGATCGGGCCGGACTCGACCGTCCGGCCGTCACGGCGCAGGAAGAGCTCGGGGGACGCGGTGGCGATCTCCACTCCGTGCCCGGGCAGGCGAATCGTTCCGGCATACGGTGCCGGGTTGCCGCGGGCCAGTACGGCGGTCAGGGCGTCCACGTCGGCGTCGGGCGTCACGGGCGCGGAGAGCACGCGGCAGAGGTTCACCTGGTAGACCTCGCCGGTCGCGATGTGCTCGCGGACGCGGCGTACGCCCGCCGTGTACGCGGCGCGGTCGAGGGAGGACGTCCAGTCGCCGGCGGCCGGGCCCCGCCAGGCGCCGGTCGCGGGGGCCGGCACGGGTTCGTGCCGTACGTCACGGAAGCGGGCGCAGGTCAGGCGGCCTTCGTAGTCGGCGGCGACGGCCCAGAAACCGGTGGAGTCCAGGGCCGCGGGGTCGCCGGTGACGTCGGCCAGGCCGGTGGCGACACGGTCGCCGAACCGGGCGAGAGGAGCGAGGTCGAGCACGTCGAGAAGTGTAGGGCGGGCCCGGCGAGCCGGGCCCGGGCGTACCGTTTCGGGCACCTGACCAGGTCGCGGAGTGGACGTGGCGCAGCACGCTGCACAAACGCGTTTTTGTGCTGGCCCCGGAATCCGCTAGAGTTCAACACGTCGCCGGGCCGCGTGAAGCGGACCGAAACGACAGGCGGACGTAGCTCAGTTGGTAGAGCGCAACCTTGCCAAGGTTGAGGTCGCGAGTTCGAACCTCGTCGTCCGCTCGAGGGAAGAGGGGATCTCCCGGTCCCCTCCACTCCTGGTGGAGTGGCCGAGAGGCGAGGCAACGGCCTGCAAAGCCGTCTACACGGGTTCAAATCCCGTCTCCACCTCCAAGGACGATTAGCTCAGCGGGAGAGCGCTTCCCTGACACGGAAGAGGTCACTGGTTCAATCCCAGTATCGTCCACTGGATCTGCCGAAGATCCACCCGCGCGATTAGCTCAGCGGGAGAGCGCTTCCCTGACACGGAAGAGGTCACTGGTTCAATCCCAGTATCGCGCACAGGACCCGTGGTTCGTATTCGTGATCACGGTCCCGAGGACGATTAGCTCAGCGGGAGAGCGCTTCCCTGACACGGAAGAGGTCACTGGTTCAATCCCAGTATCGTCCACACACCAGGAAGCCCCCGGCCGCACGAGACGGCCGGGGGCTTCTTCGTGGGGTCAGCTGGAGAACAGCATGCGGCCGAAGCTCCTGTGCCGGTGATGGCCGTAGTGCCCGTGGCCGCCGTGCGGGGCGCCCCAGGCGGGGGCCGACGGGGCCGGGTAGGCC
>NZ_POTZ01000484.1 GCF_003236365.1 Streptomyces sp. NTH33
GTCCTCTCCCTCCCCCTCCCCCGCCAGTACGCCGAACTCGGGATCGGCGTCCCCGTAGACACGCGGGCCGCGTGAGCGCAGGGTCTCCGTCACGGTCAGGTGGACCGTGTGCGGTGCGGGCCGTGAGCGGAGGAACTCCCCGGCGTGCGCCAGGAACTGCTCGACGTCCTCGGTCAGGTACCAGTTGTTCCGGTCGTCCCGGTCATCTCGGTCGTCCCGGTCGTTCCAGTCGTCTTCGAAAGGCATGCCCCATGGTCCTGCCCACGGCCGCCCCGCGCCTCCGAATTAAGCCGCTCCCCGGTCAGGAGACCTTCGGCTCCGGGTCCGTGGCGAGCCGCGCGTGCAGGTGGGCGTCCCGGAAGGCGTCCCTGCGCCCTGCTTCGAGGAGCGCGCCGCGCAGGGTGCCCTCGCGGCGGAAGCCGCAGTGCTCCGCGACCCGGCAGGAGGCCTCGTGGCCGGCGACGTGGGCCAGTTCGAGGCGGTGGAGCCCCGCCTCGCGAAAGGCCCAGCCCGCCACCAGGCCCAGCGCCCGGGTGGCGACCTTGCGTCCCCGTGCCTCGGGCAGTACCCAGTAGCCGACCCTGGCGACGCCGAGGAGCCGGTGGATGTCGTTGACGCCGATGTGCCCCAGTGCCGTACCGCCGCCGCTCTCCGCGTCCCCGATCAGGAAGGACGCCGCCGAGCCCTCCTCGGCGCGGGCGGCCCGGGCCCGCAGGGAGTCGCGGGCACCGGCGGTGTCCGTGACGGGGACGAGCGGTGTGTTCCAGTGGAGGAACTCCGGATCGGTGACACCGCGCAGCCACGCCGCCACGTCGGCGCCGGACCCCGGGTCCCACGGACGCAGGAGCAGCCCGTGCCCTTCCAGGCGTACCGTCGAAAGGCTCGCGGAGTCATGGGGGTGGGCGACCACCGACTCATTGAACAACACACGACCGGAACCGCGCAGTCGTGATCAATCCGCAATCAATTCCGCTCTTGACCGAGACCAATCAACCAGGTGCGTGATTACGCTCGCGCTCATGACCGACTCCGTGTCCGGCACCGACGCCTCCACCCCCGCCCCCGCCGCGCAGCCCGCCGACCGCCCCGTGTACGTCATCGGCGGCGGTCCGGGCGGGCTGGCCGCCGCCCAGGCGCTGCGGGCGCGGGGCATACGGGCCGTCGTCCTGGAGAGGTCCGACCGCGTCGGATCCTCCTGGCGGCGCCACTACGACCGGCTCCACCTGCACACCACCCGGCGCCTGTCCGGCCTGCCCGGACTGCCGATGCCACGCCGGTTCGGCAGGTGGGTCTCCCGCGACGACGTGGTGCGGTACCTGGAGAGGTACGCCGAGCACCACCGGCTGGAGATCGTGACCGGGGTCGAGGTCTCCCGCGTCGAACGCATGCCGGACGGCACCGGCTGGCTGCTGCACGCCACCGGCGGGCGGGAGCTGACCGGCGGCGCAGTGGTCGTCGCCACCGGCTACAACCACACGCCCCGCCTGCCCGACTGGCCCGGCCGCGAGACGTACACGGACGCGTCCGGCGAGCTCCTGCACGCCTCGGAGTACCGCAACGCCCGGCCCTACGCCGGCCGTGACGTCCTCGTCGTCGGCGTCGGCAACACCGGCGCCGAGATCGCGGTGGACCTGGTGGAGGGCGGCGCCTCGCGGGTACGGCTGTCGGTGCGCACCGCCCCGCACATCGTGCGCCGGTCGACCGCCGGGTGGGCCGCCCAGCACACGGGCATCGCCGTACGGCGGCTGCCGGTCGGGCTGGTCGACACGCTCGCCGGGCCGCTGGCGAGGCTGAGCGTGCCGGACCTGTCGGCGCACGGCCTGCCCCGCCCCGGCACGGGCCTGTACTCGCGGGTGCGCGAGGGCGCGATCCCCGTCCAGGACGTCGGTCTCGTCGACGCCGTCCGCAAGGGCGCCGTCGAGGTCGTGGCCGCCGTCGACGGCTTCGAGAACGGCAAGGTCGTCCTCGCCGACGGCACCCGCATCCAGCCGGACGCCGTCATCGCCGCCACCGGTTACGTCCGCGCCCTGGAGGGGCTGGTCGGCCACCTCGGCGTGCTCGACTCCCGCGGCCGGCCCGTCGTCCACGGCGCCCGCACCCCGAAGAACGCGCCCGGCCTGTACTTCACCGGCTTCACCAACCCCATCAGCGGCATGCTCCGCGAACTGGCCATCGATGCGGAGAGGATCGCCAAGGCCGTGGCGAAGGCCGACGCCCGGGCCGGCGCCCGCGAGGACGGCCGACGGGTCTCCCGGCTGCCGGCCTGATCCCGGCGTCACCCGCCCCCGGCCCGGGCCCGCGGCCGCCGCCTGATCACCAGCGCCATCAGGGCCGCCGCCGCGTACAGCGCCCCCGAGGCGTACCGGACGACGTCGTACGAGCCGAAGAGGTCCCACGCGGCTTCGCCACGTTTCGGACCGCTCCCGGAGCGGGAGCGGAAAGTTGTCCACAGCCTGTGGACACGTTGGGCTCGGGAGGGTGATTCCGGCTGACGGCGCGCTCCTGCCCGCCCCGAACAGGCAGTGCGCGCCGCCCTCCGACCGCGGCGCACCGGTCCCACCCCCTCGGATCCTGCGGGGACCGGCCGACGCCGACATCACGACCCACACTCGTCGAGGACTTCCGACGCCCGAGCCCTCGACGTCCCCTCGCGGCGAATCGCTGACCACAAGCGTGATCAAATGGACAGGAAGCGTCAACACCGCCCAGGCGATTTGCCCGTTATGCCCCCTCGCAACGGGGCGCGCACAGAAGCATCTCCCGGCGCACGAGTCGGCCGCCCGGAGGGGCGGGACGGTGCGCCGGCACCCGTACGAGGGTGCCGTCCGCCCCGTGCGCCACCTCAAGGGTCCTGCGAGGGAAGGGAGTTCTACACCGTCTCGTAGGCCAGCCCCTCGTAGGACGGCTCCCCGTCGGCCGGTTCCTCGCGGGCCAGTCCCTCGCATCCCTCGCACTCCGCCGGCGTCGCGGTCCTCGCCGCGTCAACCGGTGTGGTGCGGCGGTCCAGTTCGCACCAGATGCGCTTGCCCGTACCCTCCGGGCTCCAGCCCCACCGGTCGGCGAGGCCGTCGACGAGGGCGAGGCCGCGGCCGCTCGTGGCCTCGTCGCCCACGCAGCGCGGCACGGGGGCCCTGGTGCTGGCATCGGCCACTTCCACGCGTACGGTGGTCACTTCGGCCGGCACGCCGGGCAGGGACAGCCGCAGTACAGCGGGGTGGCCGGTGTGCACCACGGCGTTGGTGACCAGTTCGGAGACGAGCAGGACCAACGTCTCGGCGAGCGGCCCGTCGTCCTGTATCCCCGCACCGGCGAGCCGCGAGCGGGCCCACCTCCGGGCTCGCCCCACCTCCGCGGGGTCGGGCCGGATCTCCAGCTGCACTTGAAGCACCTGCACCGCTCACACCATCCGAACCGGCGGACACATAGCCTCGCGCACGCGAGGGCCACGATCGTAGCCATTTTCTGCATGGGCAGAACAACGCCCGGAGCAGGAGTCACGGAACGTGACCCCCCTGGGAGACAGCATGGTTGACGTACCGTCACCGCAACAAGCGCTTCGGGCATATTCCCGCGCGAAGGAGTACCCGTGCGGCATACTGTGCGACGCCCGTCATGACATGGCTCGTGCCCGGAACCACTCGCATCCCACACAAGGTACCCGAGCACGGCGGCGACTCCGGGACGTGACGGGTCACGCGCGGGGACGCCGGTACGGTGGCGACGCTCCGTGATATCCATGCGCCACGATCGGTGACATCAGCAGGCGGCCGGCCCGCACGGGCGGCGCCCGTGCGCGGCGTCACGCCGACAGCGGCTCCTCGTCCACCGCTGCCGCGAGGTCCGGGTAGACGTCGAAGAGGCGGCGCACGCCGAGCGCGCCGAGCACACGGTTGACGTGCGAGCCGTCGACCGCGCCGCGGGCCGGCAGGATCAGGCGCAGCCCGCCCTGGCAGGAGCGGATCAGGCGGCGGGCGGCGATGAGGACGCCGACGCCGCTGGAGTCGCAGAAGAAGACGTCCGAGAGGTCCAGGACGAGATGGTGGCGGCCCTGGGCCACCGCCTCGTGCACCCGCTGCCGCAGCACCGGCGAGGTCACCAGGTCCAGTTCGCCGGCGACCCGGAGCACGCTCCACTCGCCCTGTTGGTCGTCGGTCACGTTGAACGCCACGGCCCGCCCTCCGCTCGCCGGATCTTCCCCGGAACCGCCCGGAAACGGAAGCAGTTCCTACGCTTCTTTCCGCGCGGCTGCCCAGCGGCCGTTCCCCCAAACGCCGTACCCCAAACCGAAACCGTTCCTTCAGGGACTCGTTTCAGTCATTTTCGATCGTGCCTGATCAGAGTTGGTCTTGTGGTGACGGGGGCGCGCATGGACACAAAGGGGCGTGCGCTGTCGGATGTGCCGACTACATTCGAGATGACCGCACAGACACGCTGGGCACCGCACAGACACGCCGGGCAGGGCGCAGCCGGGTTTTGGAGGGGCCGCATGACGAAGAAGGGCGCACCGCCCCACTGGGACCGCGGGATGCAGCAGCGGCTCGCGCGCGGGGAGGCGGCCGCCCTCGGTGAGCTCTACGACCGTTTCGCCTCCCTCGTGCACGGACTCGCCCACCGGGTGCTCGGGGACGAGCGGGCCGCCGACCACGTCACCCGTGAGGTGTTCGCGCACGTCTGGGAACACCCCGACACCTACGACCCCCGGCAGGGCCCGTTGCGCTCCTGGGTGGCCGCGCTGGCCCACCGGCTCGCCGTGCAGCGGCTGCGCGGCACCGCCGCACCGGACGACCGCGACGGGCAGGACTCCCCCGAGGCCCTGGAGCTCAGGGTGCGCCGCGCCTCGGCCGCCGCCCGCGCCGACTACATCGTCCACTCCATGCCGGCCCCACTGCGCGCCGCCCTGGAACTGGCCTACTTCCAGCGCCGCGACTACCGGCAGACCGCCGCCGACCTCGGCATCCCCGAGGACGAGGCCCGCCGCCGCCTCCGCCTGGGCCTTCAACTCCTCTCCACCGCCCACGACACGGACTCCCCCGGCACACCTCCCGGCTACGGGGGTGCGGCATGAACCCGTCAGACTCGGAACAGCCCGACACCCCGGACGGCCCCGGCAC
>NZ_POTZ01000485.1 GCF_003236365.1 Streptomyces sp. NTH33
CGTTGGGACACCGCACCGACCCCGGCCAAAAGCCTGTACCGCCCTCTCGGGCCCGTGCTGTTGTGGGCTTCCCTTCCCCCGAAGCCGTTGCCGCCCCGCGGCACGGCCCCGAGGAGCCGCGATGCCCGCAGCACCACCGGACGACCGGCCCGCGCTGCACGTCGAGAACGTCGACGTGACGTACGGGCGCGCCCTGTCCGCGCTCCGCTCCGTGTCCCTGACCGTGCCGCACGGCGGTGTCGTGACCCTGCTCGGCGCCAACGGTGCCGGCAAGACGACCCTGCTGAGGGCCGTGTCCGGCACACTGCGCCTGCACCGTGGCGCGATCACGGGCGGCCGCATCCGCTACGGCGACACGGTGCTCGACGGCAAGGACCCGGTGGCGGCGGTACGCGCCGGAGTCGTTCAGGTCCCCGAGGGCCGGCGGGTGTTCGCCGGGCTCTCGGTCGACGAGAACCTGCGCAGCGGCGGACTCGGGCTCGGCCGGCGCGGCCGGGCACAGGTCCGGGAGGCCCGTGCCCGTGTGTTCGCGCTCTTCCCCCGGCTCGCGGAGCGCACCCACCAGGCCGCCGGCCTGCTGTCCGGGGGCGAGCAGCAGATGCTCGCCATCGGCCGCGCCCTGATGGCGGCCCCCCGTCTGCTCCTCCTCGACGAGCCCTCACTCGGCCTGGCTCCGCAGATGGTGCACCGGATCGCCGAGGTGATCCGTGAGATCAACGCCCAGGGCACCGCCGTGCTGCTGGTCGAGCAGAACGCGGGCATGGCGCTCTCCCTCGCCGACCACGCCCATGTCCTGGAGGTCGGCGAGACCCGCCTGTCCGGCCCGGCCGGCGAACTCGCCCGCACCGACGCCGTGCGCCGCCTCTACCTGGGCGAGGCGGCCGAGGACCAGGGGGCCGCGTGAACGACCGCACCCCGGCCGCGCCGCCCGTGCTCGACGTACGGGACGTGACCGTGCGCTTCGCCGGACTCACCGCACTCGACGGGGTCTCCTTCACCGTCGCGCCCGGCTCGGTGCACGCGCTCATCGGACCCAACGGCGCCGGCAAGTCGACCTGCTTCAACGTGCTGTCCGGCCTGTGCCGTCCGGCCGCCGGCACGGTGACGCTCGGCGGCACCGAGCTGACCCGGCTCGCCCCGCACCGCATCGCCGCACTCGGCGTGGCCCGCACCTTCCAGAACATCGTCACCACCCAGGGCACCGTCGCCGACAACCTGATGCTCGGCCGCCACGCCCTGTCCCGTGCCGGCTTCGCCGCGAGCGCGCTGCGCCTGCCGCGAGCCGTGCGGGAGCAGCGCGAGCACCTCGACCGGGTGCGCGAGATCGCCGGACTCACCGGCCTCGGACGGCACCTCGGCAGTCCGGTGGCGTTGCTGTCGTACGGCGACCGCAAACGCGTGGAACTCGCCCGCGCCCTCTGTCTGGAGCCCCGTGTGCTGCTTCTCGACGAACCCGTGGCCGGCATGAACGCCGCCGAACGGGCCCGCACGGCCGGGGTCATAGGCGATCTGCGAGCCGAACTCGGGCTGTCCGTCGTCCTCGTGGAGCACGACATGGGCCTGGTCATGCGGCTTGCCGACGACGTCACCGTGCTCGACTTCGGCCGGCCCCTCGCCCACGGCACCCCGGACGAGGTCCGCCAGGACCCCGAGGTGCTGCGCGCCTACCTCGGCGCCGGCGCACAGGCGGAGGACGCCGCATGACCGGGTTCCTCGACGACCTCCTCGGCGGACTCGCCCTCGGCGCGGTCTACGCGCTGATCGCCCTCGGCTTCGTCGTCATCTTCAAGGCCTCGGGCGTCCTCAACTTCGCCCACGGCTCACTTCTCCTGTTCGGCGGGTACCTCACCGCCCTCCTCCACGACGACCTCGGCTTCGCCGGTGCCCTGGCGCTGGCGATCCTTGCGACCGCCGCCCTCGCGGGCGTTCTCGACCGGTTCCTGCTGCAGCGCGGCGGCCAGAACGCCCACTCCGCCCACGTGCAGACCATCATCACCATCGGCATCGACATCGTCCTGCTGACCGACCTGGCCCGGCGCATCGGCGGCGACCTGCTGTCGCTGGGAGACCCGTGGGGCGACTCGGTGACCGCACTCGGACCGGTGACCGTCGCCGACAGCCGGCTCGCCGCGGTCCTGGTGTCCGCCGTGGTCATCGGCGCGGTGTTCGCGCTCTTCCGGTTCACCTCCTGGGGGCTGTCCCTGCGGGCGGCGGCGGAGGACCTGGAGGCCGCCGCTCTCATGGGCGTACGGCTCAGCCGGGTGCGTGCGGGCGCCTGGTGCCTGGCGGGCGCGCTCGCCGCACTGGCCGCGGTGTTCCTCGCCGCGTTCCCGGCGCCGGGCCTGGAGCGCACCACCGGCCAGATCGCGCTCAACGCGTTCCCGGCCGCGATCCTCGGCGGGCTGGCCTCCCCGGCCGGCGCCCTCGCGGGCAGCCTGCTCATCGGCCTGACCGAGGCGCTCGTCGTCGGACACCAGTCCGACCTGCACCTGCTCGGCGAGGGGTTCGGCGACGTCGCCCCGTACGCCGTGATGCTGCTGGTGCTCCTGATACGGCCCAACGGGCTGTTCGGCGCGAAGGGAGCGGCCCGTGTCTGACCGTCTCCCCGACGGCCTGACGAGCCGCCGGGCGGGGACCGCGCTGCTTGCCGTCGCGCTGTGCCTGCCGCCGTTCTACCTGGACGCCTTCTGGCTGCGGATCGGCCTGTTCTCCATGGCCGCGGCCATCGGCGCCGTCGGACTCGCCCTGCTCACCGGCACCGCGGGCCAGCTCTCCCTCGGCCACGCCTTCTTCCTCGCCGTCGGCGCCTACGGCTACGTATGGCTGGCGGGGGAGCCCGGACCGGGGCTGCCACCGGCCCTCGCCGCGCTCCTCGCCGTGCTGCTCGCCGGAGCGGCCGGCGGGCTGTTCAGCCCCGTCGCGGGCCGGGTGCGCGGCATCTACCTGGGCATCGCCACCCTCGCGCTGGTCTTCCTCGGCCACCATGTGCTGCTGACCGCGGACTCCGTCACCGGCGGCTTCAACGGACGCTCCGTTCCCCCGCTCACGCTCGGCGGCTTCACCTTCGGGGCCGGCGACCCCGAACTGACCGTGCTCGGCGTGCCGTTCGGCGCCGAGGAGCGGCTGTGGTTCCTGGGCCTGGCACTGTTCGCGTTCACCTGGTTCACCGCCCGCGGCCTGCTGCGCGGGCGCCCCGGCCGGGCCCTGGCCGCCCTGCGCGACAGCGAGACCGCGGCCGCGGTGATGGGCGTCGACGTGGCCCGGCACCGCTCGGCGGCCTTCGTGGTGTCGTCCCTGTACGCGGGCCTGGCGGGCGTACTCCTGGCACTCGCCTTCCGCCGCGTCGTCCCGGACTACTTCTCCCTCGCCCTCTCCGTCGACTACCTCGCCATGATCGTCATCGGCGGTCCGGGCTCGGTCGCCGGAGCCACCGCGGGCGCCGTCTTCGTCACCGCGCTCCCCCTGCTGATGACCCGCTACGCCGACCGGCTCCCGCTGGTGACCGCCCCCGGCTCGGCCGAGGGTTCCATGGGCCCCACCGAGGCCGCCCGCTACCTCTACGGCGCCGCGATCGTCCTGGTCCTGCTGTACGCGCCCGACGGCCTGCACGGCGTCGTCCACCGCGCCCGGGACCGCGTACGGCTCCGCCGCACCCGTGCCCCTGCCACGGACCCCGCCACTCCACCTCCGCAGCCGGCCGCAGCCGCACGATCCAAGGAGCACACCCCGTGAACCCCACGCACCCCAGGCACCGCAACCGGCGCCGCACCACCGGGACCGTCCTCGCCGGGACCCTCGCCCTGTTGCTCGCGGCCACCGGATGCAGCTCCAAGGCCGGCGGCGGCAACGGGGGCGGCGACGCCGCCGACGGCGTACGCACCGGACCGGGCGTCGGCGCCAGGACCATCAGGCTGGGCGCCCTCACCGACTTGACGGGCCCCTACGCCACGCTCGGCAAGAGCATCGTGCAGGCCCAGCAGATGTGGGCGGACGAGACCAACGCCAAGGGCGGCATCTGCGACCGCACGGTCGAGATCGTCGTCAAGGACCACGGGTACGACGTGCAGAAGGCGGTCACCGCCTACGCCGACATCGCCCCGGACGTCGTGGCCCTGCCCCAGGTCATCGGCTCCCCGGTCGTGGCGGCCCTGCTCGACGACATCGAGCGCGACCGGATGCTCACCTTCCCGCAGGCCTGGGCGGCCTCCCTGCTCGGCAAGGAGGCCGTCCAGGTACTCGGCACCACTTACGACGTCGACATGATCGCCGCGGTGGACTTCCTCACCCGCGCCAAGGGACTGAAGAAGGGCGACACCATCGGCCACGTCTACTTCGAGGGCGACTACGGCGCCAACGCGCTGGAGGGCTCCACCTGGGCGGCGGGCAAAGCCGGGCTGAAGGTGACCGGCCAGAAGATCCAGGCCACGGACACCGACCTGTCCGCCCAGGTGTCGGCGCTCCGCAGGGAAGGCGTGAAGGCCGTACTGATCAGCGCCGGACCCGCCCAGACGGCATCCCTCGTCGGCGTCGCGGCCTCCCGCGGCCTGCGCGTCCCCGTCGTCAGCAGCGCCCCGGGCTTCGCGCCCCAGCTGATGAGGACCCCCGCCGCACCGGCACTGGCGGCCATGCTGCACATCGTCAGCGCCGCGCCCGCGGTCAGCTCCGACCTGCCGGGCGTGCGGCGCATGGTGGCGTCGTACCGGAAGAAGTACCCGGACTCGCCGGTCGACTCGGGGGTGCTGTCCGGTTACAACGCCGCCCAGTTGCTCGGCGCGGACCTGAGGAAGGCCTGCGAGGCGGGCGGCCTCACCCGGGAGGACGTCGTCAAGGCGCACCGCTCGCGGAAGAACGCGGACACCGGTCTCGGCACCGCGCAGAACTTCTCCGACGCCGACCGTCCCGCGAGCGTCGAGACGTATGTGCTGCGGCCCGACGCGAAGGCGGTCGGCGGCGTGGTGAACGCCGAGGACGCGCACACGGCTCCGGGCGTGGAGGACTACCTGACCACGCGGTAGCCACCGCACTCGTCCGGGACACCCCGGCGGACCCGCGGAGGGGACGCCGGGGCGTTTGTGTGTCCGGGCCGGGCGAGGACGGAGGGCAGGGG
>NZ_POTZ01000486.1 GCF_003236365.1 Streptomyces sp. NTH33
GCCGGGCAAGACCAACCTCCTGCTGCGCTGGACGGACGCCGACGGCGCCGCCGCCCACTACCAGCCCCTGCCGAACCCGCTGGTGAGCGCCTGAACACGGGGGAGTGCCGGAACGCGGGGGAGAGGGAGGACCCGGACGCGGGGGAGTGCCATGACCGCCTGCCGCACCGGCCCGGCGCGTGTGGGCCTCAGCCCGCCCGGTCCTTGCGCAGGAACCGGCGCAGCCGGCGCAGGGGCCATGTGTTGATCACGTCGTCCGGGGTGAGCCAGCCGCGCTGCGCCGTGCCGATCCCGTAGCGGAGGAGCGCGAGCTGGGGGACCGCGTGGGCATCGGTGTCGACGGCGAACTTCGCCCCGTGGCTCCTGGCCCGGAGGATGTCCTCGTCGCCCAGGTCGAGGCGGTCGGGCTGGGAGTTGATCTCCAGAGCCGTGCCGGTGCGGGCGCAGGCGGCGAACACCTCGTCGAGGTCGGCGTCGATGCCCGGCCGTTTGCCGATCAGACGGGTGGTGGGGTGCCCGATGACGTTGACGTGGGGGTTCTCGCAGGCGCGTACGAGCCGCCGGGTCATCGCCCTGCGGCCGAGGGTGAAGTGGGAGTGCACCGAGGCCACGCAGAGGTCGAAACCGGCCAGGAACCCGTCGGGCCAGTCCACCTCCCCCTCGGGGCCGATGTTGAGCTCGGTGCCGTGCAGCAGCCGCATCCCGTGGTGCCTGCCGTCCAGTGACCGCACCCGCTCGCGCTGGGCGAGGACCTTCTCGTCGGTCATGCGCTGCATGCGCAGGTCCGGTGCGTGGTCGGTGACCGCGTAGTACGCGTAGCCCCGCTCGGCGGCCGCCGCCACCATCTCCTCCAGCGGGGCGATGCCGTCGGTGAGGTCGGTGTGGGTGTGCAGATCGCCGCGGACGTCCCGCTCGGTCACCACCTCGGGCAGTTCGCCGCGCAGGCCGGCCTCGATCTCCCCCCGGTCCTCGCGCAGCGTGGGCGGGATCCAGGGCAGGCCGAGCCTGGCGTACACCTCGTCCTCGGAGCGGGAGGCGACCCGCTTGCCGCCCCCGGCCTCGAACAGGCCGTACTCGGAGAGCTTCAGGCCCAGGTGGGCGGCGATCGTGCGGGTGCGGATGTTGTGCGCCTTCGAGCCGGTGAAGTACTGCAGGCCGGCGCCCCACGAGTCCGGTCGCACCACGCGCAGATCGACCTGGAGGCCCTCGACGGTGCGGACCGAGGTCTTCTTCTCGCCGTGCACGACGACCTCGGCGGTGGAGGACAGTTCGGTGAGGGCGTCCATGAAGGGGGCCGACCGGCCGGCGGCGACGAGGACGTCGATGTCGCCGACGGTCTCCCTCATGCGGCGCAGCGATCCGGCGTAGGCGCAGTGCTTGCAGCCGGTGATCCGGGAGAGTTCGGCGACGATGTCCTCGGCGGCCTCGGTGGCGGTGCTCAGCGGGATGCGCTCCCCCGCCTGCCGCATGAGGGCGATGCCGTGCAGGATGTTCGCCTCGGTCTTCCGCCCGAAGCCCTTCAGGCCGCGCAGCTTCTGCGCCCTGATGGCGTCGGCCAGCTCGTCCACCGAGGAGATGTGCAGGTTCTCGTAGAGCGCCAGCGCCTTCTTGGGACCGAGGGTGGGGACGGTGATGAGCTGCCGCACCCCCGCGGGGATCCTGGCCCGGGTCTCCTCGACCGCCGTGACCCGGCCGGTGCGGAAGTACTCGACGACCTTCTCGGCGATCGACCTGCCCACGCCCGGGATCTCCCTCAGCCCCGCGGCGTCCAGGTGGGAGACGTCGGCGGGACAGCCGCCGATCGCGCGGGCCGCCTTCTCGTAGGCGCGGGCTTTGAACGCGTCGCCTCCGGTGATGGCGATGAGGTCGGCGTACTCGTGCAGGAGCGCCTCGACCTCCTCGTTGGGCCGGGCCACGTCCCAAGTCTAGGAAGAGCCCTGCCCGCCTGCCAGGCGGTCACACCTCGAGCCGCTCTCCGGCCCCTTCGGCTCCTTCGATCCCATCGGCTTCTCCGGCGCGCGAAGCCGCGGGTCCAAGGGTGTACTGGAGCGGGTGACGGTTCGAGCAGGGGAGAGACCGTGCGGGCGACGTTCGTTCTGGGGCGGATCGCGGGGGTCCGGGTCGGCGTGCACTGGAGCGTCCTGTTCATCTTCGCGATCATCGCGTTCGGTCTGGCGCAGGGCCGTCTTCCGCAGGCGCATCCGGGGCGCGGCTGGGCGGTGTACTGGGCGGCCGGCCTCTGCACCGCCGTGGTCTTCTTCGCCTCCCTGCTCGCGCACGAGCTGGCGCACGCCGTCGTGGCCCGGCGCAACGGGGTCGAGGTGGACGACATCGTGCTGTGGCTGCTGGGCGGGGCGGCCCGGCTGAAGTCCGAGGCGTCCGGTCCCGGCGCGGAGCTGAGGATCGCCGGTGTCGGTCCGCTCGTCAGCCTCCTGCTGGGCGGGCTCTTCGCCCTCGGTGCCTGGCTGCTCGACACGGCGTCCGTGTCCGGGGTCGTGGTGGAGATGGTCTCCTGGCTGGCGGGCATCAACGTGCTGCTCGCCCTCTTCAACGCACTGCCCGCCGCCCCGCTCGACGGCGGCAGGCTGCTGCGCGCCTTCCTGTGGTGGCGCACGGGGGACCGGCTGCGGGCGACGGCCGGCGCGACCGCGGCGGGGCGCGTCTTCGGGTGGCTGCTCGTGGTGCTCGGGGTGATCGCGTTCATGCGGACCGGCGCGTTCGGCGGTCTGTGGCTGGCCCTGATCGGATGGTTCCTCATCGCGGCCGCCACCGCCGAGGGACGGCAGGCCCATCTGCGCGGCGTGCTCGCCGGTGTCCCGGTGCGGGAGGCCATGACACCCGAACCGCTCACGGTCCCCGCGGACACCACGGTCGCGGGCTTCCTCACCGATCCGAGCTACCGCTACCGCTACCGGCATTCGGCGTTCCCGGTGACCGAGGACGGGGACGGGGACGGGGACGGGACCCTCATCGGACTGGTGACCCTCGACAGCGCCAGACGGGTGCCGCAGGCCGAGGCCCACGCCGTGACGGTGAGACAGGTGATGGTGCCGCTGCCGCAGGTCACCGTGGCCGGGCCGGACAGCTCGCTGGCGGACCTGCTGCCGCGCATGGAGCCGGGCGCCGAGCACCGGGTCCTGGTCGTGGACGACGGCAGGCTCGTCGGGATCGTCTCCCTGTCCGACGTGAGCCGTACGGTGAACTGGCTGATGAACACCGCCCCGGGGCGGCGTTGACCCTCACGTCGCCGAGGCTGGCGGCGGCGCGTCGGCGCTGCCGCGGATGACGACGACCGGGCACGCGGCGTGCTGGACGAGGTGCTGGCTGACCGAGCCCAGCAGTGCCCCGGCGAATCCGCCGTGCCCCCGGCTCCCCACGACCAGCAGTTCCGCCCCGCGGCCGGCGTCCAGCAGCACGCCGGCCGGGTGCCCGCACACGACCCGGGGCCGGATCCCGGCCGGTCGGGGCCGAGGGCCTCGTCGATCGCCCGGGCGAGGAAGCTCCTCGCGTTGTCCGCGAAGTCGAAGTCGGCGACCATGGGGCCCGCGCCGTACCACTGCGGGTACTGCCAGGCGGTCACCGCCTCCACCGCTCCGCCCGTCAGGGCGGCCTGCCGGGCCGCCCACCGCAGGGCGGCCTTCGACGGCTCGGAGCCGTCGACGCCGACCGCGATCCGTGCGGCGGCTGTCCTCTGCTGCTCGCTCATGTATCAGAGTGTGCGGGCGCCGAGCACGCACCGCACACCGTTCGCGGCCGCCGGTCTCTCAGGTGGCGGCGAACCGGTCGAGTGCCGCGACCGTCAGCGCGGCGATCGCGGGGCGCAGGGCGCTGCCGATGTGGGGGGCGAAGTACGGGGAGTGGTTCGGGGCCGGTGGTGAGGCGTCGGGGCCGCCGGCCGTCGCCCGGCGCCACTCGTCCGCGCCCACCACGCCCAGCATCCAGTAGACCAGCGGGACTCCGTGCTGCCCGTGGACACCGGCTCCGGCGTCCCCGAACAACGGGAAGTCCTCCGTGGCCATCGACCCCGGCCAGGACAGCACCCGCCCGGACCCCAGGAGTGCGGTGTGGGCGCGTCGTACCGAGTCGGTGGTGTGCGGGTCGCACCGCAGGGCCGCCGAGCGGGAGGCGACGGTCACCTCGGGTTCCCGGGGGGCGCCCGCGGCGGCGCTCTCGGCGAGGACGATGCGGCGCACCGCGGCCAGCGCCCGGTCGAGGGACGCCTCGCTCGACGCACGGACCCCGATGCCGAGTTCGGCGCGGTCCGGTATGACGTTGGCGGCCGTTCCGGCCCGCAGCGTGCCCACGGTCAGCGTCACCTGGTCGGCGGGCGCGGTCTCGCGGGCGACGACGGCCTGGAGCCGGGTGACGACGGCGGCCGCGGCGACGACCGGCTCCACCGCCAGGTGCGGGGTGGCGGCGTGTCCGCCCCGCCCGTGCAGCACCACGTCGAGCACCGCGCCGGCCGCCGCCATCGGCGTCCCGCCCGGCACGTGCGCGACCGTGCCGGAGGGCAGCGGCGCGGCATGCTGGGCGAGGACGACGCCGGGTCTGCCGAACCGTTCGTACAGTCCGTCGCGCAGCATGGCCTCGGCCCCGCCGAGCGTCTCCTCGGCCGGCTGCCCCACCACCAGCAGGGTGCCCCGCCACCGGTCGGACAGACGGGCGAGCAGATCCGCGGCACCCGCCGCCGCGGCCAGGTGCAGGTCGTGGCCGCACGCGTGCATGGCGTCGGTGCGGCTGGCGTACGGCAGCCCGGTCCGCTCGCGCATCGGGAGCGCGTCGAGCTCCGCCCGCAGCCAGACACGGGGACCGTCCCCGTTGCGGAGCACGCCGACGACGCCGTGGCCGCCGATCCCGTGGGTGATCTCGCAGCCCGCCGCCGCGAGCCGCCGGCCGAAGCGGTCCGCGGTGCGGGCCTCCTGCCCGGACGGTTCCGGATGCGCGTGCAGGTCCAGGTAGAGGGAGAGCGCGGGCCGCAGGACGTCCCCGGCGCGGACGAGGAGACTCTCCGCGCCCGGCGGCGAGTTGTGACCGGGCGCGGGTGAGGCGTGACCGGGCGCGGGCGGGGCGTCGTGACCGGCCGGGGCCGGTCACGCCTCACC
>NZ_POTZ01000487.1 GCF_003236365.1 Streptomyces sp. NTH33
GAGTTCGGTGGGCTCAGTGGGCTCGCTGGTCTCGGTGGACTTGCTGGTCTCGGTGGGCTCACTGGACTCGGTGGGCTCGACGGCGGACGTGCCGGCCTCGGAGGCCGGGGGCTCGGTGGGCTCGGGCCCCTGCTCATGCGATGCCGGTCCGGCCTCCGGCGCTGACGGGACGCCGTGCCCGGTCGCCCCGGCCGTGGTGCCCGATGACTGGCGTGTACTCGTGTGCTGAGGCACCCGGAGGTCCTTCCGTACGCGGCGTCGCTGAGGAGGCGGGCCACGCTGGGGAGGCAGGACCCGCCGCACTCCCGTACGGCCTGGCCGGTGCCCCTGTTCACGGCACCGGGCAAACACCCGGCAAACGCGCGGTTCTCCCGCCCGGGCCTGCCGGACCCGGCGCGATCCCGTACCGGGCGTCGCAGGCACGTCCGCATGGTGAAATCCCCTCGGTTGTGGCAGCGTGATTCTCGCCACCCTTGATAAGGGTTGCGCTCAGATGAGCGGATCTTGAGCGGCTGCACTTTTCCAAGTGCTGGCACTCAGTGCCAGCAGATGATCGTTCATCGATCGAAATCAAACGCGCCTAGATGCGCTCATATGAGCGAGTGAGTGGGTCTACGGGTGTGGACTCGTTCAAGAAGTGAAAACATCCGGCCCTGACGACTTGCCAAGCCTTGACTTTCGATCCGCCGGCGGACGACTGGTTACGGGCGCATGACGTGCAAGTGGACGTACCCACAGGCCTCTGATCTGGGTATGTTCCTCGCCGTCAGGGCAGCCACCGCGTCCTCGAGGAGTCGAGACCCGTGTCGGAAAACAAAGAACCCCAGGTAGCCGAGGACGGCAACAGCGTTGAGACCGTGAAGTTCGTCTACGACTTCACCGAGGGCAACAAGGACCTCAAGGACCTCCTCGGCGGCAAGGGCGCCAACCTCGCCGAGATGACCAACCTGGGCCTTCCGGTCCCCCCGGGCTTCACGATCACCACTGAGGCCTGCAAGGTATACCTCGACAGCGGCGAGGAGCCGGCGGCACTGCGTGACGAGGTGAGCGCGCACCTCGACGCGCTCGAGCAGAAGATGGGCAAGAAGCTCGGCCAGCCCGACGACCCCCTGCTCGTCTCCGTCCGCTCCGGCGCCAAGTTCTCCATGCCCGGCATGATGGACACCGTCCTGAACATCGGCCTGTCCGACAAGTCCGTGCAGGGCCTGGCCCAGCAGGCCGGTGACGACCGGTTCGCCTGGGACTCCTACCGCCGGCTCATCCAGATGTTCGGCAAGACCGTCCTCGGCGTCGACGGCGACCTCTTCGAGGACGCCCTCGAGGCGGCCAAGAAGGCCAAGAAGGTCGCCGTCGACACCGAGCTGGACGCGGCCGACCTGAAGAAGCTGGTCACCAAGTTCAAGAAGATCGTCAAGACCGAGGCCGGCCGGGACTTCCCGCAGGACCCGCGCGAGCAGATGGACCTCGCCATCAAGGCGGTCTTCGACTCCTGGAACGGCGAGCGCGCCAAGCTCTACCGCCGTCAGGAGCGCATCCCGCACGACCTCGGCACCGCCGTCAACGTCTGCTCGATGGTCTTCGGCAACCTCGGCCCCGACTCCGGCACCGGCGTCGCCTTCACCCGCGACCCCGCCTCCGGCCACCAGGGCGTCTACGGCGACTACCTGCAGAACGCGCAGGGCGAGGACGTGGTCGCGGGCATCCGCAACACCGTGCCGCTGGCGGAGCTGGAGCGGATCGACAAGAAGTCGTACGACCAGCTGATGCAGATCATGGAGACCCTGGAGAACCACTACAAGGATCTCTGCGACATCGAGTTCACCATCGAGCGCGGCCGGCTGTGGATGCTGCAGACCCGCGTCGGCAAGCGCACCGCCGGTGCCGCCTTCCGCATCGCCACCCAGCTGGTCGACCAGGGCCTGATCGACGAGACCGAGGCGCTGCAGCGCGTGACCGGCGCCCAGCTCGCGCAGCTGATGTTCCCCCGCTTCGACGAGCACGCCAAGGTCGAGCAGGTCGCCCGCGGCATCGCCGCCTCTCCGGGCGCGGCGGTCGGCAAGGCGGTCTTCGACTCGTACACCGCCGTGAAGTGGTCCCGCTCGGGCGAGAAGGTCATCCTGGTCCGCCGGGAGACCAACCCCGACGACCTGGACGGCATGATCGCGGCCGAGGGCATCCTGACCTCCCGCGGCGGCAAGACCTCCCACGCGGCCGTCGTCGCCCGCGGCATGGGCAAGACCTGTGTGTGCGGCGCGGAGGACCTGGAGGTCGACACCAAGCGCCGCCGGATGACGGTCCCGGGCGGACACGTCGTCGAGGAGGGCGACGTGATCTCCATCGACGGCTCCACCGGCAAGGTCTACCTGGGCGAGGTCCCGGTCGTCCCGTCCCCGGTCGTGGAGTACTTCGAGGGCCGGATGCACCCGGGCGCCGACGACGCGGACGAGCTGGTCGAGGCGGTCCACCGGATGATGGCCTTCGCCGACCGCAAGCGCCGCCTGCGGGTGCGCGCCAACGCCGACAACGCCGAGGACGCGCTGCGCGCCCGCCGCTTCGGCGCCCAGGGCATCGGCCTGTGCCGCACCGAGCACATGTTCCTCGGCGACCGCCGCGAGCTGGTCGAGCGCCTGATCCTGGCGGACACGGAGGCGGAGCGCGAGGAGTCCCTCAAGCAGCTGCTGCCGTTGCAGAAGCAGGACTTCGTGGAGCTCTTCGAGGCGATGGACGGCCTCCCCGTCACCATCCGCCTCCTGGACCCGCCGCTGCACGAGTTCCTGCCCGACATCACCGAGCTCTCGGTCCGCGTGGCCCTGGCGGAGTCCCGTCAGGAGCCGCACGAGAACGAGCTGCGCCTGCTCCAGGCGGTCCACCGCCTGCACGAGCAGAACCCGATGCTCGGCCTGCGCGGCGTACGCCTGGGCCTGGTCGTCCCCGGCCTGTTCACCATGCAGGTCCGCGCCATCGCCGAGGCCGCCGCCGAGCGCAAGGCCGCCAAGGGCGACCCGCGCGCCGAGGTCATGATCCCGCTCGTGGGCACCGTCCAGGAGCTGGAGATCGTCCGCGAGGAGGCCGACCAGGTCATCGCCGAGGTCGAGGCCGCGTCGGGCACCGATCTCAAGCTGGCGATCGGCACGATGATCGAGCTGCCGCGCGCCGCGCTGACCGCGGGCCAGATCGCCGAGGCGGCGGAGTTCTTCTCCTTCGGCACCAACGACCTGACCCAGACGGTCTGGGGCTTCAGCCGCGACGACGTCGAGGCCTCGTTCTTCACCGCCTACCTGGAGAGGGGCATCTTCGGAGTCTCCCCCTTCGAGACGATCGACAAGGACGGCGTCGGCTCCCTGGTGAAGTCCGCCGTCAAGGCCGGCCGCGCCACCCGCCCCGACCTCAAGCTCGGCGTCTGCGGCGAGCACGGCGGCGACCCCGAGTCCGTCCACTTCTTCCACGAGGTCGGCCTGGACTACGTCTCCTGCTCCCCGTTCCGCATCCCGGTCGCCCGTCTGGAGGCCGGCCGCGCGGCGGTCGAGGCGGAGGGCAGCGACCACCGCTGAAAGACCCCGGAGTCCTCGTCGTGGTCCCCGACCCCTCACCACCGATTACGACGAGGACTCCGGCACCAGGGAGCGCGGCGCCCGCCGCCGCGCTCCCACCCGGACCCGGAGCCGCCGTCGGTCCCCGACCAAACCGATCGGCGGCGGCTCCGGTACGCCCCACACCCCGCCCCGCCGGACGCGAGCCACCCGGCGGGGCGTCGTACCTCGTACCTCAGAAGTGCCTCAGATACATGGACGGCGCACATATCACGTCCCTAGGGTCGCGATCATGCCCGACATATCGCTGACCGTGGTCGTCCTCCTGTGCCTCGCCGCCTTCGCGGCCGGGTGGATCGACGCCGTGGTCGGCGGGGGCGGGCTCCTGCTGCTGCCGGCGCTGCTGCTCGGGCTGCCCGGCTCCACCCCGGCCGCGTCCGCGCTCGGCACCAACAAGGCGGTCGCCATCGTCGGCACGACCGGCGCGGCCGTGACCTACGTCCGCCGGACGCCCGTGGACGTCCGCACCGCCGTACGCATCGGCCTGGCGGCGCTCGCCGGATCCTCCGCGGGGGCCTTCCTCGCGGCCGGGATGAGCACCGAGGTGCTCAAGCCGGTGATCATGGTGGTGCTGCTCGGGGTGGGCGCCTTCGTGATCCTGCGCCCGGCCTTCGGCACTGCCCCGGCCCCCGGCCCGGCCACCCGCCGCCGGATCCTCGCGGCGATCGGCCTCGCGGGCCTGGGCATCGGCTTCTACGACGGCCTCATCGGCCCCGGCACCGGCACGTTCCTCGTCCTGGCGCTCACCGCCATCCTCCACCTGGACCTGGTGACCGCCTCCGCCAACGCCAAGATCATCAACTGCTGCACCAACGCGGGCGCCCTGGCCACCTTCGCCTGGCAGGGCGTGGTCCTGTGGCAGCTGGCAGCCGTCATGGCCGTGTTCAACCTGGCGGGCGGCGCCCTGGGCGCGCACACCGCCCTGAAGAGGGGCAGCGGCTTCGTCCGCATCGTGCTGCTGACGGTGGTGTTCGCGCTGGTGGCCAACCTGGCCTATCAGCAGTGGGTGGCCTAGCGGGCGTCGCGGGCGCCGGTTCAGCGGCTGCCGGTCAGATACGCGAAGACGACCACGTTGCCCTGGTAGCCGGTGGACTTCGAGTAGCCGCCGCCGCAGGTGATCACCCGTAGTTCGGGGCGCTTGGCGGCGCCGTAGACCTTCTCGTCGGGGAAGTCCTTCGCCTCGTAGACCTCGATCGCGTCCACGGTGAACACCGCGACGCCGCCGTCCCGGCGGTCCACCTCGATGGTGCTGCCCTTCTTCAGGGCGCCGAGGTCGTAGAAGACGGCGGGGCCCTGGGTGTTGTCCACGTGGCCGGCGACGATCGCGGTGCCCCTCTCGCCGGGGGTGGTGCCGGCCTCGTACCAGCCGGCCAGGTTCTTGTCGTCGGCGGGCGGGACGTCCAGGCTGCCGGACTCCGTCAGGCCGAGGCCGATCAGGGGGGCGTTCACCCGTATGGAGGGTATGCGTATGCGGAGGGGCGGGGACG
>NZ_POTZ01000488.1 GCF_003236365.1 Streptomyces sp. NTH33
CTCGACCTCGGCGCGCAGCACACCGGGGGTGACGGTGACCGGGCCGACCATGCCCTTGCGGGCGTAGGTGCGGCCGCGGGAGAGGCGGCCGGCATCGAGGGTGGAGGCCTCCAGGGCGTCCACCCAGGCCTGCCCCCACCAGGTGGCGGCGAAGGCGCGGCTGCCGGTACGGGGTGCCTTGCGGGCGGGGGTCATGCGTCGGCTCCGTGGGACAGTGCGACGAGTTCGGCGAGGTCGGCGTCGGAGAGTTCGGTCAGGGCGGCCTCACCGGAGGCGATGACCTGGTCCGCGAGCGCGCGCTTGGCACCGAGCAGACGGGCGACCCTGTCCTCGACCGTGCCCTGCGTGGTGAGCCGGTGGACCTGGACCGGGCGGTCCTGGCCGATGCGGTAGGCACGGTCGGTGGCCTGGTCCTCGACGGCAGGGTTCCACCAGCGGTCGTAGTGGATCACGTGGGTGGCGCGGGTGAGGTTGAGGCCGGTGCCGGCGGCCTTCAGGGAGAGCAGGAATACGGGGAACTCGCCCTGCTGGAAGGCGGCGACCATCTCCTCGCGTCGGGGGACGGCGGTGGCGCCGTGCAGGTAGCGGGCACGGACGCCGCGGTCGGCGAAGTGGCGTTCCAGGAGCTTGCCCATCTGCGTGTACTGGGTGAAGACCAGGGCGCCCTGGTCTTCGGCCACCACCGTGTCGAGCAGTTCGTCGAGGAGTTCCAGCTTGCCCGAGCGGCCGGGCAGCGGGCCGGCCTCGCGCAGGTAGTGGGCGGGGTGGTTGCAGATCTGTTTGAGCGCGGTGAGGAGTTTGAGCACCAGGCCGCGGCGGGCGATGCCGTCCGCCTTCTCGATCCGGGCCATGGCCTCGCGTACCTGCGCCTCGTACAGGGCGGCCTGCTCACGGGTGAGGGCGACGGGGTGGTCGGTCTCCGTCTTGGCCGGCAGTTCGGGGGCGATCCCGGGGTCGGACTTGCGGCGGCGCAGCAGGAACGGGCGGATGAGCCGGGTGAGCCGCTCGGCGGCCTGCCGGGCCTGATCGGTGGTCTCCGCGTCGCCGTCCGTGCCGAGCGCACCGCGCTCGATGGCTTTCGCGAAGCGGTCGCGGAAGGCGGAGAGCGGGCCGAGCAGGCCGGGGGTGGTCCAGTCGAGCAGTGCCCACAGCTCGGAGAGGTTGTTCTCCACCGGAGTGCCGGTGAGCGCGACGCGGGCGCGGGTGGGCAGGGCGCGCAGTTCGCGGGCGGTGGTGGCGTACGGGTTCTTGACGTGCTGGGCCTCGTCGGCGGCGACGAGCGACCATTTCACGGCGGCGAGCCGCTCCCGGTCGCGGCGCAGCACGCCGTAGGTGACTAGGACGAGTTCGTCCCCGGCGAGGTGGTCCAGGGTGCGCTCGCCGCCGTGATAGCGGCGTACCGGGACGGCGGGGGCGAAACGGGCGGCCTCGCGCTGCCAGTTGCCGAGCAGCGAGGCCGGGCAGACCACGAGGGTGGGACCCGCGGTGTCGGGCTGCTCCTGGCGGTGCAGGTGGAGGGCGAGCAGCGTGACGGTCTTGCCGAGGCCCATGTCGTCGGCGAGGACGCCGCCGAGGGTCAGGCGGGTCATGTCCGCCAGCCAGGCCAGGCCCCGCTGCTGGTAGCCGCGCAGGGTGGCGGTCAGGCCCTCCGGTGTCCGGACGGGGGCGCGGCCCTCGGGGGCGCGCAGCCGGGCGACCAGTTCGCCGAAGGCGCCGGCCGCCTGCACCGCGACGCGCTCACCGTCCCATTCCACCTCTCCGGTCAGCACCGCCTGGAGTGCGTCCAACGGGGCGAGTTCGCGGCTGCGCTGCCGCTTGAGGCGGGCCACCAGCTTCGGATCGGCGACCACCCACTGGTCGCGCAGCTTGACCAGCGGGCGCCGGGCCTCGGCGAGTTGGTCGAGCTCGGCCTCGGTGAGCTTCTCTCCGCCGAGCGCGACATGCCAGGAGAAGTCGAGCAGGGCGTCGCGGCCCAGCAGGGTGTCCACGGTCGCGCCGGGCGCGGTGGCCGCCCCGATCTCCGCCCGCGCTTCAAGGGACTTGACCAGCTCACGCGGCCAGTGCACGCGCACGCCGACCGAACGCAGCGCGTCGGTGGCGTCCCCCAGCAGCTCCATGGCCTCCTCGTCGTCGAGCCGCAGCGTGCTGGGGGTGGCCTCGGCGAGCAGGCGAGTCAGGGGCTGCCAGGCGCGGGCGGCGCGGCGCAGCGCGAGCAGCGCCTCGGCCTCCGCGCGCGGACCGAGCAGGTGCTGCGCGCGAACCGGGTCGGCCCACAACTCGGCAGCGTCCAGGACCAGGGACGGATCGGCCGCGGTCCGCAGCTGCAGCGCCGCATGGAAGACGCGGCGCCGCCCGGCCGGGGGTTCGACCCGCAGTTCTACACTGGTCTGTGCGGCCCGTTCGGCCGCGGTTTCGGCCGCCCACTGGGCCAGGCGCGGATGCAGGGCGGTCGCACGGTCGGCGTAAGGGTTGCCGGGCACGGCCCGGCCGGCGGCCGGGGTGCGTGGCAGAGCATCCGCGAGCGCGTCACAGAACTCCCGTACCAGAGCAGCCGGTTCGGCGATTCGTACGACCTTGTCGTCCGCCGTGGGCGCGGGGAGGTTGTGGGCGTACGGCGGCAGGGCTGCGCTCAGCGCGTCCAGGTCCCGCTTGCCGCTCGCACCGGACGGCCCGAAGCGCCAGGTGGTGTACGTGTCGGAGGTCAGCGCCGGGTACAGACGCCCCTCGCCCAGCAGCCGAAGGGTGAGACGGGCGATGGCCGCCCACGCAACGAGCGACGGATGGACCCCGGTCCCGGGCAGGTCGAGCAGGAGGGCGAGCGCGACGCCCGGGTCGAGGGCCCACCCGTCGACGGTGCGGGTGCGCACCCCGCCGCCGTGCGGCAGGACCAGCGGCAGCCAAACCCGCTCCACCGCCTCCGGTGCGGCGGCCTGGGCGGGCATGCGGTGGGCGTCGGCGGCGGGCCGGTAGAGCACCAGGCGGCCGAGCCGGGCCGGCTGTCCCGGTTCGGCCGGGGCGAACACGGCCGCCCAGCCGCCGGCAGCGAGGTGCTGGCGGGCCCAGGCAGTGGCAGCGGGATCGGCGAGCGGTGCGGCTTCGGCGCCGGTCTCCCTCACGAGCAGGCTCACGTGGCGCTCCCCGCCTTGAACGCGGCCTTCCGCAGCCGCTTGGCCAGGGCCTTGTCGACGGGCTTGACGGCCTCGGCCAGCGCGCCGAGCACCTCGTCGGCGTGCGGGTGGCCGGCCCGCCACAGGTCGTCGGCGTGCTCGGCCAGCTGATCGAGCGGACGCCGGCCCTCCTCGGGGCCCGCCAGCAGCCTTTCGCGCAGCGCCTGCTCGCCCGCCCCGGCGAACGGCAGCGCACCGTCCACCAGCATCCACTCCAAACCCCACGCCTCTTCCCCCTCGACGGGTTCACCGATCCGGCGCAGCATCGAAGCCGCCGCGTGCGAACAGCCGGTGACCTTCGAGACCGCCGCCTTGCGCAGCACCGCCTTCGCCCGCCCGGTGCGGTCCGCCTCCAGTACGGCGGCCAGTACCCGCGGGGCCTGCAGGCGGCGCAGGGCATCGGCCGGCTCCGTGCCGTCGCAGGCGTCCACCACCTGGACGGCCGCGTCCGCCGCGGGGCGAGCCGCCAGCCAGCCCGCCACCTCTGCCGCCGCGTCCGTCTCGGAGAGGTACGAGGGGAGCGCGGCCAGCAGCGCGGAGGCGTCCGCCTGGGCGAGTGAGCCGATCACCGGTGCCGGGACGCCTGCCGCCACCAGCAGCGCGCGCAGGCCGGAGCGGCCCAGCGCGGTGAGCCGGAAGCGGCCGACGGACGGCGTGCCCCGCATGCCGCCGTCGGGCCCGTCGAGCAGCAGGGCGAGCACGGCGTCCGCCGGCGGAGGCTCGTGGCCCTCGCGTTCGGCGGCGCCGAACAGCTCCAGAGTCCCGGCGGTGTCGTGGTATTGGTCGATGAGGAGCGCCGAGACCAGCCGCCGGGCCGGGCCTTCGGGTAGCCCTTCCATGCCGTCGGTGAGGAAGTCGGCGACATCCAGCCACTCCTCGTCGGGCAGTCCGTACGCCGTGATCAGCATCAGGAACACCAGCGGCGGGGCTTCCTCGGTCAGCTCCCGCAGCGGCTGCAGCCCGCTCGGCAACTCGTCCAACGCGGGGAAGGCGAGGGAGAGTTCGACCGCCGCGCCCGCCACCGCTTCCTGCCAGGCAGCGAGGAGCGCCGTGTCATCGTCCTGGTCCGGCAGTTCGTCGCCGGCGTACGCCCGGTTGTTCTCCACCTCGACGAAGCCACAGTTCAGCGCCCAGTCCCAGGGCAGAGCCAGCGGTTCCATGTCAGCCGCGCTGCGGACCTTCGCCAGCCGCCCGGTCCGCTCCTCGGTATCACCCCACTCGTCGGGGTCGACGCGCCACAGCTCGGCCTCCTCCACGGCCTGCCGGGCGAGCTTGGGCCGCAGCACCTCCTTCGGGGTCAGTTCCTGACCGTCGCCGCACCAGTGCCCGAGCCGTACCGCCGCCATGAAGGCGGGCACCTTGCGCACCATGCGAGCCAGCTCCGCCTCACCGGGCAGCCGCACGGCCGGCAGCCGCAGGCCCACGGCTTCCAGGACATCGGACAGCGACACCTCGTCGTCCGGCCCGTCCTCTTCGGCGAGCGGCCCCGCGCCGCCGGGCAGCGGGTGTAGACCGCCGCACTCGCACTGGTACATCCCCGGCGGAGCCTGGCGTCCGCCCGGCCCGCCGCGCCTCTTCCGCTTCGTGCCCACCGCCCGGCGCAGCGGCACCTGCGCGAGCTCCCCGGTGAGCTCGCCGGGATCGAA
>NZ_POTZ01000489.1 GCF_003236365.1 Streptomyces sp. NTH33
CGTCCGGTCGTTCCCCCGGGTCCCCGGGTTCCCAGTCCTCGCTCCCGCCGACGGGACCGGCGGAAGGAGCGGTCGAGGGCCGCGCCGTTCCGCCGCCCCGTGTCGGCGGTGCCGGCGCCGGGCCCCTTTCCGTGCCTCCACTCTCCCGTTCACGCGGTCTCCGCCTCATCCGCGCGCGTACTCATCTCACCGTCTAGGTACGGATACTCAGTTCCGCGCGCTCGCCCCCACGACGCCGGGCCGCGCACTGACTACGATCGCGTCCGTGTCCGTACTCCCCCTGATCTTCACAAGCGGCTGGGCCAGCGGCATCAACGCGTACGCGGTGGTGCTGCTGCTCGGTGTGTTCGGCGCGACGGGACTGAGCGACGACGTCCCCTCCGCTCTGCAGCGGCCCGAGGTGCTGATCGCCGCGGGTGTGCTGTTCGTGTGCGAGGCGGTCGCCGACAAGGTCCCGTACGTGGACTCGGTGTGGGACACCGCGCACACCGTGATCCGCCCGGTCGCGGGGGCCTGGATCGGCGCGCTGCTCGCCGGGCAGAGCGGCTCGCTGTCGGACATCACGGCGGGCCTGGTCGGCGGCGGCACGGCACTGGCCAGCCATCTGGTGAAGACCGGGACGCGGATGGCGGTCAACACCTCCCCCGAGCCCGTGAGCAACATGCTCGTGAGCCTGGCCGAGGACCTCGGAGTGGCCGGCCTCGTCACCTTCGCCGTCTTCCACCCCCTGGCCGCGGCGGTCATCGCCGCCGTCCTCCTCCTCGCGGGCGTCGTCGTCGTCACCTTCCTGATCTCCCGCATCCGCCGCTACCTGCGCCGCCGGGCCCGCCGCCGCGAGGAACGCCGCCAGGCCGTCCGGGCGGAGGCCCCGCCGGGCTGACCCGCCCACGCCTCCGGGCCGGCGACGCCGGGCAAGGCCCCGCCACCAGAACGGCACGGGCCCGGCGCGGGCGCACAGGCCCCCGGCGCCCGGGCACACGCGTCCGCGGGCGGAAGGGCCCCGTGCGCCTGGTACGGGCGCAACCTCGTGACCGCCGCACGCGCCCGCGGGCGAAAGGGCCACGGGACGGCGCCTCGCGGGCGGGACCACCCACCGCGGCCCGCGCCCGCGGGGAAGCCGTCGGCCGACAGGGTGCGGACGGGGCCGTCCGTGCGGGTCGATACAGTCACTGGCATGGGACGGATTGTGGTGGTCGGTGCTGGGATGGGCGCGATGGCGGGGGCTGCCCGGCTCGCCGTCGTGGGGCACCGGGTGACGGTGTTCGAGCGCACGGAGACGTACGGCGGTGCGGTGCGCCGCGCCGAACGGGACGGCTTCGCCTTCGACACCGGGCCCAGCCTGCTGCCGCTGCCCGCCGTCTACCGCGACCTGTTCGTCAAGACCGGCAAGGAACCGCTGGAGGACTGCGTCGAGCTGGTCCAGGTCGATCCGTCGGCGCGGCACGTCTTCGCGGACGGCACCGAGGTGTCCCTGCCGAACGCCTCCCGCGCGGGTGTCGTCTCGGCCCTGGACGACGCGCTCGGGGCGGGCGTCGGGCAGCGCTGGGGCGACTTCCTGGTGCGGGCGCGCGAGACCTGGGACCGCTCCCGGCGCCCGCTCCTGGAGGAGCCGCTGTGGCCCAACTGGTCCGTGCTGGCCGAGCGCGAGCCCTACCCGGCCGTCCCGCACAAGCGCCTGCTGCGCACCCGCCGGGCCGGCACGCTCGCCGAGGTCGGCGCCTGGGAGCTGCGCGACGCGCGTCTCGCCGCACTCCTGGAGAGTCACGCGCTCGTGCACGGCCTCGACCCGCGCACCACCCCGGCGAACGCCGCCGTGCTGCCGTACCTGGAGCACGCCTTCGGCACCTGGTACGTCCGCGGCGGCCTGCGCGAGCTGGCGCGTGCCGTGTACGAGCGGTGCCTGGCCCGCCGGGTCGAGTTCGTCTTCGGCGCCGAGGTCACGCGGATCGTCGAGAAGGACGGCCGGGCGGCCGGGGTCGAGCTCGCCGACGGGACGGTGGCCGAGGCGGAGTTCGTGATCGCCGGCGCGGGCCCCCGCGCGCTGGACGGCATGGTCCGGGGCGCGGCTCTGCGGGGCGAGGGAGAGGTACCGGCCCGGCCCGGGGCGCCCAGCCGCCTCACCGTGCTGCTGGCGCTGCGCGGCGGGCGGCCCGAAGGGACGGCCCATCGGACGGTGGTGCACACGGAGGACCGCGAGGCCGAGCTCGACGCGTTGTTCGGCACGGACCCCGAGCTGCCCGCGCGGCCCACGGTCACGGTGTCCCGCCCGGACGATCCGGCGCTGGTCCCGGACCCCGGGCACGAGGCGGTCACGCTCACGGCGACGGTCCCGGCGTCGGCGTCGGCGGGGCTGCGCGCACAGGCCGACCGCATGATCGCCGCCGCCTCGCGCGCCGTACCCGGGCTGCGCGACCGGCTCCTGTGGCACGAGGTCCGCACCCCGGCCGACATCGCCCGGACGACGGGCGCGGAGGGCGGCGCCGTCCCCGCGCCGGCGCTCGCCGCGGCGGAGGGACGCCTGCTGCACCCGGCCAACACCACCGCGCTTCCCGGCCTGTTCACCATCGGCGGCTGGTCGCACCCCGGCGGCGGGCTGCCGCACGCCGGCATGTCGGGCGCGCTGGTGGCCGGACTGATCGTGGAGGGACCGGAGTTCCGCGGCTCCCAGTGAGCCGGGCGGCGGTCAGAAGCGGTACTGCTCGTCGAAGCCCGAACCGTGCTGCTGCTGACCGTGGTTGTCGCCCTGGTAGGGGTACGACTGCTGCTCCTGCGGGAGTTCGCCGCCGTAGGACTCGTCGCTGCGCTGCTGCGGGACCCACACCCCGCCGGCCGGGGTCTCACCACCGTAGCCCGAGCCGGCGTAGGCGTCCTGGGTGCCGTAGCCCTGCTGCCCGTAGCCCTGCTGGCCGCCGTAGGCGGTGTCGTAGGAGGCGCCGTCGTAGGTCTGGGTGCCGGCGTACGGGTCGGAGTAGCCGGCGTACTGCTGCCCGCCGCCGGCGTCGTAGCCGTAACCCTGCTGTCCGTAGCCGGAGTAGTCGTACGCGTGGTTCTGGTCGGCGGTGGCGTACTGGTCCTGGGCCCGGGCCGAGTCGCCGTAGACGCCGTACGAGCCGGTGTCGTCGGGCAGGGGCTGCGGCTCGTACACCGCGGTGGCCTCCGCGGCCGTGGGCTCAGTGGGGCGGGCGGGGGTGAAGACGTCGTCGCGGTCGGGGTCGTCGTGCCCGTACGCCGGGCTGTCGTGACCGTGCAGGGCCGGCATGGTGCCGGTGTCGCCGTGGGCGCCGTGTTCCCCCCCGGCCGCTTCGAGGCCGGAGACCTCCAGCGCCGGGTCCTGGCGCTCGCCCCTGCCGCGGCGGCGCAGCGGCTTCTGAACGCCGTCGGCGCCGGGGCGGCCGACCGCCCAGCCGTCCGCGAAGCCGCGGCGGAAGGACAGCGTGACATAGGTCTGTCCGACCGCGAACGCGGCCGCGCCCAGACCGATCACGACGACGGACGGGATCAGTACACCGAACACGACCCCGAGAAAGCCCGCGAAGGCGAGCAGCCGCCAGCGCAGGCGTGCCTTGTACTGCAGCAGCACCTCGCCGAGCAGCCACAGCGCGACGATGCCGAACGCGATGTAGAGGACCGTCCAGCCCATGTACGCCCCTCTCCCAATGACCGCTCCGCAGTGTGTCGTACGCGGGTGCGGCCGGTCTAGGTCTGCGGCGGGCGGTGCAGACCCAGGTTCTCGTAGATTTCCAGCGTCGCCGTGGAGTTGTTGAGCGTGATGAAGTGCAGCCCGGGCACTCCCTCGGCCTGCAGCCGTGCGCAGAACTCCGTGGCGAACTCGATCCCCATGGAGCGTACCGCCGCCGGATCGTCCTTCGCCGCGAGGATCCGCTCTTTCAGGGCGTCCGGAATGACGGCGTTGCTGAGCTGCGGCAGCCGCTCGAGCATTCTCACACTAGTGACCGGCATGACTTCGGGGATCACCGGGGTCTCGCATCCGGCCGCGGTGACGCGGTCGCGCAGGCGGAGGTACGACTCCGGCTGGAAGAACATCTGCGTGATGGCGTAGTCGGCGCCCGCGCGGCACTTGTCGACGAAGTGCCTGACGTCGGTGTCCCAGTCGGTCGAGCGCGGGTGCATCTCGGGGAAGGCGGCGACGCCGACGCAGAAGTCGCCCGACTCCTTGATGAGCCGGACGAGTTCGGCCGCGTACGTCAGCCCGCGCGGGTGCGGGACCCACTCGCCCGCCGGGTCGCCGGGCGGGTCGCCGCGCACGGCGAGCATGTTGCGGATGCCGGCGTCGGCGTACTGACCGATGATGTTGCGCAGTTCGGCGACGGAGTGGTCGACGGCGGTGAGGTGTGCGACCGGGGTGAGAGTGGTGTCGGCGACGATCTGCTCGGTCTCCTTGACCGTGCCCGCGCGCGTGGAGCCGCCCGCGCCGTAGGTCACGGAGACGAAGTCCGGCGCGACCGCCTCGACCCTGCGCAGCGCGCTCCACAGGTTCCGCTCGCCCTTGGGGGTCTTCGGCGCCGAGAACTCGAACGAGTACGTCGGCTTTCCGGCGGCGAGGATGTCGCGCACGGTGCGTGCGCGATCAGTCCTGGTGGATGCGGTTCCGAGGGCCATACCCGCAGGTTAGCCAGGGGGCGGCGGTCCCCCAACCGGAGGCGGGAAATTCGCCCGATTTGCCGGACTGTCGTCCACCTTTCGGACAGCGGGGCCCGAAATGGCCGGGTCGGGTCTCGCGGGGCGTCCGCCCAGTGAGACACCGGCGCACTGTACGCGTGCCCTACTCGACGCCCTGCTTGGCGCCCTGCCCTGCCGCCTGCCGCAGCCGCCCGGCGAACTCGGCCGCCGCCGCGCCGGGGTCGTCGGCCTCGGTGATGGCCCGGACCACGACGACACGGCGGGCGCCGGCCTGAAGGACCTGGTCCAGGTTGCCGAGGTCGATGCCGCCGATGGCGAACCAGGGCCGGTCGGTGCGCAGGGAGGCGGCGTACCGGACCAGGCCGAGGCCGGGGGCGGGCCGGCCGGGCTTGGTGC
>NZ_POTZ01000048.1 GCF_003236365.1 Streptomyces sp. NTH33
TCTTACACAGGCCTATTCGTCGGCAGCGTCAGTGTGTATAAGAGACAGATCCCCCCTCGCGTGTACGCCGCCCGGGAGCGGGCAGGCGCAGGACAGCACCGCCGGGATTCCGCGGACCTCGTGTCGCCCGCGGGTGCGCCGGGCGCGGGCCGGCGGGGACAGGGAACGCGACGTCGCGAGGACGCGCGAGGACTGCCGAGGACGGACAAGGCGGGGACATGACCTCAGCGGCACCACAATCTCTCGCACGGTGGTTGAACGCTCCGGTCGACACACTCACGGTCGACGTACGCATGGACGCCGGCGGCCGTGCGGTGCTCATCGCGTGCGGGGAGCTGGTCCACGGCTGTGCCCAGACCCTGGCCGAGGCGCTGGCGGAGCTGCCGCCGGGCACCCGCCGGGTCGACGTGGACCTGTCCGGGGTGACCTTCATGGACACCGCGGGGCTGGGTTTCCTGGACATCCTCGACGACCACGGCCGGCGTCATCCGGTCCAGGTGACCGCGACCGGCTGGGCGGGCCAGCCGCGCCGCGTCCTGGAACTGGCCGGCCTGGACACCACCGACCCCCTGCACCCGCCGGCCGACGGGACGGGACCGGTCCGGCCCGAGCCGCGGGTCGCCTCCGCGGTGGCCCTGGAGCGGGCGGAGCGGCTGCTGCAACTGCAGACGGAGATCGAACAGCTCCGCCAGGCCATCGCCTCCCGCCCGGTCATCGACCAGGCCCGCGGTATCCTGATGGCCACCCACGCGTGCACGCCGGAGCAGGCGTGGGACATCCTGCGGGAGACCTCCCAGCGGTCCAACATCAAGCTGCGCACGGTGGCAGCCGCGGTCACCAAGGGCGTCCGGAGCGACGGACCCCCGCCTCCGGAGGAGGTACGCACGGCGCTGCGGACGGCGATCGCGCACAGCGTCGGCGTGTGAAAGGCGCGACGGTGGCGGGCGCGTTCCGGGGTACCCGGTCCGCGGACGAGTGACCAGTCCCGTCCGCAGGAGTCACCACCATGAGAGAACACACCCCTTCCCAGGCCGAGGGCGAACGCGACGACAACGACACGCGGCGCACCGCCGAGCCGTCGGACACGCCGTACCCGACTCCCTCCCAGGCCGAGGGCGACCGCGACGACCTGCCCGAGACGGCGGACGCCGCCGACGGCGACGGCCCCTGACGGAGGAAAACGCGGGTTCCTGACACCATGTGGCCCGACCGTGCGATCCCTTCCCCCGTCCGGGTGCAAAACACCTCCAACACGCACCGGCGGCCCCCGGATCGTCTTCCGGGGGCCGCAGACTTGGTCGAAGCGCGTCGAAGCGACCTGCGAAACCGCAGGTCAGATCGATTCTGCATGGGTAGTGCCTGGTGGGGCGGGTGGGACTCGAACCCACGGCCGACGGATTATGAGTCCGTTGCTCTAACCGGCTGAGCTACCGCCCCGTCGCGGCGTGTCGCGTACAAGTGTGCGCGCCGTCTGCCGCAGCATAGCCGCTCATACGATCTCCTGCTTCGGGTGGTCGTCCTCTGCGGCCCTTCACGACCTCGAAGGACTTCACCGCTGTCGCGGCGGTTGCCACGGACAGGGGTCCGAGCATGAAAAAGGACCCCGGAGGGTCCTCGTTCACCAGGCTCCCCCGACTGGACTCGAACCAGTAACCTGCCGGTTAACAGCCGGCTGCTCTGCCAATTGAGCTACGGAGGACCGAGCTCCCCCGACTGGACTCGAACCAGTAACCTGCCGGTTAACAGCCGGCTGCTCTGCCAATTGAGCTACGGAGGAATGCCTCGTTGCATCGAACGCACCCACCTGGGTATCCGCCAGGGGGCGAGCGCTCGCTGCGACACATACATTAGCGCAAGCAGGGGGGTGCTCCGCCAATCAGTACTCCTGCGTGTGACCTCGAGGTAAGGGAAGGGTGGCCACCATGCGGTACCGGCTCGCGTTCTTCGCAGGGCTCGCCGTGGGTTTCGTGCTGGGCGCGAGGGCCGGGCGCGAACGTTACGAGCAGATCAAGCAGTCCGCCCGTCAGGTCGCCCAGAACCCCGCGGTGCGCAACACCGCCGAGAGCGCGGCCCAGCAGAGCCGTCAGTTCGCGGGCAAGGCCTACCACACGGTCAGCGAGAAGGTGGGCGACCACGTCCCCGAGGCGGTGGCCCACCGCATGCGCACCCTGCGAGCCCACACCAACGGCAGCGCCGAGGACGACTGGGGCACGAGCAACACGTGAACGGCGCCTCGTAAGCACCGGGCACGGCCACTTCCCCAGGGGCGCGGGGCCGTGCCCCTGTGCGGCTCCGCCGCACAGGGGCGATCAGCCACAGAGCACCCGCACCCGCCGCACAACCCACACGTGCCACGGCACCCACGACGCCCACGGCCGAAGCAAGCGCAGCGATACGGCAGAATTTCGGCCATGGGGATAGTCGCCGGGTTGGACAGCTCGCCCGATTTCACTCGTATCGTCGTCTGCGACACGGACACCGGCTCCGTGCTCAGGCAGGGATATGCTCCGCACCCGGTGGAGAACACCCAGGGCGGCGGCCGCCCCGCCGACGTCGACCCGCAGGCCTGGCTGCTGTCCCTCGGGGAGGCCGCCGGCGGCGGGCTCCTGGAGGGCGTGCAGGCGATCGGCGTGTCGGCGCAGCAGAACACGCTGGTCCCGATCGACGCCCAGGGCGCCACCGTCCGCCCCGCGCTGGTCGGCGGCGACCGGCGGGCCCAGGTCGCCGCGGCCGATCTGGTCGACGCGCTCGGCGGCCGTGAGGCCTGGGCGCAGGCCGTCGGCTGTGTGCCGCAGGCCTCGCTGCCGGTGACCAAGCTGCGTTGGCTCGCCAAGAGCGAACCCGAGGCCGCCCGGCGCACCGCGCTCCTGCTGCAGGCGCACGACTGGCTGGTGTGGCAGCTGCTGGGCCGCCCGCCGCGCCGCACCACCGACCGCGGCGGCGCCTCCGGCACCGGCTACTGGTCCGCCGCCACCGGCGCCTACCGCCCCGACCTGGTGGAGTTGGCGCTCGGCCACCAGGCCGCGCTCCCCGACGTGATCGGCCCCGCGGAGGCGGCCGGTACGACGCCGGAGGGGCTGCTGATCTCGGCCGGGACCGGGGAGACCATGGCCGCCGCCTTCGGGCTCGGGCTGGGGCTGGGCGACGCGGTGGTGTCGCTGGGCGCCTCCGGTTCGGCGATGGCGGTCCACCCCGAGGCGCTCGTGGACCGGGCGGGGATGATCACCTCGCTGGCCGACGCCACCGGCATGCACCTTCCGGTCGTGACCACGCTGAACGCCGTACGGGCGCTGCGCGGCACCGCCGAACTGCTGGGCCTGCCCGACCTGGAGGCCCTGTCCGACCTGGCGATGAAGTCCACGCCGGGCTCCCACGGGCTCGTCCTGCTGCCCTACCTGGAGGGCGAGCGCACCCCCAGCCTGCCGCACACCGCGGGAACGCTCGCGGGCCTCAGGCGCGAGTCGATGAAGCCGGAGCACCTGGCGCGGGCCTCGTTCGAGGGCATGCTGTGCGGGCTCGCGGACGCGCTGGACGTGCTGCGCGGCCGGGGTGTGGAGGTGCGCCGCGTCTTCCTGCTCGGGCCGGCCGCCGAGCTGCCCGCCGTACAGGCCGCCGCGCCCTCGCTGTTCGGGGCGCAGGTCGTCGTACCGCAGCCCGCGGACTACGCCGCGATCGGCGCCGCCCGGCAGGCCGCCTGGGCGCTCGGCGTGTCACAGGGCACCCTGGACCCGCGCACCCCGCCGGTCTGGCAGGGCGCGGTCGCCCAGGTCCTGGAGCCCGGCGAGGAACTGGCGGTGGGCCAGGCGGTGCGCCAGCAGTACGTGTCGGTGCGCGAGCAGATCCATCCGGGGGCGTTCCAGGCATAACGGTCACCCATATGAGGGAATTTGAGACATACCGGTTCACCCGTGCGGCGGACAGGACGGCGCAGGGCCACCGCAGGATCACCGTAGAGCCGTCATAGGACCGTCGCAGGACCGCCATAGGACCGTCGTAGGACCGTCGTAGGACCAATGGCCGAGCGGGGCTCGGTCGTCGGCCCGCGGCCGGGTTAATCGGTTGAGGTAACACGGGTGGAGTGTTCGACGATAGGGGCCAGGGGACACGACCGCCCCCGCCGCCGACCCGAAGAGACCGAGCGTGCTCATAAGACTTCTGCGGACCTATCTCAGGCCGTACAAAAAGCCCATAGCCCTTCTGGTGCTGCTGCAGTTCCTGCAGACCTGCGCCACCCTCTACCTGCCCACGCTGAACGCCCACATCATCGACAACGGTGTGGTGAAGGGTGACACCGGTTACATCCTGACGTTCGGTGCCGTGATGCTCGGCATCTCGCTGACGCAGGTGGTGTGCAACATCGGTGCCGTCTACTTCGGCGCCCGGACCGCCTCCGCCCTCGGCCGGGACGTACGGGCGGACGTCTTCGACCGTGTGCAGTCCTTCTCGGCACGTGAGGTCGGCCACTTCGGCGCGCCCTCCCTCATCACGCGTACGACGAACGACGTGCAGCAGGTCCAGATGCTGGCCCTGATGACGTTCACGCTGATGGTGTCGGCGCCCATCATGTGCGTGGGCGGTGTCGTCCTGGCCCTCGGCCTGGACGTGCCGCTGTCGGCCGTCCTGGTCGCCGTCGTACCGGTGCTCGGCGTCTGCGTGACCCTGATCGTGCGCCGGCTGCGCCCGCTGTTCCGGTCCATGCAGACGCGTCTGGACACGGTGAACCGGGTGCTGCGCGAGCAGATCACCGGCAACCGCGTGATCCGCGCCTTCGTCCGCGACGAGTACGAGAAGGACCGCTTCCGCGGGGCCAACGCGGACCTGACGGAGATGTCGCTGGCCACCGGACGCTGGCTGGCGCTGATGTTCCCGATCGTGATGACGGTGGTCAACCTGTCGTCCATCGCCGTGGTGTGGTTCGGCGCCCACCGCATCGACAGCGGCGGGATGCAGATCGGCGACCTGACCGCGTTCCTCGCCTATCTGATGCAGATCGTGATGTCCGTGATGATGGCCACCTTCATGTTCATGATGGTGCCGCGCGCGGAGGTGTGCGCCGAGCGCATCCACGAGGTCCTGGACACCGACTCCAGCGTCGTGCCGCCGGCCGCGCCCGTGGTCGAGCTGCGCCGCCACGGCCACCTGGAGATCCGCGGTGCCGGCTTCCGCTACCCGGGGGCCGAGGAGCCCGTGCTGAAGGCCGTCGACCTGGTGGCCCGCCCCGGCGAGGTGACCGCCGTCATCGGCTCCACCGGCAGCGGCAAGTCCACCCTGCTCGGGCTGGTGCCCCGCCTGTTCGACGCGACCGACGGCGAGGTCCTCGTCGACGGCATGGACGTGCGGACCGTCGAGCCCAAGCTGCTGGCGAGGACGGTCGGCCTGGTGCCGCAGAAGCCGTACCTGTTCGCCGGCACGGTGGCCACCAACCTGCGCTACGGCAACCCGGACGCCACCGACGAGGAGCTGTGGCACGCGCTGGAGGTGGCGCAGGCCAAGGACTTCGTCAGCAAGCTGGAGGGCGGCCTCGACGCGCCGATCGCCCAGGGCGGCACGAACGTGTCGGGCGGTCAGCGCCAGCGGCTCGCCATCGCCCGCACCCTCGTGCAGCGTCCGGAGATCTACCTCTTCGACGACTCCTTCTCCGCCCTCGACTACGCCACCGACGCGGCCCTGCGCGCGGCGCTGACGCGCGAGACCGCCGAGGCGACCGTCGTCATCGTCGCCCAGCGGGTGGCGACCATCCGGGACGCCGACCGGATCCTCGTCCTGGACGAGGGACGCGTCGTCGGCGCCGGCCGCCACCACGAGCTGATGGCGGACAACGAGACCTACCGGGAGATCGTGCTCTCCCAGCTGACGGAAGCGGAGGCTGCCTGATGGCCGGGCCGATGGGGCGGATGGCGGGCGGCCCCGACAGCCGCTCGCTGAACTTCAAGGAGTCGGGCAGACGGCTCGTCGCCCGGTTCAGGCCCGAACGGGTCACGGTCGGCGCCTTGGTGCTGTGCGTGGTCGTGAGCGTCGCGCTCAGCGTGATCGGGCCGAAGATCCTCGGCAGGGCCACCGACCTGGTCTTCGCGGGGATCGTCGGACGGCGGATGCCGGCCGGGGCGACCAAGGAGCAGGCCCTCGACGCGATGCGGGAGCGCGGGCAGGGCGCCGTCGCCGACATGCTCAGGAGCACCGACTTCATCCCGGGCCGGGGCATCGACTTCGGCGCCGTCGGCGAGGTGCTGCTGTTCGCGCTGGGTACGTTCCTGGTGGCCGGTCTGCTGATGGCGGTGGCGACGCGGCTGGTGAACCGGGTGGTGAACCGGACCATGTTCCGGATGCGCGAGGACGTGCAGACGAAGCTGTCGCGGCTGCCGCTGTCGTACTTCGACAAGCAGCAGCGCGGCGAGGTGCTCTCCCGCGCCACCAACGACATCGACAACATCGGGCAGACCCTGAACCAGTCGATGGGCCAGCTCATCAACTCGCTGCTGACCATCATCGGCGTGCTCGCCATGATGTTCTACGTCTCCTGGATCCTGGCCCTGGTCGCGCTGGTGACCGTGCCGCTGTCGTTCGTCGTCGCCACGCGCGTGGGCAAGCGGTCGCAGCCGCACTTCGTGCAGCAGTGGAGCTCCACCGGCAAGCTGAACGCCCACATCGAGGAGATGTACACCGGGCACACGCTGGTGAAGGTGTTCGGCCGGCAGGAGGAGTCGGCGAAGCAGTTCGCCGAGCAGAACGAGGCGCTGTACGAGGCCGGGTTCAAGGCGCAGTTCAACAGCGGCGTCATGCAGCCGCTGATGATGTTCGTGTCGAACATCAACTACGTGCTGGTCGCGGTCGTCGGCGGTCTGCGGGTGGCGTCGGGCGCACTGTCGATCGGTGACGTGCAGGCCTTCATCCAGTACTCGCGGCAGTTCTCGATGCCGCTGACCCAGGTGGCGTCGATGGCGAACCTGGTGCAGTCGGGCGTCGCCTCGGCCGAGCGGGTCTTCGAACTCCTGGACGCCGAGGAGCAGGAGGCGGATCCGGTGCCGGGCGTGCGGCCGGAGGAACTGCGCGGGCGGGTGGCGCTGGAGCACGTGTCGTTCCGCTACGACCCCGACCAGCCGCTCATCGAGGACCTGTCGCTGACGGTGGAGCCGGGCCACACGGTCGCGATCGTCGGCCCGACCGGCGCCGGCAAGACCACGCTGGTCAACCTGCTGATGCGGTTCTACGACGTCACCGGCGGGCGCATCACGCTGGACGGGGTGGACATCGCGCGCATGTCGCGGGACGAACTGCGCTCCGGGATCGGCATGGTGCTGCAGGACACCTGGCTGTTCGGCGGCACCATCGCGGAGAACATCGCCTACGGCGCCTCCCGCGAGGTCACCCGGGGGGAGATCGAGGAGGCCGCGCGGGCCGCGCACGCCGACCGGTTCATCCGTACGCTGCCCGACGGCTACGACACCGTGCTGGACGACGAGGGCTCCGGGGTGAGCGCCGGTGAGAAGCAGCTCATCACCATCGCGCGGGCGTTCCTGTCCGACCCGGTGATCCTCGTCCTGGACGAGGCGACGAGCTCGGTCGACACCCGTACCGAGGTGCTGATCCAGAAGGCGATGGCCAAACTCCAGCACGGCCGGACGTCGTTCGTCATCGCGCACCGGCTCTCCACGATCCGGGACGCCGACACGATCCTCGTGATGGAGAACGGGTCGATCGTCGAACAGGGCTCCCACGATGAGCTGTTGACGGCCGACGGGGCGTACGCGCGGCTGTACAGGGCGCAGTTCGCGCAGGCGGTGGCCGAGGTCGACTGAGCCGCGAGGTCCTGTCCGGCCGTTCGCGTCGGTTCGGCCCGCGGCGTCATGGGGGTTCCCTGCTCGCGCGAAGCCGAGGGCTCGGGGGAGTCGTGCCTCGCAAGGCGGAGGGTCGCCCGCGTACCGGGTGTACGTGGACGTGCCCGGCAACACGGCGAGGCGCGGCTCCCCGGGGGCACCTCCCAGCCGCCGGGCCGGGGAGCGTCGCGGGCCCGGCGGGAATCGCCGGACAGGCCCTGGGGGCCGCTGTACGGGCGGCCCCCTTTCAGTCGAGGTATCCCCTGAGCTGGTCGGCGAAGGCGTGGTCGCGGAGCTTGTTGAGGGTCTTGGACTCGATCTGGCGGATCCGCTCCCGGGTGACGCCGAAGATGCGCCCTATCTCCTCCAGGGTGCGGGGCCGCCCGTCGACGAGCCCGTACCGGAGCTGGACGACCTTCCGCTCGCGCTCCCCCAGCGTGGACAGCACGGCCTCCAGGTGTTCGCGCAGCAGCAGGAACGCCGCCGACTCGACGGGCGAGGCGGCGTCGCCGTCCTCGATGAGGTCGCCGAGGGCCACGTCGTCCTCCTCGCCGACCGGGGCGTGCAGGGAGACCGGCTCCTGGGCCAGCCGCAGCACCTCGCCGACCCGCTCGGGCGGCAGGTCGAGGTGGGCGGCCACCTCGGCGGGGGCCGGCTCGTAGCCGCGCTCCTGCAGCATGCGCCGCTGCACCCGCACCACCCGGTTGATGAGTTCGACGACGTGCACGGGCACGCGGATGGTGCGGGCCTGGTCGGCCAGGGCGCGGGACATGGCCTGGCGGATCCACCAGGTGGCGTAGGTGGAGAACTTGTAGCCGCGGGCGTAGTCGAACTTCTCCACGGCCCGGATGAGCCCGAGGTTGCCCTCCTGCACGAGGTCGAGCATGGTGAGCCCGCGGCCGACGTACCTCTTGGCCACGGACACGACGAGCCGCAGGTTGGCCTCGATGAGCCGGCGCTTGGCCATCCGGCCCAGGACGACGAGCCGGTCCAGGTCGAGGGCGAGCCGGCTGTCCAGGTCCGGGGTGTTGTTCAGCTTCTCCTCGGCGAACAGCCCGGCCTCCACGCGCCGGGCGAGGTCGACCTCCTCGGCGGCGGTGAGCAGCGGGATGCGGCCGATCTCCCGCAGGTACTGGCGGAACAGGTCGGAGGAGGGCCCGCCGCCGCTCTCGGTGCGGGCGGGGGCGGCCGGTGCGACGGGCTCGGTGCCCTCCAGGACGCCGGCAAGCGGCTCCTCCGGCTCCGTCTCGGGGTGGGAGACCATCCGGCCCTGCGGGGGTACGGCGGCGATGACGTCGGCCGTGGGGACGTCGGTGTGGGTGAGGGTCCGGGTCTGCACGGGGGGCGACCTCCAGGGTGATCGCTGCTGAGGCGAGCGACAGCGGTACTCGGGGGGCGGAGTCGGCGGCCTCGCCGCTGTCCGCCCCGTACGCGATGAGCGAAGCCGCGGGGTGTGGGACCCGTGGGGGACGGACCGGCCGCGCTCCGAGGACTCAGGCACCGCCCCCCAGTGTGGAGTACGACACATCACGGCCACGAGGGTCGTGCGGTGACTTTTTGCGTCCGGTCCGTGACGGGGCGGTCACCCGGCTCGCGGGCGGCGGCCTGCGGCCACCTCTACGCGGCCGCCCTCACAGCGCCGCCGCTCCCCGCTCGCGCAGTGACTGGTCGTACTGCTGGAGAACCCACAACTCGTTCTGCACGGCGACCAGTTGGGCGGGGTCGCCACCGGTGCTGAGGCGGGTGACCGTGCTCTGGAGGTCGCGGATGCGGCGTTCGACCGCGCGGCGGCGGACCGTGACCAGCTGGGCGCCGGCGTAGGCCTCGTCGACCTCCCTGCGGAGCAGGATCGCCTCCACCGCCAGCTCCGTGACCATCGCGCGGACCGTGTCGTCCGGGGCCGCCTCGCGGACGCGGACCAGGTACTCCTGCGGGTCGCCCACGCCGTACTCCGCACCGCCCGCGTCCAGGATCGCCTGGCGTACGGAGGCGTACGGCGGGGCGGTGAACTCGTCCACGCCGTAGGCGTCGAAGGCCGGGGAGACCAGCTCCGGGCGCTGCAGGGCGAGTTTCAGCAGCTCGCGTTCGGTGGCGTAGACCGGGTTGCGCAGGTTGAGCGCCGGGCCGCGGGGCGTGTGCTGCGCGGGGGCGTACTGCTGCTGCGGCCCCCGCTGCTGCCGGTCCGGCGCGGGGCCGCGCCCACCGCGCTCACCGCGTTCGCCGCGTTCGCGGGCCCAACGGGCCAGCTGGGCCACCCGCTTGACCACGAACTGGGTGTCGAGGATGCCGAGCAGCCCGGCGAGCTGGACGGCGACCTCGTGCTGGGCGCCCCGGTTCTTGATGCGGGCCACGACCGGCGCCGCCTCGTCCAGAGCGGCGGCACGGCCGGCCGGGGTGTCGAGGTCGTAGCGGGCGACGATCTGGCGCAGCGCGAACTCGAAGAGCGGGGTGCGCGGTTCGGCCAGGTCGGCGACCGCCTCGTCACCCTTGGCCAGCCGCAGGTCGCAGGGGTCCATGCCGTCCGGGGCGATCGCGATGTAGGTCTCGGCGGCGAACTTCTGGTCGTCCTCGAAGGCACGCAGCGCCGCCTTCTGGCCGGCCGCGTCGCCGTCGAAGGTGAAGATCACGCGGGCCGAGCCGTTGTCCATCAGCAGCCGGCGCAGGATCTTGATGTGGTCGCCGCCGAAGGCCGTGCCGCAGGTGGCGATGGCGGTCGTGACGCCCGCCAGGTGGCAGGCCATGACGTCCGTGTAGCCCTCGACCACGACCGCGCGGGAGGTCTTCGCGATCTCCTTCTTCGCCAGGTCGATGCCGTACAGCACCTGGGACTTCCGGTAGATCGCCGTCTCGGGGGTGTTGAGGTACTTCGGCCCGTTGTCCGCCTCGTACAGCTTGCGCGCGCCGAAGCCGACGACCTCGCCGCCGATGTCGCGGATCGGCCACATCAGCCGGCCGCGGAAGCGGTCGATGGGGCCGCGGCGGCCCTCCTGGGACAGGCCGGACAGGAGCAGTTCCTTGTCGGTGAAGCCCTTGCCGCGCAGGAAGCGGGTGAGGTGGTCCCAGCCCTGGGGGCTGTAGCCGACGCCGAAGTGCACGGCGGCGGCCTGGTCGAAGCCGCGCTCGGCGAGGAAGACCCGGCCGGTCTCGGCCTCGGCCGAGGTCGCGAGCTGCTCGGCGTACCACTCGGCGGCCAGCTTGTGCGCCTCGACCAGGCGGATGCGCTCGCCGCGCTGGTGGGCGGGGTTGTACCCGCCCTCCTCGTAGCGCAGGGTGATGCCGGCCTGGGCGGCCAGCCGCTCGACCGCCTCCGAGAAGGAGAGGTGGTCGATCTTCATCACGAACGTGATGGTGTCGCCGCCCTCCTGGCAGCCGAAGCAGTGGAAGAGTCCCTTGCTCGGGCTGACCTGGAAGGACGGCGACTTCTCGTCGTGGAACGGGCACAGGCCCTTCAGGTTGCCCCCGCCCGCGTTCCGCAGCTGGAGGTACTCGGACACCACGGCGTCGATCGGGACCGCGTCCCGTACCGCCTTCACGTCCTCGTCATTGATCCGTCCGGCCACGCCTGAAGTCTACGAAAGCCCGCCGGCACTCCCGACCGGCGACCTCGGCCACCTCGGCCATCTCGGCTACTTCGGCTACGAGGCCAGGCCGTCCAGCGGAACGTGCGGGTCCGCCAGCGCCTCCGTGTCCACCTGTGCCTGCGTGCGGATCAGGTGCTGGATCGGATCCGTGACGTCCCACACGTTGACGTTCATCCCGGCGAGCACCCGGCCCTCCTTCACCCAGAACGCGATGAATTCCCTCTTTCCGGCGTCCCCGCGGATCACCACCTCGTCGTACGACCCCGGCGGCGCCCACCCGCTGTACTCCATCCCCAGGTCGTACTGGTCGGTGAAGAAGTAGGGCACGCGGTCGTACACGACCTCCTGGCCGAGCATCGCGCGGGCCGCGGCCGGGCCGCCGTTCAGCGCGTTGGCCCAGTGCTCCACCCGCAGCCGGGTGTCGAACAGCCCGTGCGGGAAGGAGGCCACGTCACCGGCCGCGTAGATGTCCGGGTCGGACGTGCGCAGCCGCTCGTCCACCGCGATGCCGCCGCCGTGGGCCCGGTCGGCCAGCTCCAGGCCCGCCGACTCCGCGAGGGCGATCCGCGGCGCGGCGCCGATCGCGGCGAGCACGCCGTGGCAGGGGTGCTCCTCGCCGTCGTCGGTGCGGACGGCGAGCACCACGCCGTCCTGGCCGACGATCTCGGTGAGCCGGGCGCCGAAGCGGAAGCGGACGCCGTGCTCGCGGTGCAGCTCGGCGAAGATCTGGCCGAGCTCGGGACCGAGCACGTGGTGCAGCGGGGTGGCGGACGGCTCGACGACGGTGACCTCGGCGCCGTACTCGCGGGCCGCCGCCGCGACCTCCAGGCCGATCCAGCCGGCCCCCGCGATCACCAGGTGGCCGTTGTCCCGGCCGAGGTGGGCCAGGACGCTCCTCAGGCGCTCGGCGTGGGCGAGGCGGCGCAGGTGGTGGACGCCCGCGAGGCCGGTGCCGGGGACGTCCAGGCGGCGCGGCTCGGCGCCGGTGGCCAGCAGCAGCTTGTCGTAGCGCACATGGGTGCCGTCCTCGCCGTAGTGGACGGTCTTCGCGGCCCGGTCGACGGCGTCGACCGTCTGGCCGAGGTGCAGTTCGACGTCGTTGCGCGCGTACCAGGCGGGCTCGTGCACGAAGACGCTGCCGCGCTCCTGCTTGCCGAGCAGATAGCCCTTGGACAGCGGGGGGCGCTCGTAGGGGTGGTCGCGCTCGTCGCAGACGAGGATCACGCGGCCGGTGAAGCCCTCCGCGCGGAGGGCCTCGGCCGCCTTCGCACCGGCCAGGCCACCTCCGACGATGACGAATGTCTGATCCGCGTCGACCACTTGTTGCCTCCTGCCGGGGGTCCGGGGGGTGTCCCCCCAGAGAACACTGTGGGTGCCGCCACATGCGAGCGTCCCGCACGGAGCGTGTTGCGGGAAGAGGGAGTGGCCCGTTCAGGCCACGGAGAGTCACGTGTGTCCCACTGGGTATCCCCCGTGTCGGTAAGAGCGCTGTCAATGTCGCTGTGGGTGTCGCTGTGGGTGTCGCTGCCGGCGTTACTGCGGGTGTCGCTGCCGGTGTCACTGTCAGTGTCCTGCGCGGCCCGTCAGCCGCGCGTGCAGCGAGCGGGCGGAGGCGTCGGTCAGGGAGGCGATCTGGTCGACGAGCACGCGCTTGCGCGCCCGGTCGTCACCGGCCTGGTCGAACAGGGCGCGGAACTGCGGGTCCAGGCCCTCGGGGGCCCGGGCGGTCAGCGCCTCGGCGAGCTCGGCGACCACGATCCGCTGGTCGGCGCGGAGCCGCTCCTGCTCGGCGCGCTGCATGACGTACCGGTCGGCGACGGCCTTGAGGACCGCGCACTCCATTCGGGTGCTTCCGGGCACGACGAGCTCGGCGCCGTACCGCGTCAGGCGCCCGCTGCCGTACCTCTGCCGGGTGGCGCCCTCGGCGGCCAGGCAGAAGCGGCCGATGAGCTGGCTGGTGGCGTCCTTCAGACGGGCCTGGGCGACCGCCGAGCCGTCGTAGCCGTGCGGCCACCACTCCTGGTCCAGGAGGCGGTCGAGGGCCTCGGCCAGCTCCTCGGTGTCGGTGCCGGCCGGGGCGTAGCGGCCGACGGCGACCGCGAAGACCGCCTGCCGCTCGGGTTCGGCGTGCAGGCAGTTCGGGTCGATGTGGCCGGCGTGCAGGCCGTCCTCCACATCGTGCACCGAGTACGCCACGTCGTCCGCCCAGTCCATGACCTGGGCCTCGAAGCACGTGCGCGTGCCGGGCGCGTCCTTGCGCACCCAGTCGAAGACCGGCCGGTCGTCCTCGTAGACCCCGAACTTGGCCGAGGCCGGGTCGGTGGGGTGCTCGCCGCGCGGCCAGGGGTACTTGGTGGCGGCGTCGAGGGCGGCGCGGGTGAGGTTGAGACCGACGCTGACCAGTTCGTCCGTCCGGGGATCGGGGACGAAGCGCTTGGGTTCGATCCGGGTGAGCAGGCGCAGCGACTGGGCGTTGCCCTCGAAGCCGCCGCAGTCCTCGGCGAACTCGTTCAGCGCCTGCTCGCCGTTGTGCCCGAAGGGCGGGTGGCCCAGGTCGTGGGAGAGGCAGGCGGCCTCGACGAGGTCCGGGTCGCAGCCGAGCGCGGCGCCCAGCTCGCGGCCCACCTGGGCGCACTCCAGCGAGTGGGTGAGCCGGGTGCGGGGGCTGGCGTCCCAGGCCTGGCTGCGCGTGCCCGGCGTGACCACCTGCGTCTTGCCGGCCAGGCGCCTGAGCGCCGCGGAGTGCAGCACGCGCGCGCGGTCGCGCTGGAAGGCGGTACGTCCCGGCCGCTTGTCCGGCTCGGCGGCCCACCGCTCGACGGTCGACGCCTCGTAGCCGGCCGGCGGCACGTGGTTCTCGTACGTCCCGGCTGCCTCGTATGCGATCCCTTCCATGCCTCGACACTAAGGGCACCCACCGACATTCGGGATCTCCCGGACCGTTTCCGGCCGGGTTCGGTGAACCGGACCGCCGCGCGCCGCGTCCTTGATCGTGTCGAGACCGAGCGAGGCCCGCCGGGGCCGCCTGGGGAGGGGACCGTCCGATGCGCCGACCGTCGTGGACACGACCGCGCCTGCCACGTACGCGTGCCGGACGGCGGCGGCTGGTGCAGGCGGTGATGGCCGTGTGCGTGCTGGCGCTGCTTCCGGCGACGTGGACGTACGTCGTGGCCGGCGACCGGCTGCGGACCACGGCGGACGCGCCGCGCACCGAGGTGGCCGTCGTCTTCGGCGCGGGCCTGTGGGACGGCGAGCCGTCGCCGTACCTGGCGCACCGGCTGGACGCGGCGGCGAAGCTGTACCACGAGGGCAGGGTCAAGGTGCTCCTGGTCACCGGCGACAACAGCCGCGAGGAGTACGACGAGCCGGACGCCATGCGCGCGTATCTGACGAAGCGCGGCGTGCCGGGCATGCGCGTCGTGAGCGACTACGCCGGCTTCGACACCTGGGACTCCTGTGTGCGGGCGAAGAAGATCTTCGGCGTGGACCGGGCGGTCCTGGTCACCCAGGGCTTCCACGTCCGGCGCGCGGTCGCCCTGTGCCGGGCGGCGGGCGTGGACTCCTATGGCGTCGGCGTGGACGCCAAGCACGACGTCACCTGGTACTACGGCGGCACCCGCGAGGTGTTCGCGGCCGGCAAGGCGGTCCTGGACGCCGTGTTCCGGCCGGACCCGAAGTTCCTGGGCCGCGAGGAGCACGGCATCACCCGCGCCCTGACCGACGCCGGCTGACGCGCCCGCCTCACGGATGGCCGGCGGTCCGGCCCCGCACCGTCCAGTCCCCGCCCTCGATGCGCGTGCCGCCGGCCAGCAACTGTGTCGTGACGGACGGTCCGGCGACGTACACCCAGGCGCGCACGGAAGCGCCGTCGCTCTCGCGGACCACCTGTCGTTCGACGCGCTCGTACAAGCTGCGCGGGTCGCCGGCCACGTAACACTCCAGCCGGTCCAGGGCGGTGAGCACCTGCCGGTACTCCTCCGGCAGGGCGGACACCAACTCGCCCCGCACCACTCCGCCCGGCTCCTCCACGGCGTACGGATAGCCGGGTCCGTCGTAGAGCACCGCGCCGGCCAGCCGGGCGGGTTCCTCGGAGCGGGTGCGGCCGCGCAGGAACACGGCGTGGTTGTTCTCGCCGGGGCGCAGGGTGCCGTAGACGAAGAACGGGAGCGGTGCAGGCGTCGAAGGCGTCACAGAAACGATTCTGCCTCCCCAACATCACCACGCGGGCGCTATGGACATGACATGTCATGGCCACTTAAATCTCAGACGACAGCGCAACCCCATGCGCCCGAGGGCGCCCGCGCTCAAGGAGACCGATGAGTCGGACACGGCACATCCGAGCTTCCCGCCTCGCCACGGCCGGCATAGCCGCCACCGCGGCCACCCTGCTGGCCGCCGCACTCTCCCCCGCCGCGCACGCGGAGAACAGACCCACCCGGGCCACCGCGATCGAGAACGCCGCCTCGGCGCTCGAAAGCCACGCCGCGGCTCTGGGCCTCACCTCCGCGGAGGGCACGACCGTACGGGACGTGGTCGTCGACAAGGACGGTACGCAGCACGTCCGCTACGACCGTACCTACCGCCAGCTGCCGGTCCTGGGCGGCGACTTCGTCGTCCACCTGACCCCCGACGGCACCTACCGCGGCGCGAACCGGGCCTCGAAGGGCACGGTCTCCCTCGCGAGCACCGCGCCCAAGCTGTCCGCCCCGAAGGCCGCCGACCTCGCGGTGGACGAGCTGCGCGCGGAGAACCGCGGCGCGAAGCTGAAGCAGGTCAAGGCCAAGCCCGAGCTGATCGTCGACGCCCTGCACGGCGCCCCGCGCCTGGCCTGGCGCACCGTCGCGGCCGGCCTGGACTCCCTCGGCAACCCGGTGGCCCGTACGGTCCTGACCGACGCCCGCACCGGCGCGCGGATCGACGCCTGGGACAGCATCGAGACGGCGGCGGGCGACGGCCAGTCGCTCTACAGCGGCACGGTGCCGCTGGAGACCACGCTGTCGGGCTCGTCGTACCAGCTCAAGGACCCGACGCGCGGCAACACGTACACGGGCGACGCGGCGAACAAGACCGACCTGTGCTTCCTCGGCATCTGCTTCCAGCGCGCCCCCGCCACGGTCTTCACGGACGCCGACAACCACTGGGGCACCGGCACGACCGCGGACCGCTCCTCGGCGGCGGTCGACGCGCAGTACGGCACCAACGAGACCTGGGACTACTACAAGAACGTCCACGGCCGCAACGGCATCGCGGGCGACGGCAAGGGCTCGTACAACCGCGTCCACTACGGCAGCAATTACAACAACGCCTTCTGGGACGACAGTTGCTTCTGCATGACGTACGGCGACGGTGACGGCACGACGTTCGGCCCGCTGGTGGCCCTGGACGTGGCCGGCCACGAGATGTCGCACGGCGTCACGTCCAAGACGGCGGCGCTGACGTACTCGGGCGAGTCCGGCGGCCTGAACGAGGCGACCTCCGACATCTTCGGCACGCTGGTGGAGTGGTACGCGAACAACTCCGCCGACGCGGGCGACTACCTGATCGGCGAGAAGATCGTCCGCTCCGGCTTCGGCAAGGCGGCCCTGCGGTTCATGGACAAGCCGTCCAGGGACGGCAGTTCGGCCGACTGCTGGAGCAGTTCGGTGGGCAACCTCGACGTCCACTACTCCTCGGGCGTCGCCAACCACTTCGCCTACCTGCTCGCCGAGGGCAGCGGCGCCAAGACCCTCAACGGCGTCGACTACAACTCCCCCACCTGCAACAACTCCACGGTGACGGGCATCGGCCGCGACAAGCTCGGCAAGATCTGGTACCGGGCGCTGACGGTCTACATGACGTCCTCGACGAAGTACGCCGGCGCGAGGACGGCCACCCTGAACGCCGCCAAGGACCTCTACGGCGCGGGCAGCACGGAGTACAACGCGGTGGCGGCGGCCTGGAGCGCGGTCAACGTCAACTGAGGCACTCCGGCACTTGAGCGACGCGGCCGTCCCCGCCTTCACGGCTGGGGCGGCCGCCGCGCCGGTCGGCAAGGCGGTCGCTCAGCCTGGTCTTGCGGAGAACCGGGGGAATCCGGAAAGCCGGGCACGCGGAAGGCACGAGCGCCCGGCGGACACATCCCTTCCGGCAGAGGGGACTTCGATGCCGGAGGACCGCGTCAGAGCGGCAGGTCGTCGGGGAGCACCCGGAACGACTTGTGGCGCCCCAGAGGACGTACGGCGCGGAAGTCCCGTCGGTCGAGGGTGAGGATCGCGTCGGTGTCGTAGTCGGCGGCAAGGGCCACGTTCACGGCGTCGGCGAGGTCGAGGTCCAGGGAGCCGTAGCGAACACGGACGGACTGGGCGGTGCCCAGGTGATCCTCTGTGATCTCCGGCATGACGATGCGGCCCCGGCTCATCCAGCGCCGCAGGTCGTCGACCGCGCTGTGGGCGGCCTCCCGCCCGAGCTCGCGCGTGGCGACGTGATCAAGTTCCGCCAGCAGGAGCGGGGACATGATCAGAAGCCCCGCGGACATGATCGCCTCGTTCGCCGTCCCGTGCTCCGGATGCGTCGAGTCGAGGGCGGCAAGGAGGCCGGACGTGTCGGCGATGACGACGATCATGCGGCGGTTCCGGCCCGTGGGTCGGAGTCCGTCTCGCGACGGACCGCATCGGCGACCGCGTCACGGACCTCCGCCTTGGACGGCGTACGGCCCGGCCCCTCGAACGTGCGCGAGAACAACGGCTCGTCCCAGACACGGTTCGCCATGGCCGCGAGATGGATCCCCTGCCGGATGATCTCGGCCTCGCTTATCCCACGTCGCTTGGCCGCCTCCTTGATGATCGCCAGATCCTCGGGGTCGGCATAGACGTTCGTGCGCTTCATGGACATGTACCAAGGCTAGCCCATGTACCAGAATGATGTATGTCAGCAGATCTCCGGCCCTCGCACACGCAGCAGCCCCCACTGCGGACAGGTCCTGTTCCCTTGAGGGAGGCACCTGCGTGTGCCGCTCGCCGCTCCACACCTCCAGGACCACGCTTCCGGCGGTCCGCCCCCGGAGGCCCGGCCGACGCCCTGCGTGTCGGCGCCGGGGGGAGCGGATACTCAGGCCGCGACCGGGCCGATCCACCACTGGTTGGAGGCCGTGCTCGCCGCCCTCGCTGAGGCGGGCATCGCGGACGAGCGACGGGGCGTCGCCCTGCATCGAACTTCTGAAGCGATGCTCACAGGCTGCCGCCGCCGACAGGGGCGGCCATCGTACGAGACACCCCTCCCTTGTAGGCACGCAACGCACATCTGTAGGTTCGCGGAAGATCCAATGGTTGCGACGACGTCACACGCGGGGGAGACGCCTCACATGGCATGGGACGAGTGGGAACAACTCAAGGCAGAGGCGGCGCAGCGTCGTTCGGCACAGATGCAGTTGAACCAGATCGCCGACCCGGGAGGAGGCAGTGGACCTCCCCGAGGTGATCTCACCGTGTCCCAGAAGGACCTCAAGGCGGTGGGTGACGCCGCCTACGAGCTGTACAAGGACTTCAACCAGTACAGCGATCTCGCGCGCACCTCTTCGATGGCAGCCGCCGAAGGCCTGGCGGGCCAGGGCTTCCTCATCGGAGAGGCACTCGACCACGTAGCCGTACGGTGGGTGGACCAAGTGCGGAACCTGCTCGACGCGTGTGTGCACATCTACTCGCACCTGGACTTCACCAAGGCCGTCCACAAGGGTGACGACGAACGGACCTACGCCGCGCTCAGCAGTATCTCCACGCTGGACAAGGGCTTCGACCAGCACAGGGGCTACTGATGGATCTGAACACACTGCTGCACGGCAACTTCGCAAAACTCGGCGAGGCGATCTCCGACTGGGAAACCATGACCAAGAAACTGGAAACCGTCGAGCGGGACGCACGGGACAACCTCAAAGCCAAGGCCGAGAAAGCACGTTGGGCGGGTGTCAACGCCACGGTCTCCCGAGAGTTCGTGGCGAAGACGGCGGACGAGTTCGCCGACGCGCACACGCAGGCACAGAGCATCACCAACATCCTGCGTGACACCCGTGAAGAGCTCATCACCTACCGCACCCATCTCCAGGAGGCCATCGAGCGCGGGCGGAAGAAGAACCTGACGGTGGCGGATGACGGGTGCGGGATGTTCCACGTCCAGATAAACATCCACCCCGACCGCGCGGCCAAGGGCACCACAGTGCCCGAACACGACGAGCTCGATGTGGAGCTGCTCCGCGACGAGGTGCAGAAGATCCTCAGCAAGGCGGCGGAGAGTGACAGCTCAGCGGCGCGCGTCCTGAAGTCCCTCGTCGACAGCGTCAAGACCGGATTCGCGGACTCCGACTACCGGGACCGCGATGAGGCCGTCGCCGCGGAGAAGAAGGCCGAGCAGGACACGAAGGACGCCAAGGAGGCCGCGCGACTGTACACCCGGCTCGACGGTCTCAACGACGAGGAAATGAAGAGACTCGCCGAGCTGACCGAGAAGGGAAAGAACTCCCCGGTCTTCGCGAGCGAGTTGGTGAAGAACCTGAGCTACCGCGGCCGCGACGGGCAGGAGGCCCTGCTGCTGCTCTCCCAGAACCTGCAGGGCGGTGGCCGCGACGGCCGGGTGTCCGACACCGAAGTTCGTCTGCGCAACGCCCTGTCGGCCAACCTCGCCACCGCGACCCGCCCCGACGCACCCCTCGGCCCCAGTGGCGGCCGGCCCTCGGACTGGGTCGAGCAGCTCCTCAAGACAGCCCGCGAGGGCAACGGCCTCCCCGCGCAGCACCCCGGGGCTCTGAACGGTGGCGCCACAGGCCTGGGTGCGCTGACCAAGCTCATGGGAGCTGGAGACGCGGTCCACGACGGCAGTCTGCTGTCGGCCGTCGGTGACGAGATCCGGGACTACGAGACACACACCAAGCGCCCGTATCCAGGCATGGACAACTGGACGGGCACCCAGGAAGATCCGATGAGTGGCCTGATGCAGGCCATGAGTCGCAACCCCAATGCCGCCGAGTCCTACTTCGACCCGAACAAGAACGACAACCTCGACTACTTCCTCAAGAAGCGCGACTGGCCCGGAGGCGACGTCGAGAACAAGATGCCGCAGGAGCTGATCGACACTTCGGCTCGCCACTACTTCGGCGATGCCTTGGAAGCGGCCGCGACCGGTCATAAGCCCGGGATCGACACTCCGAAGATCCCAGCCCGGCACGACCCGACGCAGGCGGCGATCTTCTCCGATGTGGTCAAGGCGTACGGCAAGAACATCGTGGGCGACCCGCAAGGTGGCATGCCGGCCGGGCTCCGCGGTGCGATGGGAGGCATGTTCTCCGACTACATAGGCGACATCCACCAGCTCCTCGGCCAGGAACGCAACGAGCCGACCGATTTCAGCGGTCTGACCGTCAAGAAAGAAGACCTGATTCCCGCGATACGCGCGATGGCGGAGGACGGAAACGCGTTCGGAAAGATGCACGACGCCGAGACGTCATACGTCTCCCAGGAGCTCGGCAAGTACGACATCCAGGCGTTTGTGGACGCCGATGCAATCGGCGCCGATAAGCTGCAGGCATTCGTGGGACAGTCCAACATGACGCTCGGGCAGATGGACGCGGTGCGTGCGGATGTCATCTACCAGATGGGCGAGGACAAGAAGAGCATCAACAACTGGAACAAGATGATGCAGTACCACATGATCGGCGGCCCGGTCACAGGCATCCCGCTGGCGGGCGACACAATTCAGCGCTTGGTCGACGTGGGCACCGCGGAGTACTTGGACAATCTCAACTCCAAGGTGGACAAGGAGACTCGGCAGAATCTCGCTGGTCACTTCTCCGCGGGCCATCAGCAGGTCGACAAAATGCTCGAACAGATGGTGCGCAGCAAACTGCCGAAGAGTCAGTGGTACTTGATGGACGAAGATCCAGGGCAGTTCGAGACTCATCTCCAGAAAGACGGCCTGACGGAATACAATAATGGTCTGACGATCGGCGTCGGTTTCATGGGAGAGGTTGCAGGTTGATGAACCGACGAAAGACAAGGACCATCGTGGCCGCAGCGGTGGCGATGGGGGTGGCAACCGCCGGAGTGATCGTCGGCGTATTGCGTGGCGGGGGCGACGGCAGCCCAGCAGCGGAGCAGAGCGCTTTCTGCTGGGGTGCGCTGAAACGCGGCGATGTCGCCGCGCTGAGTGTGCACCCGCTCCAGCGGTACGCATCCGACGAGGGAAACCTCAAGGGAAGCACGCGCGCGGACTGCCAGGTGGGAGCGGGCCTGGACGCGCATGGCGTGATGAAGCAGACGCAGTTCCGGTTGTCGGTGGGCGGTGCCCCCGTGAACACCGTCTGGTACATGGCGGACGACGTGGCAGGGGTCTCTCTCGTGCGGGCGCCGATCGCGGGGGTGCCCGGCTGGATCAACCGGAGCATGGCGGGGGTGCTGCTGCCCGCGTCGTGTACCGGCAAACTACAGTTCGGCAACCCGGTGTACGTCCGACTGCAAGTAGAAGACGACCAGGACGAGACGTGGCGCGACGGCACGCTTCAGAAGCGAATGACAGATGTCCTGATGACGGCAGCGACCGGCCTCACACGTCAACTCGGTTGCTCGGAAACTACGTTCGCATCACCCGATACGGCTCCGCGGTTGCTTGAAGAGCATGCTCCCGCCGCCGGAAAGGCGTGCGGCCTGCCCGGCTTTACCGCTCCCGTGAGGTTCTCCAAGGAGTATGTGACCGAGGGAGACTTCCGGCTCTGGAGTTGCTCGCTCGGCACCGGAGCCGACGCGGTGCACTTCACCGTCACGCAGGACCCGTACCTGGTGTTCCTGAACACCACAGGATCCGCCCACCGGCATGCCGTCCTGACATGCGGAGGAAAGCGGACCCTTGTGCAGACCGATACGCAGGACACGGACCTCGCACGCAGCTTCCGTACGGCAGTGGCGCACAGGGCCAACTGCGCATGATGTCAAAGGGCGTGCGCGGCGGACTGGTCGGAGCGACCGCCGTCCTGGCCGTGACAGCAACGTTGGCGGGGATCAAACTGCGGGGGCCGCAGGAAAAGACCGCCGACCCGGACGCGATGTGCTGGGGCGCGCTGTCCCGAGCACAGGCGAAGCCGTTGCTCAGCACGGAACGTCCCGTAACCGCCACGGAAACGGCCCCGGACGAGCGGGAAGCGACGTGTGACGTCAGAACCGGTGACAAAGACCAAGACATACAGTTCGTGCTTTCGCTGCAGGACGGAGCACTGGACAACGTCACCCCGCCCGAAGGAGTCAAGCGCCTGACGGGCAGTCGTGCGGGTTGGGTCACCCAGGCCCGAGGCCAGATCCGTCTCTCGGATTCCTGCGCCTACGCGCTCAACCGCACCACTGCGAGCCGTGTCGACCTTGTCCTCGCCACCACCATCCAGGTACGCAAGCACTACCACTGGAAGTCCGAAGTCCTGGTCCCCCGGATCAGTCAGGTACTGACGGAGGCGGCGGAGAAGATCGAACGCAAGTACAAGTGCGCGTCCGAATGAGGGCGAGACGACGCAAGAGGGGCAGCGCCCGAGGAAAGTTGAGTCCTTGAACCGAGCACCCGATCGTTCGACCAACACGACCGTCCTCGCCTTCACGGCTGGGGCGACCGTTTCTCACAGCCCGGGAATCAGCCTGACCACGGTGACGGTCAGGATGGTGCCGGAGACGTAGTAGAGCACGACGGCGCCCAGAACGGTCGCCTCGCGTCGGTCGCGCTCGCCTCTGACCGCGGTCGATCCGTGCCCGTACGGGTCGTGGCCGAGGGTTCGCGCCACCGTTTCCTTGAATGCCTCGCCGTCTCGCATCTTGCTCAAGGTGTCGTCGGCCGGCGGCGCATAGGTGATGCGGTACCTCAAGCGGCTCCCCGCCTTTCGGCCTCGTCCGCCGCGAGCCGTTCCAGCAGTGCCTCGGACTCCGGGTCGGGCACGGCTTCCAGCATCCAGTGGCGCATGACGGCATGGATGTCGTGCACGCCGGCCTCGTTGACCGCACGGTCGAATTCCGGGCGGCGCTCCTCGGGGAGCGCTGCGCGGATGCCGGGGATGCTGTTGGGGACCTCGACCTCGGCACCGTTGACGAAGGTCTTGAGCGGTTCGGCCATGGTCGTCGTCCTCCTCGGCGGCGGGGCTCGCTGTCGCCACGGTAGCCGTGTGGTGGCGGCTGGGCCACGACGTCCAGCTCGCACCACACGGACTTTCCGACGGTGAGCCGCTCCACGCCCCACCGGTCGGCGACCTCCCGGACGATGAGCAGCCCGCGCCCGAACATGTCGTCCGGCGAGGCCTCACCCGGGGCCGGGAGCACCTCCCCCTTCGGGTCGGAGACGGAGACGCGTACGGCCCGTTCGGTGAGGGTGAGTTCGACGCGGAAGAGCCTGTCCCGCAGGCATCCGTGCAGGACGGCGTTGCCACCGAGCTCGGAGACCAACAGAGCGGCGTCGGCAGCGAGTTCCGGGTGACCCCAGTCGGTGAGGAGACGGTGGGCCCGGCGCCGGGCGAGGGTGACGCTCTTCGGCAGTGGCGTGCAGTCGAGCCGGTCGTACTGGAGCGGGTTGCAGGGGGCGACCGAGTCGCCCACCTCCGGGCAGTGACGGGCAGCGCCGACGCCTGAACCGGCAGCGCTGCGCGATCGGCTCGTCGCCGACCGTAGAAGCGGCGCACCTTTGCGCGCAAGTTCCTCTCGGAGGAATTCCCCCCAACGGGTTTGCGTGCCGCTCACACATCGCGTCAGACTGATCACGCGTGGACACCACGAGGAGCGCCAACGTGACCGCGAGTCAGGCGATGCAAGGCAACAGCACGTCCACCGTCCTGGGGCGTCGACTGGGTGGAGAGCTCATCAAGTTGCGCACGGCTGCGGGTCTGACTCAGACCCACGCGGCCAAGGCGCTCACCGCCTCCACCACGAAAGTCGCGAAGATGGAGGGCGGCTGGGTGCCCATGCGCGACCCTGACATTCGCGCGCTGTGCGAGCTGTACGGCGCCCACGACTCCGGAATCGTCAGTTCGCTCCTGGAACTGGCACGGGTCGACCGAGAGCGACGCAAGGCCAAGGGCTGGTGGGACGACTACACGATCCACGGCGTCATGCAGGAGTACGTCACGCTGGAGAGCGCGGCAACAACCGTCAAGGCGTGGCAGCCGTCCTTCGTACCCGGCCTGCTCCAAACCCCGGAGTACATCGTGGACCTGAGGGGAGACCTCAGTCCAGCAACGATCAAAAACCCGGCGTCTGACGAGGAGTTCGTCGCCGCGCGGCTCGCGCGCCAGCAACTGCTCGCCCAGGACCCACCGCTCACATTCCAGACAGTGATCTACGAAGCCGCACTGCGGAACTTCCCCGGCGGGACGGCAGCGGTCCGCGGACAGCTCGACCACCTTCTGAAAACGGCCGACCTCCCGAACGTCTCACTGCGAATCTTCCCCTTCGGCGCAGGTACGCATCCCGGTCTGAACGGCTCGTTCAACATCCTCTCGTTCGCCGAACCCGGCGCCATGGACGTCGTCTACGTGGAAGCCCCCTTCGCTCAACGATGGGTGGAGGGCGGCGAGGGTGCCGCGGCTTACGATGAACTGTTCGAGGTAATCACCGAACACTCTCTCGGCGAGGACGAGTCGACTTCATTCCTCCGCAGGCTTCGAAGGGAACTGTGAGCCGTGCCCGACTTCCGGTACCGCAAGTCCAGCTACAGCGATCAGGTGGCCGAGTGCGTGGAAGTAGCCACCAACATCCCCACCACCGTCGCCATACGAGACTCCAAGCACCCCACCGGCCCGTCCCTCCGCGTCACCCCGACCGCATGGACGGCCTTCCAGCGAACCGTGCGAGAAGGACTGACGTGTGACCAGCCGGACTGACGGCCCCGGTCGCGAACTCGTACTCGTCGACGGCCTGAGCCCTGCGGACGTCGCGCTCGTTCACCGCGAGGCTCTTCGCGTACTGCGCCACAGCATCGACGCCGCACACCTCGACGCCTACAGCGACGACGCCTGGCCGCCTGCGGTGCTGCCTTCGTACGAACGCGTGCTGTCCCTGGCCCGGGAGGCGGTGGCGGACGGCACTCGCTCCCGGCTCTGCGACCCCGGGACGGGGATCGACATCGACGTCCGCGACGACGGGCAGTTCGGGGTGCTCTCGGACTTGGTTCCCTACACGATCAACGCCGAAGGCCGACGAGGAGACCGGCTGGTCTTCAGCGCGAGTGACTCGGGGCGTCCCTGTGGATCACCCTCACACAGGAGCAAGAGGAAGAATTCCTCTCCCGGTTGAACGGGCTGGGGATCCCGTCGACCACGTTTGCCGTCCGACGATGTGGACGCTGAGGGGCATACACCACGGGGCCGGTCTCTGCCCTCGGCCAGGCGGACTTGGCCACATGCCGACGGAGCCGACCGTCCTCATCCGTTCACCCCGCACCTTGCACCCCTGCTTACGTGTGTGCCCTGAGGGCAGACCGGCCGATCGCTCGCTCGGCGGAGGACGAGGAGTTCGTGGCAACCCGTCTCGCCCGGCAACGGCGCCTGTCGGACGACCGGCCTCTTGCCTTCCGGGCAGTGATCCACGAGGCGGAGCAGCCGGACATCACATTGCTGATCCATCCCTTCAGTGCAGGTCCGCACGTGGGACCGAGCAGCGCGTTCAACGTCATCTCGTTCGCCGAACCCAAAGCCTTGGACGTGGTCTACCTGGAAATCCCCTTCACCCGCCTGTGGATCGAGGGCGGTGACGGGGCCGCGGCCCACGACAAACTGTTCGAAGCCCGGTCGTGTCCCGCCTGATGGTGCAAGCGACCTTGCTCGACGCGTTCCGGTGAGCCGCACGTCGGCCTCCCTGTGAGACAACGGCTCCGCATCGCGCGCGGCTGACCTGCCGTCAGCGCCATGGGCGGCCCCTGAACCGCATCGATACGGCGGTGACCTGCGCGCTCCACGTACTTGACCGGCTGCGCCACCCGGCGGGACGCGATCTCCCGGGAGGGGGCTCATGGCACCCATCCTGCTGAAAAGGTGAGCACCCGGCAGGTGAATGTCCCTCATGCACTCAAACGAGCGGCGTGTGAACACTGGAGGCCGAAATGCTCACACTTTTCAGAGGGGTAGGTGCCTCCTGGCCGGGCGTCGAGGGGACGTGTCCCACGACGGGGTGCAGGTGATCAAGCCCTTCGCGTTCCGGTCCGAGGTCCGTGGCGACCTCCGGGAAAGCGGCAGCCCGCGAAGGGGCCCGTCGAGACGGACCGGACACTCGATCCGGCGAAGCCGGCCGTCCCCCACCAGCCCCTCCCTTCACG
>NZ_POTZ01000490.1 GCF_003236365.1 Streptomyces sp. NTH33
CAGGAGCCGGCCTCTCCCCCGCGGCGAAGTGGCCGTCCGGCCCCCGGCGCCGGTCCATGCCCCCCTTCGCCGGTCCGGTGACGGTGGCGGTGGTGGCAGCCGGAGCGATCCTGCGGTTCTGGGCGCCCTCACCTCTGTGGCTGGACGAGGCACAGAGCGTGGCCATCGCCCGCATGCCCCTGCACCGGCTTCCGGAGGCGCTGCGGCACGACGGCTCCCCGCCCCTGTACTACGTGTGTCTGCATCTGTGGATGGCCGCCTTCGGCACCGGTGACGCCGCCGTGCGGAGTCTGTCGGGGGCGTTCAGCCTCCTCGCGCTGCCGTTGTTCCGGCGTTGGGGCCTGCTGCTGGGCGGGCCTCGCCTCGGCACCGTGACCCTGCTTCTCGCGGCGGTCAATCCCTGGTTGATCCGGTACGCCTCCGAAGCCCGCATGTACGCCCTGGTCGTCCTGCTGGTCCTGCTCCTCGCGCTGGCGCTGCGGCGTCTGCGGGAGCACCCCGGCCCGCTGAACACCCTGATGACCGCTGTACCGGGCGGCCTGCTCCTCCTGACGCACTACTGGGCACTGTTCCTGCTGACAGCCATCGGCGCGGTCGCGACGGTGCGGTGGCTGTGCCGCGGCCGGCGAGCGGCCGACGCCTGGACGCCGGCGGCCCTGGCCCTGTCGCTGGTCGCCCTCCTTCCCTGGGCGCCCGTCCTCCTCTTCCAGATCCGCCACACGGGGACCCCCTGGGCCGCGCCACCGGCCTGGCACTCGTGGACCGAACTGGTCGGCTACTGGTCCGCCGGGGGCCGGCCGGTGCACGCGCCGCTCTCGCTGCTGCTGTGGCCCCCACTGCTGGCCGGCCTGTTCCTGCGCAGGGACGGCGCCGGCCGGCCGGCGCCCGCCTGGAGGACACGGTCGCCCCTCGACGCGGTGGCCGCCGTGACCGTACTGACGCTGGTCCTGGCCTACGCCGCCTGCAGCATCCTGGACTCCGCCTTCGTGGCGCGCTACTCGGCGGTCGTCGTGGCCCCCGTCGTACTGATCGCCGCCTCCGGAACCACCTTGCTGCCCCGCCGTGCCCAACTGCCCTCCCTCGGCGCCCTCCTGACGGCATGGCTCGCCGTCGCCGCCCTGAACCTCTCCCTTCCCCGCACACAGGCCGGTCAGATCGCCGCGGTCGTCAACCGGCAAGCCGCGGCGGGCGACACCGTCGTCTTCTGCCCCGACCAGCTGGGCCCCCCTGTCACCCGGCTCCTGCACGCACCGGCCGGACGGCTGGCCTACCCCACCGCACAGGATCCTGCCGTGGTCGACTGGGTCGACTACGAGCGCCGCAACAAGAGCGCGTCCGCCGGCGCCTTCGCCACCCGGCTGCTGGCCCGCACGTCCGGTCGGGCACGCATCTGGCTGGTCACCCGCGACGGGTATCGCACCTACGGCCATCAGTGCGCGGATCTCCGCCACGCCCTCGCCGACGCCCTCGGCCCGCCCCAGGTCCAGGTCCCCCTGCTCCCGCGAGTCCCCGAAAGCGCGACCCTGCTCGTGTACCGGTCCCGAGTCCCGGCTCGGACACCGGCCGCAGGCTGATCCGCCGGGAGAGCACCGCCGGGCGGTGTGCTCCGCGTCGGCTACGATCACCACACCCCGCTGTGTCCGATCTTCGCCACGGCTACGGCCGTGTGGAGGAGAACGATGATCTTCATCACCGCCAAGTTCCGTGTCCGCCCCGAGTACGCCGACCAGTGGCCGGAGATCGCCGCCGAGTTCACCGCGGCCACGCGCGACGAGCCGGGCTGCCTGTGGTTCGACTGGTCCCGCAGCGTCGAGGACCCGACGGAGTACGTCCTGGTCGAGGCCTTCCGCGACGACGAGGCGGGGGCGGCCCACGTGCAGTCCGAGCACTTCAAGGCCGCGCAGCGGACCCTGCCGCCCCACCTGGCCGAGACGCCTCGGATCGTGAACACGACGGTTCCGCAGGACGACTGGTCGCTGCTGGGCGAGATGAGCGTCCCCGGACAGGAGTGACAACACCGCCGAGCGCTCGCGAAGACGCCGGGGCCCGGGGGCCGTTCCACCGTTCGGAGCACGACGTCGTCCGCGGAGTTGCGCCGCCGGCCGGCTGGGCACAGGCTCGTGGATGTGCCGGCGGGCGGAGCCCTGGTCCCGCCCGCCGCGAAACGCGAATGGAGGAATGGCCCATGGCGACGTGCGAAGTCTGCGGCAATGACTACGAGATGGCCTTCGAAGTGCGGGCGGCTGGAGCGACGCACGTCTTCGACAGCTTGGAGTGCGCGGCCCAGCGCATGGCCCCGAGCTGCGACAACTGCAGCTGCCGGATCCTGGGCCACGGGCTGCAGGCGGACGGACAGTTCTTCTGCTGCGCCCACTGCGCACGGCAGAAGGGCCACTCCCAACTGGTCGACCACGCCTGACACGGCAGTACCGCAGCACTGACATGTCCCGCGCGGACCGAGCCGACGCCGTGGAGGAGACCGTGATGGAGGAGCACTTCGTCTGGGTGACGACACGCCGCCTTCGGCCGGGCACACTGGAGGAGTTCGAAAGGGCGTGGCGCCCGGCCACCTATCCGCAGGGCCTGCTCCGCTCCTACGCGTACTGGTCCGACGACGGACAGGAGGTCACCGGAGTGTCGTTCTGGACCTCCCGGGAGGCGTGCGACGCCTGGCGGGGCTCCGAGCCGGAGGCGCAGCGGCGTGCGGCCATGGCCCCGTACGTCGTCGAGGAGCGGGAGGGCTTCTACCGCGGCCGGGAACTCGCCGCCCCCCAGCGGTAGCGCCCCGGGCGGGCCGGGCAGGCAGCCCGGGCCGCGACCGCCCCCGTACACGCGGACTCGCCGATCGGGGCCGCTTCGGCATCCGGGCCGTGTCCCGCCCGTACCCTCGGCGCTATGACGCTCTCGGACGGAACCCACCGGCTCGGGCCCTCGGCCGGTCGCCTCCTGATCAGGACCGGCCGTGCCGGACTGGGCCGGAGAGCGGGGCACGACCTCACGCTCGAGGCCACCCGGTGGTCCGGCGAGGCGGTCGTGGCCGTCGGTGAGCCCGGCAGGTCGTCGGTGAGTGTGACGGTCGAGGCGGGCTCGTTGGAGGTCCGGGAGGGAACGGGCGGGCTGAAGGCGCTCACCGACGCCGACCGGGCCGACATCAAGCGGACGCTGTCGGGCAGAGGTCTGCTCGACACATCGGAGCACCCCACGATCGTCTTCCGCTCCACCGGTGTCACCGGAACGCCGCAGTCGTTCGAGATCACCGGGGACCTCACCGTCAAGGGCCGGACCCGGCCCGTGACGGTGCACGGGGAGGAGGACGACCGGGGAACGGTGCGGGGCTGGGCAACCGTCACGCAGTCCCACTGGGGGATCAAGCCCTACACCGCGTTCCTGGGCGCCTTGCGGCTGGCCGACGACGTCCGGGTGGAGTTCGAGGTGACCGGCCTCGAACCGGCCGGCGGGGCGGCGCAGCCGGAGGGGACCGGGTGAGCGGGATTCTCCTCGCCCACCGGTTCAAGACCACGATTTGAACTGCAGCTTCACCGGCTGTTTCGGGTACCCGACGGTGGCGGTGGCTGTGCCGTACGGATCTATCAGGGTGTTCCAGTCGGGCCGGTTCAGCTGTCCGGTGATGGTGACGGTGCCCCCCTTGCGTACCGGCTTCGGGGTGGCTTTCACCGTCAGCGTGGTCTGCTTCAGCACCGGGACGCTCGTGCCGGGCAGGTCCGCGTACTCGGGGTACTTCGAGTTCAGGAGGTACCGGCCGCCGTCGTACGCGTAGCCGGATACCTGCAGCCAGGCCGGCATCGTCGCCGAGTTGTGCAGCTGCGTGGGATAGAGCGTCGCGGTTCCGGTGCAGGTCGAGACGGTGGACGTGGTCTTCTCGCACGTCATGTTCTGCCCGGCCGGGCCGTCCAGGTAGAAGGAGAAGGAGGAGCTGTACCCGTCGCCGATCCAGAGCATCGCGTCGATGGTGGTGATGCCGCCGGAGCTGTTGTCGAGCTGGACCGTGATCGGGACCGAGACGCGGTCCCTGGTGCCCACCACGATGGGCTTGCCTCCGTATCGTGACAAGGGCCGCACCACCAAGGCGCGGCGTCCCGAATCCCGCCATAGGAAGATCACGCGGGTGCCGCTCCCGGCACGGCTCTACGCAGATGAACTCCCCGCGAATTCAACAAACTTGACGGCGAATTTCTCAAACTTGTCATTGACATGCCAACATCTACGCGCGTCATCATAGGCGCATGAGATTCCCCCCACGCACCACCCGTATCGGCGCCGCGGGCGCCCTCCTGTCCGCTCTCCTCGTCGGCGGCACCGTCGCCGCCGGGCCGGCGGACGCCGCCGCGACCGCGGTCGGCAGCATCTGCTACAGCGCGCTGCCCTCCCAGGCGTACGACACGCTCCGCCTGATCGACAAGGGCGGTCCCTTCCCGTACTCCCAGGACGGCGCCGTCTTCCAGAACCGTGAGGGCGTCCTGCCCAAGCAATCGACCGGGTACTACCACGAGTACACCGTCGTCACCCCGGGCTCCCCCGACCGCGGAGCCCGCCGCATAGTCACCGGCCAGAAGACCCGGGAGGACCACTACACCTCGGACCACTACGTCACGTTCAAACTGGTCAACTTCGGCTGCTGAGCCACTGGTTCCGGTCGCGGACTCGGACTTCCGCATCCGGCACGACCCTCGCCCCGCGGACCCTCCACGTACAACGGCCGCGGGGCGGCATATCGCCGACAAGCCACCATGGCTGGGGCAGCAAAGAAACGAGCCGGCCCCGCCGGTACGTGCCACTGTGTCACCACCCGTGGGCCTGCGTCCCAGACTTTGTCATTGACGCGAAGAAAGCCGGGGCCGCCTTGAGGATCTTGTTGGCCCGGCGCAGCAGGCGGCGGGGAAGGTGCAGGCGGCTTTTCGCCGGAGCCGGGCACCCCGTTCAGTGCGGTGGCGGTAGCGGGTCCAGGGCGTTGCCGACGGTGCAGCCGCCCTCTCCGGGCATCCGCTGGATCCGGG
>NZ_POTZ01000491.1 GCF_003236365.1 Streptomyces sp. NTH33
GCCCAGTACCTGCGTCACGCCGGCCATCGCGCCCGCCCCTTCACCGACCTGCTCGCCCGCGTCCCCGAGCTGCCCAGCGGCCCGCGCCCGCCCCGTATCGCCGACCTCGGCTGCGGGCCCGGCAACGTCACCGCCCTGCTCGCCGGCCGCTGGCCCACCGCGCACATCACCGGCTACGACAACTCGCCCGAGATGCTCGACAAGGCCGTGGTGGAGCATGAGGGCCCCACCCCCGGCGGCGGACGCCTCGACTTCGCCCATGCCGACGTCCGCACCTGGACGCCCGGCGAGCCGTACGACCTGATCGTCAGCAACGCCACCCTGCAGTGGGTGCCCGGGCACGCCGACCGGTTCGCCGACTGGGTGGCGGGGCTGCGCCCCGGCGGCACCCTCGCCTTCCAGGTGCCCGGCAACTTCTTTGCCCCCAGCCACCGGCTGATGCGCGACCTCGCCCACTCCGCCCGCTGGCGCGACCGCCTCGCGGACGTCCTGCGCCACGAGGACGCGGTGTTCGGCCCCGAGGCGTACCTGGAGAAGCTGACCGCGCTCGGCTGCACGGCGGACGTGTGGGAGACGACGTACGTCCACCTGCTGGCGGGGGAGGATCCGGTCCTGGACTGGGTGAAGGGCACCGGGCTGCGGCCGGTCCTCACCGCCCTCGGCGACGACCCGGCGGCACGCGAGGAGTTCCTGGCCGAGTACCGCACCGCCCTGCGCGAGGCCTACCCGCCCGGCCCGCACGGCACCCCGTTCCCCTTCCGCCGCGTCTTCGCGGTCGCCACCAGGAACACCAAGGAGGCATGAGCCGTGCTCAGCGCCGTCGATCACGTCCAGCTGGCCGCGCCCCCCGGCTCCGAGGACCAGCTGCGTACGTACTACGTCGACGTCCTCGGCATGACGGAGATCCCCAAGCCACCGGTCCTGGCCGCGCGCGGCGGCTGCTGGTTCCAGGCCGGGACCGTCCAGCTCCACCTGGGCGTCGAGGACGACTTCCGCCCGGCGAAGAAGGCCCACCCCGGCCTGCGGGTGACGGCCATCGAGGCCTACGCCGCCCGGCTGCGCGCACACGGCGCGAAGGTCACCTGGGACGACGACCTGCCGGGCCACAAGCGCTTCTACTCCGAGGATCCGGTGGGCAACCGGCTGGAGTTCCTTGAGGAGCTCAAGCCGTCCGACCGAGGTGCGTGACGAGGATACGGACGACCTCATCGCCGATGACGTACAGGACCCGGTACTCGCCGACACGGAGGCGGCGAATGTCCAGGCCGTACGGCGTCGACCCCGCGGGGCGCGGATCGTGGGCCAGCTCGTCGATCGCGTCCAGGACCCCGGCGAGGCCGGCCGGGTCCTCCTTCAAGAACCGCGCTGCGGCGTCGAGGGCGTGCGGTTCGAAGATGATCTCGTAGCTCACGGCTTCTCGAGCCCCAGTCGCCTCCGGACCTCCGCCATGGGGATGCCCTCACCCAGCGTTCCCTCGGCCTTCCGCCGCTGGTAGTCAGAGACTGCCAAGGCGTCCTCAAGATCCTCTATCACCTGCGGAGACACAAGGAGGGCAGCCACGTGCCCGTGGTCGGTCAGCGCGATGGTCTCGCGGCTGTGAGCGGCACGGCGGACCAGGTCGCCGAGCTGGGAACGGGCAGCGCTGATCGCGATCTCAATCATGCGCACATGGTGCCACAAGATTAATCTTGTGGCCTATTGGTTCAGCTCTTGCGGTGACCGATCAGCCGCGGCTTCGGCTCCAGACCGTCCAGGCCGTGCCACGCCAGGTTCACCAGGTGGGCCGCCACCTCCGCCTTCTTCGGGCGGCGCACGTCCAGCCACCACTGGCCGGTCAGGGCGACCATGCCGACCAGGGCCTGGGCGTACAAAGGGGCCAGCTTGGAGTCGAAGCCGCGGGACTTGAACTCGCGGCCCAGGATGTCCTCCACCTGGGTGGCGATGTCGGAGATCAGGGAGGCGAAGGAACCCGTCGACTGCGGGATGGGGGAGTCACGGACCAGGATGCGGAAGCCGTCCGTGTACTCCTCGATGTAGTCCAGGAGAGCGAACGCCGCCTGCTCGCACAGCTCGCGGGGGTGGCCGGCCGTCAGACTGCTGGTCACCATGTCCAGCAGCCGCCGCATCTCGCGGTCCACCACCACCGCGTACAGGCCCTCCTTGCCGCCGAAGTGCTCGTACACCACCGGCTTGGACACCCCGGCCTTCGCCGCGATCTCCTCCACCGACGTGGCCTCGAAGCCCTTCGCCGCGAACAGGGTGCGACCGATCTCCAGCAGCTGCTGGCGGCGCTCGGCACCGGTCATACGGGTGCGACGCGCGCGCCGCGGCTTGTCATTGCTGGGGGTGCTGGAGTCGGTGGCCACACCGCCCATCATGCCGCCTCGGCGGTCTCCTTACGGCGCCGGGAGCGGTCCTTGTCAGTGTTCCGGCGGGAATCGATACGCGAGCGTGACGGCCAGCGCACGTCGTGTGCCCAGCCGAGCTGCTCGAACCAGCGGATGATCCGCGCCGAGGAGTCCAGCTGGCCGCGCTCCACCCCGTGCCGGGCCGAGGTCGGGTCGGCGTGGTGCAGGTTGTGCCAGGACTCGCCGCAGGACAGCACCGCCAGCCACCACACGTTGCCCGAGCGGTCCCGCGACTTGAACGGACGCTTGCCGACCGCATGACAGATCGAGTTGATCGACCAGGTCACGTGGTGCAGCAAAGCCACCCGAACGAGTGAACCCCAGAAGAACGCGGTGCACGCGCCCCACCACGACAGGGTGACCAGGCCGCCGATCAGCGCCGGCAGCGCGAGCGACACCGTCGTCCAGAGCACGAACTGGCGGGAGATCCGCCGCATCGCCGGATCCTTGACCAGATCCGGCGCGTACTTCTCCTGCGGCGTCTGCTCCTCGTCGAACATCCAGCCGACATGAGCCCACCACAGGCCCTTCAGCAGCGCCGGAACCGTCTCGCCGTACCGCCACGGCGAGTGCGGATCGCCCTCGGCGTCGGAGAACCTGTGGTGCCTGCGGTGGTCGGCGACCCAGCGGACCAGGGGCCCCTCGACCGCCATCGACCCCGCGATCGCCAGCGCGATCTTCAAGGGCCGCTTCGCCTTGAACGAGCCATGGGTGAAATGCCGGTGGAAACCGATCGTGATGCCGTGGCAGCCGAGGAAGTAGAAGAACACCAACAGGCCCAGATCCAGCCAGCTCACCCCCCACCCCCACGCCAGCGGCACCGCCGCCAGCAGCGCGAGAAACGGGACGGTGATGAACAGCAGCAGCGTGATCTGCTCGATCGAACGCTTCTGCTCACCACCCAGCGTGGCAGACGGCAGCGCGGTGTCGGTCGCCTTCTGGGCGTCGTCGATCACATCGGAGCTTGCGGTCATGGGCGTCCCCTGTGGGTCGAGGGTCTAGACAGGTGCCGGCGGCGTCCGGAACCGTCCAGCTCCCTACGGTTCCGTAACCTACGGCATCGTAAGTATGGCAGCGCGTCGCCCTGCGGCAAGAGCCCGCAGCCTTGCGCGTCCCGCCCGACACCTAGACTTGGAATCGGTCGGACAGCGCGGTCCGCTGAAGAAAATCCCTTCCCGGATGCCCGGCCCGTATGCGGCGGCCCGCCGCGCGGCACCCGTCCGGGTTCCCTCCCAGACGTGCTTCAACCCGCAAGGAGCCGCACCTGTGAGCAGTTCCGACGACCAGACGACGACCAGCAGCGAGCTGCGCGCCGACATCCGCCGACTGGGCGACCTCCTCGGAGAGACCCTCGTACGGCAGGAAGGCCCCGAGCTCCTCGAACTGGTCGAGAGGGTCCGCCGCCTCACCCGCGAGGACGGCGAGGCCGCCGCCGAACTCCTGCGCGGCACCGAACTCGAAACCGCGGCCAAGCTGGTCCGCGCCTTCTCCACCTACTTCCACCTCGCCAACATCGCCGAACAGGTGCACCGCGGCCGCGAACTGCGCGCCCGCCGCGCCGCCGAGGGCGGCCTCATCGCCCGCACCGCCGACCGGCTCAAGGACGCCGACCCCGCACACCTGCGCCAGACCGTGCAGCACCTCAACGTCCGCCCGGTCTTCACCGCACACCCCACCGAGGCCGCCCGCCGCTCCGTCCTCAACAAGCTCCGCCGCATCGCCGCCCTTCTGGAAACCCCGGTCGTCGCCTCCGACCGCCGCCGCCACGACACCCGGCTCGCCGAGAACATCGACCTCGTCTGGCAGACCGACGAACTCCGCGTGGTACGCCCCGAACCCTCCGACGAGGCCCGCAACGCCATCTACTACCTCGACGAACTCCACGCCGAAGCCGTCGGCGACGTCCTGGAGGACCTCACCGCCGAACTGGAGCGCGTCGGCGTCAGGCTCCCCGACGACACCCGCCCCCTCACCTTCGGCACCTGGATCGGCGGCGACCGCGACGGCAACCCCAACGTCACCCCCCAGGTCACCTGGGACGTGCTGATCCTCCAGCACGAACACGGCATCAACGACGCCCTCGACATGATCGACGAGCTGCGCGGCTTCCTCTCCAACTCCATCCGCTACACCGGCGCCACCGACGAACTGCTGACCTCCCTCCAGGCCGACCTGGAGAAGCTGCCCGAGATCAGCCCCCGCTACAAGCGCCTCAACGCCGAGGAGCCCTACCGGCTCAAGGCCACCTGCATCCGCCAGAAGCTCGTCAACACCAAGCAGCGCCTGGCCACCGGCACCTCCCACGAGCCCGGCCACGACTACCTCGGCACCAACGAGCTGCTGCACGACCTGCGCATCATCCAGAACTCCCTGCGCGAACACCGCGGCGGCCTGTTCGCCGACGGACGACTGGGCCGCACCATCCGCACCCTGGCCGCCTTCGGCCTCCAGCTCGCCACCATGGACGTCCGCGAACACGCCGACGCCCACCACCACGCCCTCGGCCAGCTGTTCGACCGGCTCGGCGAGGAAACCTGGCGCTACGCCGACATGCCCCGCGACTACCGCGCCAAGCTCCTCGCCAAGGAACTCAGGTC
>NZ_POTZ01000492.1 GCF_003236365.1 Streptomyces sp. NTH33
GGGTACGGGGAGGACCTCGTCTACAAGATCGAGGGTGGCAAGAGGATTCCCCGGGAGGAGTACCTGGACAAGGCCGATGAGGTGTTGGGGGCGCGTGGGCTCATCTCGGCGACCTGGGAGGACGTGAGGAAGGTCCGATACCCGAAGAGTGTGCGGGCGCTGGCTGATCTTGAGGCCAAAGCAGTTGAGATCGGGGTGTACGTCGGGCTCAGCATCCACGGCCTGTTGCAGACACCGGAGCATGCGCGAGCCTTGTTCGAGGCCTGGCAGCCGCCGTACTCGGAAGAGGAAGTGGAGCACTTGGTCGCGGCTCGGATGGCCCGGAAGTCGATCTTCAAGCGGTCACCTGCTCCGGCTCTCAGCTTCGTCCTGGAAGAGGCGACGCTACGCCGACGGGTTGGGGGCACAATGGTGTGGCATCAGCAACTCGAACACATGCTGGAAGTGGGGCGGTTGCGCAACGTCACGCTTCAGGTGATGCCGACGAGTGCAGGGGCCCACCCTGGGCTGGACGGCAGGATCGAGGTGCTGAAGTTCGCCGACGGTACGGCGGCGGGTCGTTCCGACGGTGCGTTCAATGGCCGGCCGACTTCGGATCCGAAGCAGCTGCGGATCCTTGAGCTGCGGTATGGGACCATCCGTGCGCAGGCTCTCACGCCGCGGGAGTCACTGGCCTTCATCGAGCGAATGCTGGGAGAAACATGATCCGCAAGGCCTCTGCTGGGGACGCTTCCGAGCTGGTCTGGTTCAAGAGCAGTTACAGCGACGGCCCCGATGGCAACTCCTGCGTCGAGATCGCGACAGCGCCCCGCACCATCCACGTCCGCGACTCCAAGAACACCGAAGGCCCGCAGCTCGCCCTCGCGCCCGGCGCCTGGGCCCACTTCGTGACGTACGCCTCGGAAAGCTGACCCTCAACGGCACTCGCTCTGCGCCTGGTTGTCACCGGGAGTGGGGTGCCGTGGTGTCTCGAGTCAGTCAGTTGCTTCGTGCTTTGCCCTGGACCATGGGGATGCCTGGTCTCACCTTGGCGATGGCCGTGAAGTCGTCGTCGACATGGAGAACGGTCAGGTGCTGTTGCTCGGCGATGAGGGCGATGAGAATGTCCATGGGGGAAGGGCCGCGATGATGGCCGATCCTCGCGAGGTCCCGCTGCACCTCCACGACCTTCGGCCAGGGATCGTCGAGGGCAGGGACCCAGCCGAAGGTCTGGCCGAGCATGGTGAAGAAGGGCTCGTAGTCCCGGTCGGAGCGAAGGCCGGGCATCAGCTCGGCCTCGACGGGCGGGCAGATGGCGACGAGCCCTCGTGCCACGCGATCGGGCCAGGGGGAGTCGAGCTGCCCGCGCAGCAGCCGCCACACGGCGGAGGTGTCGGCGAGGTAGGTCACAGGCCTGCCCGTTCCCGTTCCGCGAGGACGTCGAAGTCCAGGAACGCGTCGGCGTTCTCCTGGAGCCAGCGCAGGGCACGTGCCCGGTCGTCGGCGCTGATCGCGGACGCTATGGTCAGCGCGCGGTCGATGGTCTCCCGTTTGGTCTTGGTGCCGAGCTGCCGCTGAGCGAAGGCCAGCTTGTCGTCGTCGATGTCGACCAGAGTCCTGGACATGAGACCTCCCGCAGTCGGGTTTATATATCAGCGCCAAGCTTATATCAATCCGCGCCGGCCGGGGCAGGCGTGACGCGTGCTCGGACCTTGGACAGGGGGCGGATGAACGGCGAAGGGCGCGACCGTTCCCCCGATCACCCTGCTCCCCCTCTGTCAAGCCCTTGGGTAGCCGTGATCCCGACGAGTGCGACGCGTGGGCGGCGACGCCCCCGTTGGAATGATCTGCCCGGACCGCTCGGGGCCACGGCACAGGGGCCCGGGAACAAGTCGTTCCCGGGCCCCTGTGTGCAAGCGGTATGCCCTATTCGCCCGAACCGCCGAAGCGCTCCTTGTACGTCTCCAGGTCCTCGTCCGTGAGCTTGGTGAAGAGGACCGGCGGGACCGTGAAGGGGGTGCCCGGGGCGACGGCGGTGAGGGACTTCGCCTCCTCCTGGGTGACCCAGGTGGCCGTGTCGTCCCGCAGGTCGAAGGCCGCGCGCATCGCCGCCGACGACGTCGGGATGAACGGCTCCGAGACCACCGCGTAGAGGTGGATCAGGTTCATCGCGGTGCGCAGGGTGAGGGCCGCGCCCTCCTTGTTGGTCTTGATCTCCAGCCAGGGGGCCTTCTCCTCCAGGTAGGAGTTGCCCGCCGACCACAGGGCGCGCAGCGCCGCCGCCGCCTTGCGGAACTGGATGGCCTCCATCTGCTCCTCGTACTCGGCGAGGAGGCGGGCGATCTCCTCGCCGAGCCTGGCCTCGGCCTCGCCCGGCTTGCCGCCCTCCGGGACCGCGTCGCCGAAGCGCTTGCGGGAGAAGGACAGCACCCGATTGACGAAGTTGCCCAGGGTGTCCGCCAGGTCCTTGTTCACCGTGGCCGTGAAGTGCTCCCAGGTGAAGGAGGAGTCGTCGGACTCCGGCGCGTTCGCCATCATGAAGTAGCGCCAGTAGTCGGCCGGGAGGATGTCCAGCGCGTCGTGCGTGAAGACGCCGCGCCGCTGCGAGGTGGAGAACTTGCCGCCGTAGTAGTTGAGCCAGTTGAAGGCCTTGATGACGTCGACCTTCTTCCACGGCGAGCGGGTGCCCAGCAGGGTCGCCGGGAACATCACGCTGTGGAAGGGCACGTTGTCCTTGCCCATGAACTCCGTGTAGTGGACGTCCGCGTCCGACTCCCACCACCACGAGCGCCAGTCCCGGTTCTCCGGGTCCTGGTCGGCCCACTCCTTCGTCGCGCCGATGTACTCGATCGGGGCGTCGAACCAGACGTAGAAGACCTTGCCCTCGGCGGCCAGGTCCGGCCAGGTGTCCGCCGGAACCGGGACGCCCCAGTCCAGGTCACGAGTGATCGCACGGTCGTGCAGGCCCTCGGTGAGCCACTTGCGGGCGATGGAGGAGGCCAGCACCGGCCAGTTGTCGGCCCGCTCGTCGACCCATGCCTCGACCTCTCCGGCCAGTGCCGACTGGAGCAGGAACAGGTGCTTGGTCTCGCGGATCTCCAGGTCGCTGCTGCCGCTGATCGCCGAACGGGCGTCGATCAGGTCGGTCGGGTCCAGGACCCGCGTGCAGTTCTCGCACTGGTCGCCGCGTGCCTTGTCGTAGCCGCAGTGCGGGCAGGTGCCGATGATGTACCGGTCGGGCAGGAAGCGGCCGTCGGCGTTCGAGTACACCTGGCGGATGGCCCGCTCCTCGATGAACCCGTTCGCCTTGAGCTCGCGGGCGATCTCCTGCGTGATCTCGTGGTTCTGCGGGGAGGAGCTGCGGCCGAAGTAGTCGAAGGCCAGGTTGAAGCCGTCGTAGACCGCCTTCTGCGCGTCGTGCGCCTGTGCACAGAACTCGTCGACCGGGATGCCCTGCTCCTTGGCCGCCAGTTCGGCGGGCGTGCCGTGCTCGTCGGTCGCGCAGATGTAGAGGACCTCGTGGCCGCGCTGGCGCAGGTAGCGGGAGTACACGTCCGCCGGGAGCATGGACCCCACCATGTTGCCCAGGTGCTTGATCCCGTTGATGTACGGAAGGGCGCTGGTGATGAGGTGTCGAGCCATCGCGGGCTGCTCCCAGGTCGCTGCTGAGGGTGACGATCTCGTCGGGTTCGGGTCGTCTACGGAACCTTGAAATCGTAGCCGACATGAGTGGGCCGCCCGCTTCCCGTTTTGCTGGGTGGGAAGGGGCGGCCCTGGTTCGCCGTCCTGGTCCGTGGATTTACGGGCGCCAGTTCGCCAGTACGCCCTCGTAGAGCTCCTGGTCCGTGAGTTCGCGCGGGGTCGGGCCCGCGTGGAAGAAGGACGCGGTGCCGGTCTTCAGCTTGCGGAGGTAGTCGAAGGCCTTGTTGTCGTGCTCGCCGAAGGCGACGAAGGAGAAGAAGACGTCGGGGTGCTTCTTCGCCGCCTCGGTGAGGGACTGGGTGGCCGGGGTCTTGGCGTCCGGCGCGCCGTCCGTCTGGAAGATCACCAGGGCGGGGGCGGCCGGGTCGTCCGTCGACGCCTCGTGCTGGGCCAGTACGGCTTCCACGGCCGCGTGGTAGCTCGTACGGCCCATGCGGCCCAGGGAGCCGTGCAGGTCGTCGATCCTGTTCTCGTGCTCGGTGAGGGTGAGCTCGCCGGTGCCGTCCACTTCCGTGGAGAAGAACGTGACGTGGACCGTGGCCTCGGGGTCGAGGTGGGCGGCGAGGGCGAGGGTCTGCTCGCCGAGGGCCTGGGCGGAGCCGTCCTTGTAGTACGGGCGCATGGAGGCGGAGCGGTCCAGAACGAGGTAGACCCTGGCCCGGGTGCCGGTGAGGCCGTACTTCTCGAGGGCGGCTCCGGCTGCCTCGTAGGCGGTGGTGAGGCCGGGGGCGTGGGACTTCACGGTTTCCTGCGGGAGCGTGGCCGGTTCGGGTGCCTCGGCTTCGCCCTCGGCGGGGACGTTCCCACCCGCACCACCCGTGCGGGTCTCGTGGTCGGGTGCGGGTGGCCCCTGTGGGGTGTCCTCGCCGTCGGCGGCTGCGGGTTCAGCCGTAGCCGCCGGCTCCACCTCGGTCTCCGGCTCCGGCCCGGTCTCCGGCTCCGGCCCGGTCTCCGGCTCCGGCCCGGTCTCGGGCTCGGCCTCGGGCTCGGGCTCGGCCTCGGGCTTAGCCTCCGGCTCGACGTCGGCCTCGACGTCCGCCTCGGCCTCGGCCTCGGCCTCGGGCTCGGCCTTGGACTCGGGCTCGGCCTTGGACTCGGCCTCGGGCTCCGGCTCGGGCTCGGGCTCGGCCTCGGGCTCGGCCTTGGACTCGGCCTCGGGCTCCGGCTCGGGCTCGGGCTCGGCCTCGGGCTTAGCCTTGGACTCGGGCTCGGGCTCGGGCTCGGGCTCGGGCTCGGGCTCGGGCTCGGGCTCGGGCTCGGGCTCGGGCTCGGCCTCGGGCTTAGCCTTGGACTCGGGCTCGGGCTCGGGCTCGGGC
>NZ_POTZ01000493.1 GCF_003236365.1 Streptomyces sp. NTH33
GGGTGGGGGGCGGTCCGCCCAGGAGGTTCTCGTGAATGTTCATGGCCTCAGTCTGCTGGATGCGTACGGGAAGCACGCAGGGCCCCGTCCCGTGCCCGGCGGCCCTCCAGTGGAGGTGCCGTCACCCAGCCGTGGGTGCGGCACTCGGGGTGGCGGCAGTCGGGGGGCGGGCGGCGGACGGTCGTGAAGGCGAGGACCGCGCCCACCACCAGGACCGCCGCGCAGATCGGCATCGCTCGCCGGAACGCGGCGTCGAAGGCGGTCGCCGAGCGGTACGCCTCCGGGCCCATGCCGGACAGCAGTGGCAGGGCGGCCACCGCGATCAGGCCGGCCGCGCGGGCGGCGGCGTTGTTGATGCCGCTGGCCAGGCCGGCGCGGGAGGCGTCCACCGAGGCGAGGACGGTGGCGGTCAGCGGGGCGACCAGGGTGACCATGCCGGTGCCCATGACCAGCAGGGCCGGCAGGACGTCGGTCAGGTAGTCCGCGCCCTTGCCGACCCGCAGCATCAGCAGCATCGCCGCCGCGCACAGGAGCGGTCCGGCCGTGAGCGGCAGGCGCGGGCCGATGCGGTCGGCGAGGGCGCCCGAGCGAGCCGAGAAGAGAAGCATGAGGACGGTGGTCGGAAGCAGGGCGGTGCCCGCGGCGAGCGGCGAGTAGCCGGCGACGACCTGGAGCTGGAGCGCGGTGAGGAAGAAGAAGCCGCCGAAGGCCGCGTACACGCACAGGGTGACCACGTTGACCGCCGTGAACTGGCGGGAGGCGAAGATGTCCAGCGGCATCATCGGATCGGGGCGGCGCTTCTCGACGTACACGAAGGCGACGGCGGCCAGTACCCCCGCGGTCGCGGTCAGAGGGATGGCCGGGGAGCCGGTGCGGGCCTCGATCAGGGCGTACGTCACCAGGGCGAGGGAGACCGCGCCGAGCGCCGCGCCCAGGACGTCGAAGCGGCCGTGGGCGGTGGATCCCCCGAGCTCTCGGCTGCTCCCCCAAGTTCTCGACTCCGTTCGAACAGGGGGTACCCCCGCGGGCAGGGAGGTGCCCCCGGCCGACTCGGGGACGTGGCGTACGGCGACGGGCGCGCAGACCAGGGCCAGGGGGATGTTCAGCAGGAAGACCCAGCGCCAGCCCGGCCCGGCCACCAGCCAGCCGCCGAGGAACGGGCCGACGGCCGCGCCGATGCCCCCGAAACCGGACCACAGGCCCACGGCTCTGCTCCGGTCGTCCGGGTGGAAGGAGGCCTGGATGAGGGCGAGGGAACCGGGCGTGAGGAGGGCGCCGCCGATGCCCTGCAGAGCGCGGGCGGCGATCAGGACGGCCGGGTTCGGGGCGAGGCCGCACAGCAGGGAGGCGGTGGCGAACCACACGACCCCGAGCACGAAGATGCGGCGGCGGCCGTAGCGGTCGCCGAGCGCGCCGCCGAGGAGGATCAGACCGGCCAGGGTGACCAGGTACGCGTTGACCGTCCACTGCAGGGCGGCGAGGCTCGCGTCCAGGTCGCGGCCGATGCGGGGCAGGGCGACGTTGACGACGGTCGAGTCCAGCAGGGCCATGCTGGAGCCGAGCACGGTGGTGAGCAGGATCCAGCGGCCGGTGGAGGTGGAGATCCGGACGGCCGGAGTGTGCTGTGCGGTGACAGCCATGGTGCGATCATCTCGCGCGGGCCGGTTCCGAGCCAGGCGGGCGAGCGATGGGCGGACGGGCGATGGGCGGACGACGGTCCGACGGACCGACGGACGACGGACGGACGACGGACGGGCCCGGTGCCGGAGCACCGGGCCCGTCGGACGGAACCGGGAACTACTTGATCTTCGTGCCGGTCGAGCGCAGGTTGCCGCAGGCCTCCACCACGCGCTTGGCCATCGACGCCTCGGCCAGCTTGCCCCAGGTGCGCGGGTCGTAGGTCTTCTTGGAACCGACCTCGCCGTCGACCTTGAGGACGCCGTCGTAGTTCTTGAACATGTGGTCGGCGACAGGACGCGTGAAGGCGTACTGGGTGTCCGTGTCGATGTTCATCTTCACCACGCCGTTCTCCAGCGCGGTGCGGATCTCCTCCTCCGTGGAGCCGGAGCCGCCGTGGAAGACGAAGTCGAACGGCTTGCTGTCGGCCGGGCGGCCGAACTTCGCCGCGACGCCCTCGTTGAGCTCCTTCAGCAGCTCCGGGCGGAGGACGACGTTGCCCGGCTTGTACACGCCGTGCACGTTGCCGAAGGAGGCGGCCAGCAGGTAGCGGCCCTTGTCGCCGAGGCCCAGGGCCTCGACGGTGCGGATCGCGTCCTCGACCGTGGTGTACAGCTCGTCGTTGATCTCGTGGGAGACGCCGTCCTCCTCGCCGCCCGTCGGGGTGATCTCCACCTCGAGGATGATCTTCGCGGCGGCGGTGCGGACGAGCAGCTCCTGGGCGATCTTCAGGTTGTCGGCCAGGGTCTCGGCGGAGCCGTCCCACATGTGGGACTGGAACAGCGGGTTCCTGCCGTCCTTGACGCGCTCCTCGGAGAGGGCGAGCAGCGGACGTACGTACCCGTCGAGCTTGTCCTTCGGGCAGTGGTCCGTGTGCAGCGCGATGTTGACCGGGTACTTCTCGGCGACGATGTGCGCGTACTCGGCCAGGGCCACGGCGCCGGTGACCATGTCCTTGCTGTACTGGCCGCCCAGGAACTCCGCGCCGCCGGTGGAGATCTGGACGATGCCGTCGCTCTCCGCCTCCGCGAATCCACGCAGGGCCGCGTGCAGGGTCTGGGAGGAGGTCACGTTGATGGCCGGGTAGGCGAACTTGCCTGCCTTCGCCCGGTCGAGCATCTCGTTGTAGATCTCGGGGGTTGCGATGGGCATCTGTCCGCTCCTTGTATCTGCGGGGTGCGTCTGCGTGCTTACGGCCCTGACCTAGGGAGTGACGTCATCGTCGGCCCCATCTTCGCAGACGTTGCCGGAAGTGTCGGACACCCTGTCCGGCCTGTGGATGACCGGATCCGCCCGGCCCGCCCACCGGCTCAGTCCAGCCCCAGCTCGTCCTTCGAGTAGGCGAACAGGTACGGCACCCCGGCACCTTCCTGGATCTTCTCGGCCGCGCCGGTCGCCCGGTCGACGATCGTCGCCACGGCCACGACCTCGGCGCCCGCCTCGCGCACGGCCTCCACGGCGGCGAGCGGGGAACCGCCGGTCGTGGAGGTGTCCTCGACGACCAGCACCCGGCGGCCCTTGATCTCCGGGCCCTCCACGCGCCGCTGCAGGCCGTGCGCCTTGGCGGCCTTGCGCACCACGAAGGCGTCCAGCCTGCGCCCGCGCGCGGCGGCGGCGTGCAGCATCGCCGCGGCGACCGGGTCGGCGCCCATGGTCAGGCCGCCGACCGCGTCGAACTCGAGGCCGGCGGTCAGGTCCAGGAGCACCTGGCCGACCAGCGGGGCCGCCTCGCCGTCGAGGGTGACGCGGCGCAGGTCGACGTAGTAGTCGGCCTCCAGGCCGGAGGACAGCGTCACCCTGCCGTGCACCACGGCCTTGTCCTTGATCTGCTGCAGCAGCTCGCCGCGAACGTCGCTCATGCCAGCCAGCTTAAGCGCGGCGCCAGGTCCAGGTCGTCGTGGCCTCCAGTGGTTCCAGCGGCGTGACCAGGCGCGGGAGGGTGTTCAGGCCGCCCGGCGGACCGGTCTGCGGCTCCACGCACACGGCGGCCTGCTGCTCGTCGTAGACGACGACCCACTCCACGGGGCTGGTCACCCTCAGGTCCAGCTGCCCGGGCCAGGTGAGCGTGACGTCGACGCCGCCGGGCATGCCGAAGCAGTCGTCCCAGGGGCCGGGCTCGGGGTCGATGCGGTTCCCGGTGGGCAGGTGGTCCTCGCCGCGCTCCTCCTGCCAGGTGGGCCGGAAGTCGATCCGTACGTCGTCCCGCCCGAGGTTGCGGTTGAACCACGGGTGCCAGCCGATCTGGGCCGGGAAGGAGGACTCGTACGTCTCCACGGACATCGTCAGCGTCAGGGCGTCCTCGGTCAGGGCGACCACCTGGGCGACGCGGCCGGAGTAGGGCCAGGGGTCGACCAGGTCGTACGTCATCACCGCCTCGTCCGCCGAGGTGCGGGCCGTGCGCCAGGCGCCGTCGCGGGCGGTGCCGTGGATGGCGTGCGGCGGGGAGTTGAGCGGCATCTGGTGGACGGTGGCACCGTCCCGGAACCGGCCGTCGCGGATACGGCCGCACCAGGGCACCATCGGGAAACAGCCGAACCGCTCTCCCTGGCGGAGCAGCTCCAGCCCCCCGACGCGGAGTCCCGCGATGCGCCCTCCGTTGCCCGGCCGCACGGTCGCCTCCGCGTCGCCCGCGGTCAGCGTGATGTCTTCGTTACTCACGCAACGAGGCTACTGTGCGGATCAAGAGGATGGTTTCCGCCGGTGGCGACACTGCGGGGCGCGGCAGGGCCGCACAACGCGGGTACGCCCCGGCCGCGCACACCGGACTCCGCCCGGCCGCCCAGGACACGCTCACCCGGCGGTGTGATGCCGCCGCACGCGGCAAGGGCCCCGGCCACGCAAGACGGGAACGCCCCGGCGGCACAAGACGGGCGCCTACCGGCCACGCGCGGCGCCACGACGCGAAGCGGGCGCGGCCACGCGAGGCAAATACCCCAGCCACGCAAGACGGGAACGCCCCGGCGGCGCGAGGCGGCGGCCACTCGCGGCAGCTTCCGCCCGGCCGCGGCACAGCGGGTACGGCCCGGCCGCGCGGGGCCAGTACCGTCCCGGCCGCGCACGGCGGCCATGGCCCAGCGGCGCAGGCGGGTACGGTCCGGCCGCGCGGCGCCGCCCGCACACGGCAGGCGCCCTGGACCACGCAGACAAACACGCCCCAGCCGCGCGAGGCGGGTGCGGCCGCGCGCGGCAGCTTCCGGTCGGCCGCGCGGGTGTTCAGCGGCGGCGTCTGAGGGCCCGGCCCACGATGATCGCCGACGCCACGACCAGTGCCGCCGCGGGGGCCGCCCAGCGGAGGGCGGGGCCGGCGGAGAC
>NZ_POTZ01000494.1 GCF_003236365.1 Streptomyces sp. NTH33
TGCATCCACTGTACGAGGGTGTTTTTTGAAAGTTAAACAAACTAGCCGTAGTCTTGAGGTGGAGCTTTAGAGTTCAAGTAAACCGAGCCCGAGCAGCATCACGTCGAAGGGAGTCGCCGCCATGTCCGCCGCCACTTCGGAGTCCGCCGCCACTTCGGAATCCATCGCCACTTCGGAATCCACCATTCCGGAGTCCGCGGCCCCGGAACGCATGCCCGCCCTCTATCTCAGCCACGGCGCCCCGCCGCTCGCGGACGACCCCGTCTGGCCCGGCCAGCTCGCCGCCTGGTCCGCCGGTCTGCCCCGCCCGAAGGCGATCCTCGTGGTCTCCGCGCACTGGGAGGAGGCCCCGCTGGCCCTTGGCGCCACCGAGACCGTCCCGCTCGTCTACGACTTCTGGGGCTTCCCCGAGCACTACTACCAGGTGCGGTACGCCGCCCCCGGTGCACCCGAACTCGCCGCCAGTGTGCGGAAATTGCTGCGCGCCCCCAGCATGCCCGTGCAGGACGTCCCCGACCGCGGCCTCGACCACGGCGCCTACGTGCCGCTCGTCGAGATGTTCCCCGCGGCCGACATCCCCGTGCTGCAGGTGTCCATGCCGACCCTCGACCCGGTCCGGCTCATGGACATCGGCCGCAGGCTCGCGCCGCTGCGCGACGAGGGCGTGCTGATCGTCGGCTCCGGCTTCTTCACCCACAACCTGGCCGCGCTGCGGCACGCCGGCGGCGGCGTCCCCAGCTGGTCCGCGGAGTTCGACGACTGGGGTCGGCGCGCCCTGGAGAACCGTGACTGGGACGCCCTGCTGGACTTCCTCGGCAAGGCCCCGGCCGGCCGCTACGCCCACCCGCGCACCGAACACTTCGCCCCACTGTTCGTGACCATGGGCGTCGCGGAGGCCGGCGGCGAGCTCGATGCGCAGAAGTCGGTGATCGACGGCTTCTGGATGGGACTGGCGAAGAGGTCGGTGCAGTTCGGCTGAGGCAGGTACGCCTCCGCTGCGTAAGACGAGGGTGTGAAGGGTCTGGGGATTTCCCGAGAGTCCGGGTTTGCGGCAACCTTCCGGCGGTCCGGCCCGTCCATACGGGTAGGAGGCGGTCGGGAGTGACGCACTGCGCCATCGGTGTGAGGGGAGTCTCACTCCCGGGGGTGCCGACGGGTCCGCGAGGCCGCCGGGGAGTTTCCCGCTCCGTCCTGACCTGCGGTTACGTGGCCGTCGGCGGAGACACCGGGCGGCTGCGGTGCGACAGGATACTGCATGATCGGAAAATCAGGGGACGGGTTGGGAATTCTGTCCGGATTCCAGTCGTTGTTTCCATCGGATGCGGGGCACCCGAGGAGAGTTCTCAAAGCTCCGAAGAGAGTGCCAAGCGTCCCAAGGACCACCCGCTGACCCACCATCGCAAGGGAGCACGCATGGCAACCCGTGCCGTCGCCCGTCGTCAGTCCGCCACCGGCGAGACGGCCGACGCGGCAAGCAGTGTTCGCGCCCATGGCGGCGAGATCGCCGATCGCGACCTGGTCGGCATGTATCTCGACGAGATCGCGCGTACACCGCTGCTCGACGCCGCCAAGGAAGTCGAGCTGTCCCAGATCATCGAGGCGGGTGTGTTCGCGCGGCAGATCCTCGACGGGTACGAGGAGTCCGGGACGGACGCCGCCCGCGAGGAACTCGAGGCCCTGGTCGCCCAGGGCGAGCGGGCCAAGGACGTCTTCATCCGTTCCAACCTGCGCCTGGTCGTCGCCGTCGCCCGGCGCTACCCGCGCAGCGGCCTGCCCCTGCTGGACCTGATCCAGGAGGGCAACGCCGGCCTGGTGCGCGCGGTGGAGAAGTTCGACTACCGCAAGGGCTTCAAGTTCTCGACGTACGCCACCTGGTGGATACGCCAGGCGATCACGCGCTCGATCGCGGACCAGTCCCGTACGATCCGGCTGCCCGTCCACCTGGTGGAGGAGCTGGGCCGTATCCGCCGTGTCCAGCGCGAGTTCAACCGGGAGCACGGCCGCGACCCGGAGCCCGCGGAGATCGCCGCGGAGCTCGGCTCGACGCCCGAGCGGGTGACGGACGTCCTGGACTGGGCCCGTGACCCGGTCTCGCTGAACATGCCGGTGGACGACGAGGGCGAGACCCAGTTCGGCGACCTCCTGGAAGACACCTCCGCGGTGTCGCCCGAGCAGTCGGTGCTGACCCTGCTGCGCAGCGAGGAGCTCGACGACCTGATCGGCCGCCTCGACCAGCGCACGGCGTCCATCATCAAGATGCGGTACGGCATCGAGGACGGCCGCGAGCGCACGCTGACCGAGGTCGGCAAGGAGCACGGCCTCACCCGCGAACGCATCCGTCAGATCGAGAAGCACGCGCTGCTGGAGCTGAAGAGGCTGGCCCGCGACACCGGCTTCGACGCGGCGGCGTAACGCGGGCGGCCATACCGCCGACCGCGTACGCCCGGTGGCGAAAGACCGCGCAAACATGGCCGTGTACCGCCGCTTCAAGCGGCGGGGCCGTGGGAACAACCTTTCAGAGCCCAGGAGTTCGGTCCCCGAACCGGCTCAGGCTCCCTCGAGACGTACTGATGACTGCTGCTGACTGAGCGCGCACCGATGTCTGTCCTGAGCACGTACTGACGCCCCGAGCCACGTCCCGACGCACTCCCCCCGGCGCCGGGACTCTCCCCGAGCCGGGCTTCGGCGCCTCACCCCCCGGGCGCCGGGCCCGGCTCCACTTCTGTCCGGGACCGCCCGAGAGGCGGGCCACCCCGGACCTGAACCCCGGGGTGGCCCGCCGGACGGCAGATTGTGCCACACCGGCACAACCCGTCGGCGTGACGAACTCCCTCTCCCCTTCTCGGCGGGCGTCCTGCCCGACCGGGCACCCCGGGGCCGCGTCATCACCTTGTCGCCGTCTCGCCGTCTCGCTACTTCGCCGTACTCGCCGTGTTTGCCGTACTCGCCGTGCCCATCGCGTCCGGACACACCCGGAAGTCCGTTCATGCCCGATTGGATGCCCGGACCTGTTTACTTTCCGGACATACCGGCGTAGCCTCCTGAGTGAAGCCACAAGTTCGGGCATCAGTCGGAGGCGAACGGACATGTACGCACCGGAGCGGCAGCAGGAAATCCTCCGGCTCGCCCGGGACGGCGGACGGGTGGACGTCGTGTCGCTCGCCGAGGAGTTCCAGGTGACGGCGGAGACGATCCGCCGCGACCTGAAGGCCCTGGACCGGGCCGGTCTGCTGCGCCGGGTGCACGGCGGCGCCCTCCCGGTCGGCCGCCTCGACTTCGAGCCGGACCTCGCCGAGCGCGAGTCGACCGCGGCCGGCGAGAAGGACCGCATCGCCAAGGCGGCCCTGGCCGAGCTGCCGGCCGAGGGCACGCTCGTCCTCGACGCCGGTACGACGGTGGCCCGCCTGGCCGCCGCCCTGCCCTTGGAGGCCGAGCTCACCGTCGTCACGCACTCCCTGCCGATCGCGGCCCGCCTCGCGGACCACCCCGGCGTGCAGCTCCACCTCGTCGGAGGCCGCGTGCGCACCCGTACGCGCGCCGCCGTGGACGCCTGGGCGCTGCGCGCCTACGGCGAGATCCGCGCCGACGTGCTGTTCGTCGCCGCCAACGGCTTCTCCGTCGAGCATGGTCTGACCACCCCCGACCTCGCCGAGGCCGCGGTGAAGCGCGCGGCGATCGCCGCCGCCCGCCGCGTGGTGCTGCTCGCCGACTCCACCAAGCACGGCCAGGAGCACTTCGCCCGCTTCGGCGACCTGAGCGACGTGGACCTGCTGATCACCGACAGCGGGCTGAGCCCCGAGGACGCGGCCGCCATCGAGCGCGGCGGCACGGAAGTAGTACGCACATGATCGTCACCGTCACCCCCAATCCCTCCCTGGACCGCACCTACGAGGTCCCCTCGCTCGAGCGTGGCGGGGTCGTCCGGGCCACCGGTGAGCGCATGGACCCGGGCGGCAAGGGGGTGAACGTCTCGCGCGCGGTCGCGGCCGCCGGGCGGCGCACGGTCGCCGTGCTGCCCCTGGGCGGTGCGCCGGGCGCACTCGTCGCGGACCTGCTCCATGCGCAGGGCATCGAGGTCGCGTCGGTCCCCCTCGCCGGGGCCACCCGCTCCAACATCGCGCTCGCGGAGGCCGACGGCGTACTGACGAAGATCAACGCGCCGGGGCCCGAACTCTCGGCCGAGGAGCAGGAGTCGCTGCTGGAGACCGTGCGGCGGCAGTCGCGCGGCGCCGACTGGATCGCCTGCTGCGGCAGCCTGCCGCGCGGGCTCGCACCCTCCTGGTACGCCGACCTGGTCGCGCGGGCGCACGCCGCCGGCGTACGCATCGCGCTGGACACCTCCGGGCCCGCGCTGCTGGAGGCGCTGCGCGAGGGGCCGGACGTGGTCAAGCCCAACGCCCAGGAGCTCGCCGAGGCCGTCGGGCGCCCGCTGGCCACGGTCGGCGACGCGGTGAAGGCGGCCGAGGAGCTGCGCGGGCTCGGCGCCCGGACCGTGCTCGCCAGCCTGGGCGCCGACGGGCAGCTGCTCGTCGGCGGCGACGGCGCCTGGTACGGCAGCGCGCGCGTCGGCGCCGTCCGCAGCAACGTCGGCGCGGGCGATTCCTCCCTCTCCGGGTTCCTGATCGCCGGCGGCACCGGCCCCGAGGCCCTGGCCCTCGCCGTCGCCCACGGCGCGGCCGCCGTCCAGCTGCCGGGCAGCGTGATGCCGACGCCCGCCGACCTGGACCCGGCGGCGGTGTCGGTCACCGCGGACGTGCCCGTGGACCGCCCGCTGACGGAGCCGGTGTCATGACCGCCCGCCGGACCCGCACCAGGTGCCGTACGTCCGCGTGCCGTACGTCCCCGTGCCATAGGTCCCCGTGCCATAGGTCCCCGTGCCGTACGTCCGCGTGCCGTACGTCCGCGTGCCATAGGTCCGTGTGCCGTACGCCCGCTACGACGGTCCCGACCCCCTTCGCCTCCCCCCACA
>NZ_POTZ01000495.1 GCF_003236365.1 Streptomyces sp. NTH33
CGAGGTCCCCACCGCCTCCTCCCGCGACTACGCGATCGTGCACTACAAGCGCACCGACGGCGACTACGCGAACTGGGGCCTGTACGCGTGGGGCGACCTCGCCGACGGCGAGGCGACCACCTGGCCGGACAGCCACCCCTTCATCGGCCGCGACGCCTACGGCGCCTTCGCCTACGTCAAGCTGAAGCCGGGCGCCTCCGACGTCGGCTTCCTGGTCATCGACAAGAACGGCGACAAGGATGTCTCCGCCGACCGGTCCATCGACCTCACCAGGACCGGCGAGGTCTGGGTCGAGCAGGGCAAGGAGGCCGTACGGACCACGCGGCCCGCCGACTACCCCGCGCAGGACAAGTCCAAGGCGGTCCTCCACTACCACCGCGCCGACGGGAACTACGACGGCTGGGGCCTGCACGTCTGGACGGGCGCCGCGAACCCCACCGACTGGTCGAAACCCCTCCAGCCGGTCAAGACTGACTCCTATGGCGCGGTCTTCGAGGTACCGCTCAGCGACGGTGCCACCAGTCTCAGCTACATCGTCCACCAGGGCGACGAGAAGGACCTCGCCGCCGACCAGTCCCTGGACCTCAAGGCCGACGGCTACGAGGTGTGGCTCTTGAACGGCCAGGAGAAGCACCTGCTGCCGCAGCCCGCGGGCGGGGCGGCCGCCCTGGACCTGTCCACCTCCAAGGCGGTCTGGATCGACCGGGACACGGTCGTCCTCAACGGCTCCGACGCCGCCGCCTCCACCCAGCTGGTCTACTCCCACGACGGGTCCATCACCGTCAAGGACGGTGCCCTGACCAGTGACGACGAGCGCTGGCTGCGGCTGGACAGGACCACGCTGACCGACGCGCAGAAGGCGAAGTTCCCGCACCTGAAGGACCACACCGCCTACTTGGTCGACCCGCGCGACCGCACCCGGGTCCGCGAGGCGCTGCGCGGCCAGGTCGTCGCCTCCCAGCGGGCCGCGAACGGTGTCGTGCTGGCGGCGACCGGCGTCCAGCTCGCCGGCGTACTCGACGACGTCCACGGCAACGCAGCGACGAAGGCGCAGCTCGGCCCGGTCTTCCACGGCGGGCGGCCCACCTTGAGCGTGTGGGCGCCGACCGCGCAGAGCGTGGCCCTGGAGCTGGACGGCAAGGCGGTCGCCATGCACCGCGACGACACCACCGGCGTCTGGTCGGTCACCGGCCCGGCGTCCTGGAAGAACAAGCCGTACCGCTACGTCGTGAAGGTGTGGGCGCCCTCCGTCCGCAAGGTCGTCACCAACAAGGTCACCGACCCGTACTCGCTCGCCCTCACCGCGGACTCCGAGCGCAGCCTCGTCGTCGACCTGGGCGACAGGGCGCTCGCCCCGAGCGGCTGGTCGTCCCTGGCCAAGCCCAGGGCCGTACCGCTGAGGGACGCCCAGATCCAGGAGCTGCACATCCGCGACTTCTCCGTCGCGGACCGGACGGTCCCGGCGAAGGACAAGGGCACCTACCTCGCCTTCACGGACAAGGACAGCGACGGCTCTAAGCACCTGCGGGAGCTGGCCGGGGCGGGCACGTCCCACGTCCACCTGCTGCCGGCCTTCGACATCGCCACCATCCCGGAGAGGAAGGCCGACCAGGCCACCCCGGACTGCGACCTGGCCTCCTATCCGGCCGACTCCGAGCGGCAGCAGGCGTGCGTGGCGAGGACCGCCGCGAAGGACGCCTACAACTGGGGCTACGACCCGTACCACTACACGGTCCCCGAGGGCTCGTACGCCACCGACCCGGACGGCACGGCCCGCACCGTGCAGTTCCGGCAGATGGTGCAGGCGCTGAACCGGGACGGCCTCAGGGTCGTCATGGACGTGGTCTACAACCACACGGCGGCCAGCGGCCAGGCGGAGACCTCCGTCCTGGACAGGATCGTGCCGGGCTACTACCAGCGCCTCCTCGCCGACGGCTCGGTGGCCAACAGCACCTGCTGCGCCAACACCGCGCCCGAGAACGCCATGATGGGCAAGCTGGTCGTGGACTCGATCGTCACCTGGGCCAGGGAGTACAAGGTCGACGGCTTCCGCTTCGACCTCATGGGCCACCACCCCAAGGCCAACATCCTCGAGGTCAGGAAGGCCCTCGACGCGCTCACGCCGAAGAAGGACGGCGTGGACGGCAAGAACATCATCCTGTACGGGGAGGGCTGGAATTTCGGCGAGGTCGCCGACGACGCCCGGTTCGTGCAGGCCACCCAGAAGAACATGGCCGGCACCGGCATCGCGACCTTCTCCGACCGGGCGCGGGACGCGGTGCGCGGCGGCGGCCCCTTCGACGACGACCCCGGCGTCCAGGGCTTCGCCTCCGGCCTCCACACCGAGCCCAACTCCTCGGCGGCGAACGGCACCAGGGCCGAGCAGAAGGCCCGCCTGCTGCACTACCAGGACCTGATCAAGGTCGGCCTGAGCGGCAACCTGGCCGCGTACCGGTTCACGGACACCGGCGGCAGGCAGGTCACGGGCGCGGAGGTCGACTACAACGGCTCGCCCGCCGGATACGCGGACGCTCCCGGCGACGCCCTCGCCTACGCCGACGCGCACGACAACGAGTCGCTGTTCGACGCCCTGGCCTACAAGCTGCCGAAGGACACCCCGGCGGCCGACCGGGCCCGTATGCAGGTCCTGGCCATGGCGACGGCCGCGCTCTCGCAGGGCCCGGCGCTCTCCCAGGCCGGCACCGACCTGCTGCGCTCGAAGTCCCTGGACCGCAACTCCTACGACAGCGGCGACTGGTTCAACGCCATCCACTGGAACTGCGCCGACGGCAACGGCTTCGGCCGCGGGCTGCCCATGGCGGCCGACAACGAGTCCAAGTGGCCGTACGCCAGGCCGCTGCTGACCTCGGTCGAGGTGGGCTGCCCGCAGATCGAGGGGACCTCGGCGGCGTACCGGGACCTGCTGAGGATCCGTACGACGGAGAAGGCGTTCTCCCTCGCCACGGCCGCACAGGTGCAGGAGCGGCTGTCCTTCCCGCTGTCCGGGAAGGACGAGACGCCCGGCGTGATCACCATGAAACTCGGTGATCTGGTGGTGGTGTTCAACGCGACGCCCGAGCGGCAGCAGCAGCGTGTCGCCGCGCTCGCCGGGGCGCACTACCGGCTGCATCCGGTGCAGGCGGCGGGCGCGGACCCGGTGGTGAAGACCTCTTCCTACGCGGCGGCGACGGGCACGTTCACCGTCCCGGCCCGTACGGTCGCGGTCTTCGGGAACCGGTAACCGGGCCGGCCTCAGGAGGCGAGGTTCACGAGCCGGGCGATCAGGTCCCCGAAGGGGCCGTCGCCCGGCTCGTCCTTGAAGGCGCGGCGCAGCAGGGCGCTCATCTCCTCGTCGTAGGCGGCGCCGACGGCCGCGAGCGCGCCGAAGTCGTGCACGAGCTGCTTCTCCAGCTCGGCACGCGGGATGCGCCGGCCGTCCAGCCAGATCAGCGCCGTCGACTCGGCGAGCGAGATCCACGAGCGGACGACCAGTTCCAGGCGCGCGGGCGGGTCCTCGACCCGCAGGTGCGACAGGATCTGCTCGTACGCGGCCTGCCGTACGGAGTCGATGAGCGCGTTGGTCGTCGAGGAGCCAACCGCCGGGCCGCCGCGCATCAGGGCCGAGAAACCGGGGCCGTGCTCGTCCACGAAGTCGAAGAACCGGCGCATCACCCGCAGCAGCCGCGCCCCCAGCGGGCCCTCGTGCGGCTCCACGAACCGGTCCGCCAGGTCATCCGAGGCACGCTTCAACGCGGCTTCGTACAGGCTGAGTTTGCCGGGGAAGTAGTGGTAGACCAGCGGGCGGGAGATGCCCGCCGCGGACGCTATCTCGTCGATGGAGACCTCGTCGGGCGAGCGGCGGCTGAACAGTTCGAGGGCGACGCCGATCAACTGCTGCCGTCGTTCCTCGACTCCCATCCTGCGGCGAACCCCGGTAGTCATGCGAACACCTTACCGATCGAATTCGGCCCTGAACGGACCGGATCGATCGCGGTGTTCACTGCTGGCGCAGTACGCCGATGGTCGTGCCGTCGTTCAGCGTCCCCGTGAGGTCCGCACTGGCGCCCTGCCGGGTCGGTACGGCGAGCAGGTGGCCCTCGGAGGTCGCGCGGACGCCGCCCGTCGCGCTGATCGACGCGGTGTCCTCGGTGCCGGCCGCGAGCAGGTACCAGGTGCCGGCCTCCGACTTCCACAGCACCCCGGCCAGTACGTGCGGATCGCGGGCGCCGCACGCGGACACGTCCTCGGCCCTGGCCACGGGCGCGCCGTACTTCCCGCCGGGGGTGCGGAACTGGGCCAGCACCCGGGGGCCGGTGCCGCGCCAGGTCTCGGCGCGGGTGCACACCCACTCGGCCGTGCCGCTGTCGTCGGGCAGCGGCTGCCCGGCGTACTGCCAGGCGTTGACCGACCGGACGCCCTGTGCGCGCACGGCGCCCAGCGAGCAGGCGAACGGCGCCCAGGCGCGGCGCCCCGACTCGTCCGCCGCCTCCTGGGGGTCGGTGGGGCTGCCGGTGGTGAGGCGGGCGGGGACCAGTTCGCCCAGGTCGCTCAGCAGGTACGTACCGGAGTCGTCGGTCAGCTGCAGCGCGTTCCACGAGGTGCAGGGGCCGGACTTCCGGGCCGGGCCGGCCAGCGGCCGGGCGACGCCGTCCTTCAGGCCGAGGTCGGTGGCCTCGGAGTCGGGCCTGAGCAGGTCCCGTTCGGCCGCACCGGTCACCCAGGGCGCCGTCAGATAGCGGACGTTGCCGTCGGAGCGGCCGAGCACCACCGCGGTCGCCTCCGCGCCGGTGGCGCCGTCGACCCGGGCGAAGTCCAGGGCGACCTCGGCCGTGGAGCCCTTCGGCTCGGCGTAGCGGGCGATGCGCAGGCCGTCGTAGAAGATCACCACGTGCGCGTTGTCGACGTCGTCGGCGTAGAGCAGCTGCGGTGGTCCGGCGGGGCCGCCGGACCACCGCAGCTGCTCTACGCC
>NZ_POTZ01000496.1 GCF_003236365.1 Streptomyces sp. NTH33
TGGCGACCTGGACCCGGTCCACCGGCGACCGGCTGGTGCTGTCCGGGCACTCCCAGGGCAGCGTGCTGGCCGCCGCCGCGGCCTGGCAGCTCACCCCGCCGGTCCGCGGGCGGGTCGCGCTGCTGACCTACGGCTCGCCGCTGGAACGGCTCTACGGCCGCTGGTTCCCGGCCCACTTCGGACCGGCCGCCCTCGGCGCCCTGCACCGGGACGTGGACTGCTGGCGCAACCTGTACCGGCTCACCGACCCCATCGGCGGCCCGGTCCGGCTCACCGACGACCACGGCCCCGAGGTGGACCGCGCCCCGCTGCGGGACCCGCTCGCCTACGGCCGCACCGCGCGGCACCCCCTGCCCGCCCCGATCCTCGGCCACTCCGACTACCAGGCGGACCCGGCCTTCGCCGAGGAACGCGGACGGCTGCTCGCCCGGCTGCGCCCGGACCTGCCCGCACCGCGCCACGGGCCGCCCGACCCCCCGGACGACGAGCCGCGTGCCGCCCACGAACCGCCGGACGGCACCGGGGCTCAGGGCAGCGCGGGCAGGTCCTCGGGGTAGAGCAGCGTCAGGTCGTCCGTGCTGGGGTCGGCGAGCTGGGCGACCCGGCCCGCGTGCCGCTCCACCATCGCCTCGAAGGTCTGGCGCGCGGTACGGCCGTTGCCGAACGTCGGGCCCTTGGGGACCGCCGTGAAGTACGTCAGCAGGGCCTCGGCCGTCCCCGGCGCCAGCCGGTACTCGTGCTCCTCGGCCTGCTGCTCCACGATCCGCAGCAACTCGTCGGGGCCGTAGTCGCCGAAGGTGATGGTGCGCGAGAAACGGGAGGCCACACCGGGGTTGACCGAAAGGAAGCGTTCCATCTCGGCGGTGTATCCGGCGACGATCACCACCACCGCGTCCCGCTGGTCCTCCATCAGCTTCACCAGCGTGTCGATGGCCTCCTTGCCGAAGTCCCGCCCGGCGTCCTCCGGGGAGAGCGCGTACGCCTCGTCGATGAACAGCACCCCGCCGCGCGCCCGTCCGAAGGCCTCCTGGGTGCGGATCGCGGTGGAGCCGATGTGCTCGCCGACCAGGTCGACGCGGGAGACCTCGACGAGGTGTCCCTTCTCCAGCACGCCGAGGGAGGCGAGGATCTCGCCGTACAGGCGGGCGACCGTGGTCTTGCCGGTGCCGGGGGAGCCGGTGAAGACCAGATGGCGCTTGACCGAGGCGGCCTTCAGCCCGGCCCGCTGCCGGCGCCGACCCACCTCGATCATGTCGGTCAGGGCGCGCACCTCCCGCTTGACGCTGTCCAGGCCCACCAGCGCGTCGAGTTCGCCGAGCACGTCCTTCGCGGTCCGTGCGGCCGGCTCCGGCTCGGCGGCGGTCACCAGCGGCTCCTGCTCGGTGGTGCGCTGCCCGGGGATCGCGCCCAGCAGACCGGGGGACGGACTCGTCGTCTGCACGGCCGTCTCCCGGGCCGCGGGCGGGCGCACAGCGCCGCTCTCGTCGCCGGCGCAGTCCTCGACCACGGGACCCGACCCGGCCCCGGCGTCCGGCCCGCCGTCCGCGAACTCGTAACCACCGCGCGTGCACCGCTCCGTACGGCACTTCCTCAGTGTCGTACGGCAGCCGTCGATCACGTGGAAGCCGTAGCCGCCGCTGTCCGTCACCCGGCAGCCCAGGAAGCTGCCGCGACCCCCGGCGGAGACGTAGAAGCCGGCCTCGGCGGGGGAGGAGACCGTGCACCGCTCGATGGTGGGATCGGCGCCCTTGGTGACGATCACGCCGGTCTGGGTGCCGTCCACGGTGCAGTTGCTGAGGGTGCCGCCGCTGCCGTGGTCGCGGAACCAGGCGCCCGTGGCCGCGTCCTTGATCCGGCAGTCGTCCAGCTGCGCGGTGGCGCCGTCGCTCACCGACACCGCCGTGTTGCGCACCTGGGTCAGATCGCTGTCCACGACGTCCGCCCGGGAGCCGCGGTCCAGCACGAACAGCGCGTCCGGCACGTCGTGCACCCGGCAGGCGTCGAGCACCGCGGTCGCGCCGTCGCTGACCCACACCGCCGGGTAGTCGCCGGTGCTGTCGAAGATCTCGCACTGGTTGGCGTCCACGCGCGTGCCCGGGTCCCACACCGACAGGCCGTTGCGCCCGAACCGGCGCACCGTCGTCCGCGTCAGCGTCAGCACGGAACGCGACCGCAGGTCCACCGCGTTCTCCGGGATGTCGTGGATACGGCAGTCGGCGAGCGTCAGCACGGCGTCGGTGTCGAGCGTGACGCCGTCCGCGGTGGTGCGGTGCACATCGCAGTCGGTGAGGTGCGCGGTGGCCCCGCCCGTGACCTGGACGCCGCTGCCCCGCACCTCGTAGACCTCGCAACCCACCGCTTCCAGCGTGGAGTTGTCGCCCGTCGCCGACAGACCCGCGCCGGAGGTGTGGTGGATCCGGCAGTTCTCCAGCCGGGGGTGGGCACCGCCGCGGACCGCCACGCCCGACTGCCCGGCCGCGACGACCTCGCACTCCTCGAACACCCCGCCGCCGCCGTCGAGTACGGCGATGCCGATGCCGGCCGGATTGTCGACCGTGCAGCGCCGCACGGCCGGCCGGGCGCCGCCGCGCACCTCGATGCCGGCCGCGGACCGGGTCACGACCCGCACATTGCCGATCTCCGGCGTGCCCTCCTCCACCAGCAGGGCGGGCGCGGTGGCGTCCTGGCCCTCCACATGCAGGTCCTGCACCACCGCCGAGGCGCGCACGGTCAGCGGCACCCCGTCGACGGGGGCGATGCGCACCGAGCCGGGGGAGTTCTCGGGGCCGCGCAGCGTCACCGCCCGCTGGACCACGAGGTTCTCGCGGTAGGTGCCCGGGGCGATGGTGAGCACGTCACCGTCCGCCGCGGCCTCCAGGGCGGCGGCGAGCGATGCGTACTCACCCGTGCGGCGCCGCCACCGCGATGTGCCGGTGTGCGTCACCTGGACCGTGCCCTGTGCCATGGCGCTGCTGTGCCCCCACCTCGTCGTATGCGGGTCGGTTGATGCCGAGTGCGTCGGCCGGTCCACCGTAGCGTGCCCGCAGACGGTCGGTTGACCGGAGTCGGAAGGCCGTCAACTGCCGGTGCCGGTACGGCCCCAGTCCGGGCCCACCCGCTCCCAGGCCCGGTCCCACTGCGCGTACCGGCGGCGGACCAGGCGCCAGAGGACCAGCCGGCGTACGGCCTCCACCAGGCCCGCGGTCAGCAGGGCGACGCCGAATCCCGCCAGTACCGCATGGGTGGTGGCCGTGGCGGAGTCCAGGGGCTGGGGCACGGTGGTGCCGTGCGCGTCGGTCCACAGCGTGAAGGTCTCACCGGGTTTCGGGGCCTTCAAGCCTGTGGAGACCGGTTCGTGCCGCCGGGTGCCGTCGGGGGCCGTCCAGTCGGCGAGGACGCGGCTGCGCGCGCCCTGCCCCGGGGATATCTCCGCATCGGACTCCAGCCGGTTCAGCTTCTTCACCACCGTGGCCGTCACCTGGTGCCGGGTCTGGCGCTGGTCGCGCACGGACTGCTGCAGGGCCCCCTGGGCGGCGGTGCCGACCAGGGAACCGATCACGGGGGCGACGACGAGGGCGAGCAGCAGGGCCGCCAATGCCACCCAGGACTCGACCAGATCGGTCGTGCGCCGCAGCGGATTGTGCCGCCAGCGCCAGAGTCCGCTGATCGCTCGCACGGTCCCCGCACCCCCTTCCTGCTCCGTCACAGTCCTTGGCGAGGCAGTCCGTTCCCGAACCCGGCCGAAGAGAGAGGCACATCACCTCCGGCCGTCCGGCCGGGACCTCCAGGAACGTCTCAGGAAAGCCAACGACCGGGCCCCGTCCCAGGGTTCCCGGCGAAGCGCGGGTCATTCGAGGACGGTGACCGGATCGCCGAGCCGGATGGTGCCGGTCGACTCCGGCACCAGGTTCTGCCCGAAGACCAGCTCGCCGCCGAAGCGGCGGTGCCGGCCGAGGGTGCGCAACGGCTCCTTGCCGCGGACGGTGGTGGCCTGGTCGGTGGTGGTCACCACGCACCGGCCGCACGGCTTGGCGACCCGGAAGGCGACCTCGCCGATCGCGATGCGCTGCCAGTCGTCCTCGGCCCAGGCGGGGGCGCCGGCCACCACGACGCTCGGCCGGAAGCGGTTCATCGGCAGCGGGCCCTCCTCGGCGTGGTCGCCCTCGGCGATCAGCGAGTTGAGGGAGTCGAGGGAGGACTGCGAGGTGAGCAGCAGGGGGTAACCGTCGGCGAAGCTCACCGTCTCGCCCGGCAGGGCGTAGTCCGGGTCGACGGGACGGCGCGTGGCGGGGTCGTCCATGTGGACGAGACGGACGCCGGCCCCGGCAAGGCCCCCGCACCAGGCGTGGGCGGCCTCGTCCGCCAAAACGGCCTCCACCTTGTCGCCGAAGATGTCCACCGTCACCGTGGCACCCGGCCGCGAGACGGACACCGTGATCGGGGCACGGCCGGGTGCGGAAAGACGGAGGCCGCCGCCGGGCATGGGCTCGGCGGCGGCCAACGCGAGCTGGGGCGTCTGGCGTTGTGTGACGACCTTTCCCCCGTCGTCGATCAGCGCCCAGCGCCGGTCGCCGGCCAGTCCCCAGGGCTCCACGACGGCCTCCCGGAGCCCGACGGGCCGGAACGCCTTGACCGGGTGGATGTGCAAGGACCACAGCTCCGCATTCCCCATGACCTCATCCTGCCAGGCGGCACGGACAGTCGGGGAGCGGATCAGTAACCGCGGTACTGCTGGTTGCCGTACGGGTCCTGGTAGGGCGCCGGGGCGGGCCGGGGAGCGGCCGGGCGCATGGCCTCGTAGCCGGTGCCGTTCGCCATCGGGCGTGGTGGCTGAGGCTGCTGCGGGCCGGGGTACCCGCGCGGTGCGGTGGCCTGCTGCGGGATGTAGGCCGCGGGTACCTGCTGCAGCGGGGCGGGCTGCGGCGCCTGCGGGTAGCCGTAGGAGGGCTGGGAC
>NZ_POTZ01000497.1 GCF_003236365.1 Streptomyces sp. NTH33
TATAAGGGACAGGCCCGTACCTGCGGGGTGGTGAGCACCCCGCAGGTACGGGCCGCCGTCGCCGCCTCCCTCGACGAGGACACCGGCGGCTGGGACGAGGACACCCCGGACGCCGAGGAACTCGCCGACACCGTCCTCGCCCTCGTCCGGGACGCGGGCCTGGAGCCCGGCGACGAGCCCTGGCTCGGCGCGCTCGCCCTGCCCGACGAGGACGGCGAACTCGCCCCGGCCGGTGAACTGGTCTTCCCCGGCGGCCCGTTCGCGCGCGTCATGCACGAAGGGGAACTCGCGTCCGTGGACGCGGAGCTGGCCGAGAAGTGGGGCGAGCAGCCGCTCGCCGCGTGCGGTGTGCTGGTGGACTTCGTCCTCGTACGGGCCACGGACGTCGTCCTCGACCCCGACGAACTCGAGCCGCGCGAAGGGGACTTCCCTGAGCCGGACGACCCCGGGCTGCTCGACGCGGTGGACGTGTGGTGCGAGGACCTCCTCGACCGGTTCCCGGACACCCCCGTGCCGCCGGTCGCCACCGAGCTCGTGGCGGTACGGGACCTGGACCTGGTGGACGACGACCAGTGGCCCCGGGCCCTCGCCCTGCTGTCCCGGCCGCCGCTGAGGGACGCCCTCACCCAGCCGGTGCGGATCCTGCTGCCGGACGGCACCCACGAGATCGTCCGGCCGTACACCGCCTGGTGGCTGCGCGGCCACCCGGTGCTGGGCGGGCGCCGCCCGGCCGGCCTGCGGGCCGCCGGCTCCGACCCGCTGCTGCGCGGCCTGTACGACGAGGCGGACGCCACCGGCTTCGACGACGAGCAGGTGCTGCGGGCGCTCGGCGTCCGGACGTCCGTCGCCGCCCTGCTCGACGAACCGGGCGGCGCCGCCGAGCTGCTGGACCGGCTCGCCGACCCCGAACGCCCGGTGACCTCCGCCCAACTGCACGCCCTGTACGGCTACCTGGCGGAACTCGACCCGGAACAGGTCACGCTGCCGGAGGAGGTGCGGGCCGTGGTCGACGGCCGGGTGGAGGTCGTGGACGCCGCCGACGCCGTGGTGTGCGACTCCCCGGACCTGCTGCCGTTCACCTCCGGCGTCCCGCTGCTGCCCGTACGGCCGTCCCTGGCCGCCGACCTGGCCGAGCTGTTCCAGGTGCGGCGGCTGAGCGAGTCCGTCACCGGCGAGGTCGACTCCGAGGGCACCGAGCACGACGTACCGGAGCCGGTGCGTGTCCTGCTCGGCCCGCGCACGCCCGTCACGTACGTAGAGCACGAGGAACTCGTCGTCGACGGCACCGAGCTGGACTGGCGCCTGACCTCCGACGGCGTCCTGCACGCGGCCACCCTGGAGGGCGTGGCCGCCGGCCTGGCCTGGGCGTCCGGCCAGTGGCCCCGCCGCTTCGAGGTCGCGGCGCTGCTGGAGGACCCGTCCCGGACGGAGGAACTGGCGCGGGACCGCTGGTTCGACTGACGGACGTCCACAAAAAAACCAGGATTCGTACAACCATGTGCGCCGGTCGTGGATCTGATCTTGCGAGTCAAGCAGACTCCACGACCACTTGGGCCCGCGCCGAAGACGAACCGCGAGGAACGACCGGCGTGCGGCCCCTCTCCCATCTGGGGAACGCATGCGTATACGAGCCACTGTGGCCGCCGTCACGGGCGCCCTGGCCCTCTCCGCCTTCGCCGTCCCGGCCGCGCAGGCCGCCGGTACTCCCGGCCCGGCCGTCACCTTCTCGAATGTCAAGGTGAACAAGGGCAAGAACATCGTCGTCGGCGCCACGGCCAAGGTCTCCGTTCCCGTCACCTACACCGTGACGCACCCCGCGAGCCTCGATCCCGACACCTTTGCCACCGGCCCGGTTCTCTACCGCGGCACCAAGATCACCTCGCCCACCGGCTTCCAGGGCGGCGACGAGCCCGGCACCTGCAAGGCCGCATCCTCGACGGTCCTCAAGTGCACGGCGGCCATTGACATCCGCCCGGCTGAACAGGATCTGCTCAACTCCGAGGCCGGCACCTGGAAGGTCGGCGGCCTCGCCGCGGACGACAAGGAGCGCTTGACCTGGCAGGGCGATCTCGGCTCCGCCAAGATCCAGCGTCTGTCCAAGCTCACCGTCGACGCCTCGCCCGAGCCGGTGAAGAAGGGCAAGACCCTCACCGTCACCGGGAAGCTGACCCGGGCCAACTGGGAGAGCGGCAAGTACGCGGGCTACACCGGCCAGTCGGTGAAGCTGCAGTTCCGCAAGAAGGGCTCCAGCACCTACACGACGCTGAAGACCATCAAGACGGACTCCAAGGGGAACCTGAAGACCACGACCAAGGCCACGGTCGACGGCTACTACCGCTATTCCTTCGTGGGCACCTCGACCACCCCGGCGGTCAACGCCGCGGGTGACTTCGTCGACGTGAAGTAAGCCGCGCCGGACCTAGACGGTAAAGCGGCGGTCGGCCCACTTCCACAGGAGTTCCAGGACGGCCGCCGCCACCACGGCGATGCCCACCGCCAGCCAGGGCATCGCCGTGCCGACCAGGTGCAGTGCGAAGAAGCGCTGCAGGGCCGGCACGAGCAGGACGAGGACGAAGGCCGCGCCCATCGAGGCCACCAGGGCGACGCGCCACCAGGTGTAGGGGCGGGCGATGATCGCCAGGACCCACATCGCGACCAGGAACAGCGTGAGCGTGGCCGCGCTGGTCTCCGCGTCCAGGGTGTCCGGGCCGGTGTAGTGGTGGCGGGCGGCCAGGTAGGTCACGAAGGTCGCCACGGCGGCCACGATCCCGCCCGGCAGCGCGTAGCGCATGACCCGCCGTACGAAGTGGGGTCTGGCCCGTTCGCCGTTCGGGGCGAGGGCCAGGAAGAAGGCCGGGACGCCGATGGTCAGCGTGGACAGCAGGGTCAGGTGGCGCGGCAGGAACGGGTACTCCACCTGCGAGCAGACCACCAGCACCGCCAGCAGCACCGAGTAGACCGTCTTCACCAGGAACAGCGTCGCGACCCGGGTGATGTTGCCGATGACCCGCCGCCCCTCGGCGACCACGGACGGCAGGACCGCGAAGCTGTTGTTCAGCAGCACGATCTGGGCGACGGCCCGGGTGGCCTCCGAGCCCGAGCCCATCGCCACGCCGATGTCGGCGTCCTTCAGGGCGAGCACGTCGTTCACGCCGTCGCCGGTCATCGCGACCGTGTGCCCGCGCGACTGCAGGGCGCCGACCATGTCCCGCTTCTGCTGCGGGGTGACCCGCCCGAACACCGTGGCCTCGTCGAGCACCTGGGCCATCGGCTCCCGCTCGGCGGGCAGCCCGCGCGCGTCGACGGCGGTGCCGTCGAGGCCCACCTTCGCGGCGACCGCGCCGACGGACACCGCGTTGTCGCCGGAGATGACCTTGGCGCGGACCTTCTGCTCGGCGAAGTAGCGCAGGGTGTCGGCCGCGTCGGGCCGCAGCCGCTGCTCCAGGACGACGAGGGCGGCGGGCGCGACGGTCCGGGCGACGTCCGGGGCGTCCAGGTCACCGGTGGCGCGGGCGAGCAGCAGCACGCGCAGGCCCTGCTCGTTCAGCCGGCCGGTCTCGGCGAGGGCGGGCGCGTCGGCGGGCAGGAGGACGTCCGGGGCGCCGAGCAGCCACGTACTGGACTCGCCGTTGCCCTCGCTGAAGCTGGCGCCGCTGTACTTGCGGGCGGAGGAGAAGGGCAGCGACTCCACACAGCGCCACTCCTCGCTGTCGGGGCAGGCGTCGATGATCGCCTGCAGGGAGGCGTTCGGGTGCGGGTCGGACTCGCCGAGGGCGCCGAGGGCCTTGCGTATGTACGTCTCGTCGTGGCCGTCCAGGGCTCTCAGCTCGGTGACGTCCATGCCGCCCTCGGTGAGGGTGCCGGTCTTGTCCAGGCAGACCGTGTCGACGCGGGCCAGGCCCTCGATGGCGGGCAGCTCCTGGACCAGGCACTGTTTGCGGCCCAGCCGGATCACGCCGATGGCGAAGGCGACGGAGGTGAGCAGGACCAGGCCCTCGGGGACCATGGGGACGATGCCGCCGATGGTGCGGGCGACGGACTCCCTCAGGTCGCTGTTCTTCCCCACCAGCTGGCTGATGACCAGGGCGATCGCGGTCGGGACCATCATCCAGGTGACGTACTTGAGGATGGTGGAGATGCCGGTGCGCAGCTCGGAGCGGACGAGCGTGAAGCGGGACGCCTCCTCGGCGAGCTGGGCGGCATAGGCCTCGCGGCCGACCCTGGTGGCCTGGAAGGCGCCGCCGCCGGCGACGACGAAGCTGCCGGACAGGACGGGGTCGCCGGGGCGTTTGACGACGGGGTCGGCCTCGCCGGTGAGCAGGGACTCGTCGATCTCCAGGCCGTCGGCCTCGACGCAGGTGCCGTCGACGACGACCTTGTCGCCGGGGCCGATCTCGATGAGGTCGCCGAGGACGATCTCGGAGGTGGCGATCTCGGTGGCGGTGCCGTCGCGGCGGACCGTGGGGCGGACCTCGCCTATGACGGCGAGGGAGTCCAGGGTCTTCTTCGCCCGCCACTCCTGAATGATGCCGATGCCGGTGTTCGCGATGATCACGAAGCCGAAGAGGCTGTCCTGGATGGGGGCGACGGCGAGTGTGATCAGCCACAGTACGCCGATGATCGCGTTGAACCTGGTGAAGACGTTGGCGCGGACGATCTCGGGGAGGGAGCGGCTGCTGCGGACCGGGACGTCGTTGATCTCGCCGCGGGTTCTGCGTTCCGCGACCTCGGCGGAGGTGAGGCCGGTGGCCCGGGCCGTCGCCGGGACGGGCACGGGGTGCGTGGGGTGCAGCTCCGCGTCCGCGTCGATGTGGGTCATGCCTTCGACGTTACGTGGGGTTCTGCGGCCGCACGCGTTGGAGGGGCGGAAGATCCGACCTGGGGAGGAGGGAGGTCGTGCGGTGGGTGTACGGCGGGCTCGGCCCACCCGCCCGTCTCGGTG
>NZ_POTZ01000498.1 GCF_003236365.1 Streptomyces sp. NTH33
GTGCCGGGGGCGGTGGCGTACACGCCGTGCTCGGTGCGGGAGCCGGGGCCGACCAGGTAGCCGCCCGCGCCGCGGATGTCGATGCCGGGGGCCAGGCGTCCGGCCGAGTTGGGCACGACAACGTCCGGCGGTCCGCTCAGCCACAGGTGGCGGCCGCCGCTGGGGGTCAGGACGACCACGGTGGCGGGGATGGTGAACAGGTGGTGCAGGGCGAGTTCGCGCAGGGCGGCGGAGGCGTCCGTGCCGGTCTTGGTGTCCAGGTCGACGCCGATCAGGTGGTGCGGGGGCAGCCCGCAGGCGATGCCGTAGCCGGTGGCCCAGGGGGCGGCGGCGAACAGGGCGCGGATGCGGACCGGGTCGGTGGAGGCGTCGTACACACCGTGACCGAAGCGGCCGCACTCGCCGTGGCAGGGCGGGACGGCCGGATCCGGGTCGTCGCGGTGTGGGGAGCGCAGGGCCGGGAGTTTGGTCCGGGACAGGGGGAGAACGGCCAGGCCGCGTTCGGCGGCTGACAGGGCGTGTGCGAGGGCCATCGTCGTGGCCTGCCGGTCGATGGTGGCCATGGTTCTATGTTCGTATGTGTGTTCGAAAAACGGAAGAGGGCGGGCGCGCCACGCCGGAGGGAGCCGGTTCGGGCGGATTTTCGGTGGGCGGCTTCAGCCCTTGCGGCGCTTGGGGAAGAGGGTCGCGAATCGCCCCGCGGCGGGGGTTTTGGGCGGGAAAAGTGGCTGCGGAGGTTTATCGACTTGTCCTCACGCTTGCGTGGGAATCGGGTCTTCCGGGGTGGTCCGCCGGGTTCCGGTGGGCAACCCTGATCTTGCGACGTCGTGAGGAACCCGCCGGGGCGGTCGGCCAACTGCCCTGGTGACAGCCGTACTTCACAGTTTCACGTACGTCCGGCAAGGCAGCCGGCGCGTACCTCGTACTGGAGGAGCAACATGGCAAGCAGCCGTACCGCCCGCGTTCTCGCCGCCGTCGCGGCCGTCCCTCTCGCGGCCGCACTCTTCACCGGCACCGCGGCCGCGGACACGGGGGCGATCGCGGGCGACCGGTCCAACGCGGGCGTCGCGGGCGTCGTCGGCAGCGGGGTCGGCCACAACAACAGCGGCAACTCGTCGACCACGGGGCAGCAGGCGGTCGGCACCGGCGCCTCGAACCGGAGCAACACCGCCCAGGTCAACGGCTCCGCCTTCACGTCCGTCCAGCAGGGCAACGGGAACGTCGCCATCCACTTCACCCCTCTGTGGTGAGCCGGGACGGGCCGGCGCGCACTTCGGGGACCCGCCGCCGACCCTGAACCCCTTGTGGGTGTGCTTGTGGGGACGTGACACACGTCTGCGCGGCGGCGCTCCGGCTCCGCCGCGCAGACGCGTTCACGGACGCGTTCACGGACGCGTTCGCGGACGGGTTCACCCAGGGGTGAACCCGCAGGGCGCACGGCCCGCTCCTCCACCTTCAGGAGGTGAGGCCAACCCCACCCCTACAACCTGAGGCGGACTCCGCTTCGGGACCTGCGGGCGATCCGCCGCGGCGGGTCCCACTCCTAGCGTGGAGCCATGACCACACCCGTCTGCACCAGCGCGTCGACCGCGGCCGTACCGTCGACCCAGGCCCCGGCGTATCCGTCGTTCGCGGCGTACGTACGGGCCCGGCAGCCGGTGCTGCTGCGCACCGCCCGGTCGCTGACCGCGAACCAGAGCGACGCGGAGGACCTGCTGCAGACCGCGCTGGCCAAGACGTACACCGCCTGGGAGCGGATCGAGGACCACCGGGCGCTCGACGGCTATGTGCGCCGTGCCCTGCTGAACACCCGCACCTCGCAGTGGCGCAAGCGGAAGGTCGACGAGTTCGCCTGCGAGGAGCTGCCCGAGCCGGATCCGGTGGCCTGCGCGCCCGACCCGGCGGAGCAGCAGGTGCTGCGCGATGCCATGTGGCGGGCGATCATGAAGCTGCCCGTCCGGCAGCGGGCGATGGTCGTCCTCAGGTATTACGAGGACCTCTCCGAGGTCCAGACTGCCGAGGTGCTCGGGGTCTCGGTGGGGACCGTGAAGTCGGCGGTGTCGCGGGCGCTCGGCAAGCTGCGGGACGACCCGGAACTGGACCGCGTGCGCTGATCCGTCCGTGGGGTCGGCGGGACTCGAGGACGTGGACCGCACGGCGAGTATGTGATCGTTCAGCCGGAGCTAGTGACATACCAAGCGGTATGTGAGCAGAATCTGCGCAACCCCTACTACCGCGTAGGCGACGCCGCCCCGGGAGGACGCCGTGCTGAGCACCATGCAGGACGTACCGCTGACCGTGAACCGCATCCTCTCCCACGGGGTGCTGGTGCACGGGCGGTCCCAGATCATCACCTGGACCGGGGAGGGCGAGCCGCAGCGGCGCAGCTTCGCCGAGGCGGGCGTCCGCGCGGTGCAACTGGCCCACGCCCTCCGCGACGACCTCGGCGTCCGCGGCGACGACCGGGTGGCGACCCTCATGTGGAACAACGCCGAGCACGTCGAGGCGTACTTCGCGATCCCGTGCATGGGTGCGGTGCTGCACACCCTCAACCTGCGCCTGCCCGCCGAACAGCTGACCTGGATCGTCAACCACGCGGCCGACCGCGTGATCATCGTCAACGGCTCCCTGATCCCCCTCCTCGCGCCGCTGCTGCCGCACCTGAAGACGGTCGAGCACGTCGTCGTCTCCGGCCCCGGCGACCGCGCCCCGCTCGAGGGTTCCCACGCGCGGGTGCACGAGTACGAGGACCTGATCGCGGACAAGCCGACCATGTACGACTGGCCCGAGCTGGACGAACGCCAGGCCGCCGCCATGTGCTACACCTCCGGCACCACCGGCGACCCCAAGGGCGTGGTCTACAGCCACCGTTCGATCTACCTGCACTCCATGCAGGTCAACATGACCGAGTCCATGGGCCTGACCGACCAGGACACCTCACTGATCGTCGTACCCCAGTTCCACGTCAACGCCTGGGGCCTGCCGCACGCCACCTTCTTGACCGGCGTCAACATGCTGATGCCGGACCGCTTCCTGCAGCCCGCCCCGCTCGCCGAGATGATCGAGCGCGAGAAGCCGACGCACGCCGCCGCCGTCCCCACCATCTGGCAGGGCCTGCTCGCCGAGCTGACCGCCCGCCCCCGGGACGTCTCCGCCCTCACCCAGGTCACCATCGGCGGCTCGGCCTGTCCGGCCTCCCTCATGGAGGCCTTCGACCAGCTCGGCATGCGGGTCTGCCACGCCTGGGGCATGACGGAGACCTCCCCGCTCGGCACGGTGGCCCGCCCGCCGGCCCACGCGATCGGCACGGACGAGGAGCTCGGCTACCGCCTCACCCAGGGCCGCTTCCCGGCCGGTGTCGAGGCCCGCCTGACCGGCCCCGACGGCGAACGCCTCCCCTGGGACGGCGAGTCGGCCGGCGAGCTGGAGGTTCGCGGCCCGTGGATCGCCGGCGCCTACTACAACGGCCCCGACGCCGAACCGCTGCGCCCCGCCGACAAGTTCAGCGAGGACGGCTGGCTGAAGACGGGCGACGTCGGCACCATCAGCCCGGACGGCTTCCTCACCCTCACCGACCGCGCCAAGGACGTCATCAAGTCCGGGGGCGAATGGATCTCCTCCGTCGAGCTGGAGAACGCCCTGATGGCCCACCCGGACGTCGCCGAGGCCGCCGTCGTCGCCGTCCCCGACGACAAGTGGGGCGAGCGCCCGCTGGCCACCGTCGTCCTCAAGGACGGCGCCACCGCCGACTTCGAGACCCTGCGCGCCTTCCTCGCCGAGGAGGGCAGGATCGCCAAGTGGCAGCTCCCGGAGCGCTGGACGGTCATCACGGCGGTCCCGAAGACCAGCGTCGGCAAGTTCGACAAGAAGGTGCTGCGCCGGCAGTACGCGGCCGGGGACCTGGACGTCACCAGGATCTGACACACGCGGCGCCGGGCGGGAAGCCTCGGGGCCTCCCGCCCGGCGCCGCGCCACGCGTACCGATCGCTGACCGGCCCTGCTAATTGGTTCCGATACGGGCCAGCAGGTCGACGATCCGGTCCTGCACCTCGGCGCTGGTGGACCGCTCCGCCAGGAACAGCACCGTCTCGCCCGAGGCCAGCCGCGGCAGGTCCGCCTGGTCGACGGCGGCCGTGTAGATCACCAGCGGGGTGCGGTTGAGCTGCCCGTTCGCCCGCAGCCAGTCCAGGATCCCGGCCCGGCGGCGGTGCACCTGCATCAGGTCCATCACGACCAGGTTCGGCCGGAACTGCCCGGCCAGCGCCACCGCGTCGTTGTCGTTCGCGGCCCGCGCCACCTGCATCCCGCGCCGCTCCAGCGTCGCCGTCAGCGCCAGCGCGATCTCGGCGTGTTCCTCGACCAGCAGCACGCGCGGCGGGTGCTGCTCGCTGTCGCGCGGAGCCAGGGCCTTGAGGAGTACGGCGGGATCGGCGCCGTAGGCCGCCTCCCGCGTCGCCTGCCCCAGCCCGGCCGTGACCAGCACCGGCACCTCCGCGGCGACCGCCGCCTGCCGCAGCGACTGCAGCGCCGTGCGGGTGATCGGCCCGGTCAGCGGGTCGACGAACAGCGCGGCGGGGAAGGCCGCGATCTGCGCGTCCACCTCCTCGCGCGAGTGCACGATCACGGGCCGGTAGCCGCGGTCGCTCAGCGCCTGCTGGGTGAGGGCGTCGGGGGCCGGCCAGACGAGCAGCCGACGCGGGTTGTCCAGCGGCTCCGGCGGCAGCTCGTCGTCCATCGGCTGCGGCCGGGGGGAGTCCGCGACCTCCACCGCACCGCCGGGGCCGTCCAGTGGCTCGGGACCCTCGGCGGCATTCCTGTCCGGGGCTCCTATGGCGTACGACCGTCCGGCACCGTCGGTGGCCTGTCCCGGCCGGGGCTGCGCCGAAGGGGCCGGCGCGGGGGCTGTGCCCAGGGAAGGCTGCGCGGGGGGCTGTTCGGT
>NZ_POTZ01000499.1 GCF_003236365.1 Streptomyces sp. NTH33
CCCCGCCCCACCGCTGACCGATGCCGCTCTCCGCGCCCTGCGCGACGCCGTCGGCGACGACGCACACCTCCGCACCGACGCCGAGTCCCGCATCCGCCACACCCGCGGCAAGTCCACCCCCGACCTGCTGCGGATCCGGCGCGGCGACGTCACCGACATCCCGGCGGCCGTGGTCCTCTCCGCGGACCACGACGACGTACTCGCCGTCCTGCGCGCCTGCGCCGCGCACGGCCTGGCCGTCGTCCCGTTCGGCGGCGGCACCTGTGTCGTCGGCGGCCTCACCCCCGAGCGGCGGCGCCCCTTCGTCGCCCTGGACCTGCGCCGCATGAACCGGCTGCTCGCCCTCGACCCGGTCTCCCGCACCGCCACCCTGCAACCCGGCCTGCGCGCCCCCGAGGCCGAGGCCCTGCTGGCCGGACACGGCTTCACGCTCGGCCACTTCCCCCAGTCCTACGAGTGGGCCACCCTCGGCGGATTCGCCGCCGCCCGCTCCAGCGGACAGGCCTCCGCCGGCTACGGCCGCTTCGACGAGATGGTGCTCGGCCTCACCCTCGCCACCCCCGAGGGCACCCTCGAGGCCGGCCGCGCCCCGCGCTCGGCGGCCGGCCCGGACCTGCGCCAGCTCGTCCTCGGCTCCGAGGGGGCCTTCGGCGTCATCACCTCGGTGACCGTGCGCCTGCGCCCGCTGCCGCAGGTCCGCCGCTACGAGGGCTGGCGCTTCCCCTCCTTCGAGGAGGGCGCCGCGGCCCTGCGCCGGCTCGCCCAGGACGGGCCGCGGCCGACCGTCCTGCGCCTGTCCGACGAGACCGAGACGCTGATCGGCCTCGCCCAGCCCGACGCCATCGGCTCCCCCGACGCCCGGCAGGACACCGGCTGCCAGGCGATCGCGGGCTACGAGGGCACCGCCGAGGACGTCGCCGACCGCGGACAGCGCGCCGCGGCCGTGCTGCGCGAGTGCGGCGGCACCTTCCTCGGCGAGGAACCCGGCGAGCGCTGGGCCCACGGCCGCTACTCGGCGCCCTACCTGCGCGACTCGCTCCTGGACGCGGGCGCGTTCGCCGAGACCCTGGAGACCGCCGCCTTCTGGTCCCGCCTCCCCGGGCTGTACGCCGCCGTCCGCGAGGCGCTCACCACCACGCTCACCGAGGCCGGCACCCCGCCCCTGGTGATGTGCCACATCTCGCACGTCTACGAGAACGGCGCCTCGCTGTACTTCACCGTGGTCAGCGCCCAGGGCGAGGACCCGGTGGCACACTGGGCGCCCGCCAAGCGGGCCGCGAACGAGGCGATCATCGCCTCGGGCGGCACCATCAGCCACCACCACGGCGTGGGCACCGACCACCGCGAGGGGTACGTCCGGGAGGCCGGCCCGCTCGGCGTCGAGGCGCTGCGGGCCGTCAAACGGCGGCTGGACCCCGCCGGTCTGCTCAACCCCGGCGTCCTGCTGCCCCTCGACTGACACCCGTCCCACCACCGACCCGCGTCCCGCCCCGGAGGCCCACCGATGCGACAGTTCACCGCCATCGTCAACCCCACCGCGGGCGGATCCGCCGGGGCCGCGGCGCTGCTGCGGGTGGCCAGGGTGCTGAGGGAGGCCGGAGCGGAACTGGAGACCGAGTACAGCCGCAGTCTCGCCCACGCCCAGGACCTCGCCCGCGGCGCCGGGCAGCAGGGCCGCGTCGTCCTCGCCGTGGGCGGCGACGGCATCGCGGGCGGCGTCGGCGGGGCCCTCAGCGGCACCGGCGCCCTCCTCGGCCTCGTCCCGGCCGGCCGCGGCAACGACTTCGCCCGCGCGCTCGGACTGCCCGCCGAACCGGCCGAGTTGGCCCGGATCCTGCTGCACGGCGCCCCGCGCCGGGTCGACACCGTCGAGGTGGAGTCGGCCACCCGTCCGCGCACCGTCGTCCTCGGCAGCGTGTACGCGGGCGTCGACGCGCTCGCCAACCGGCACGCCAACCGCTCCAGGCTGCTGCGCGGCGCCGCCTCCTACTACGCCGGCGGACTGCGGGCCGTCGCCACCTGGCGGCCGGCCGGCTACCGCGTCACCGTCGACGGGGAGGAGCACACCCACCGCGGCTACACCGTGGTGGCCGCCAACTCGCCCTACTACGGCTCCGGACGCATGATCGCGCCCGGCGCCCGCGTCGACGACGGCCTGCTCGACGTGGTGATGATCCGTCACGCGCCGCGCCGGCTCTTCTTCGCCCTGATGAACGAGCTGAAGTCCGGCGCGCACGTCGACCGCCCCGAGGTGCGGATCCTGCGGGGCAGGCAGATCCGCATCGAGGCCGACCGCCCCGTGCCCTGGGGTGCCGACGGCGAGGTCGAGGCCGTCCTGCCCGTCACCGCCCGGGTCCTGCCCGGCGCGCTCGCCGTGCTCTGCTGACCGGCCCGCGTCGCAGCCGGCGGGTCAGGTGCGGCCGGCGGGTCAGGCGCAGCCCCAGGCCGACATGCCCTGCAGGGCGGCCAGCCGCTTGGCCACGGCGATCTGCTGCTTGCGCGTGGCCTTGTCCGCCCGGGGCGCGTACCTCAGCCCTCCGGCGGCGACCCAGCTGGACTGGCGGAACTGCAGCCCGCCGTAGTACCCGTTGCCGGTGTTCGCCCTCCAGTTGCCGCTGGACTCGCAGGCGGCGATGGCGTCCCAGTCGGGAGCGGAAGCGGCGGCCACGGCCGCCGACGGTCCGCCGGCCAGCGCCGCGGTGGTGGCTGCGGCCAGCAGGGCCCCGCGCAGTGCGCGACGGCGTGAGTGGTGGCCGGGTGCCCTGTCGATGTTCTGCTGACAATTCATGTGCAGACTGTTACATCGTATGAACAGAAAGTAAGGGAGCGACGCGCCGAAAGCCGCCGACAGGGTAGGGCTCGCCCATGACGTTCAAGAGTCCCGTGCACCGAGGCGGCCCTCGGCGCGGCCGGTTCGACCAGTTCGCCGAGTACGCCTCCAACTTCACCAGCTCCCCCGCCTTCTTCCTGGTCTGCCTGGTCCTCGTCGGCTTCTTCGTCACCGCCCACGCGGCCCGGCTGCCCGTCGAACTGCTGCTCCTGGCGGGCGAGTCCATGACCGCCGTGACGCTGCTGCTGCTCGCCCTGCTGAAGAACGCCGAGATGCGCGCCGAGCACGCCATCCAGCGCAAGCTCGACGCCATCGCCCGGGCGCTGGTGGAGATGAACAAGGACGACCGCAGCCGGGCCTTCGAGGACCTGCGCAACTCGATCCGGATGGAGGAGGAGACCTGATGCAGACGGAGGACGCGGCCTGAGGCGGACGGACGAAAATCCTACGAACACCCTCCCCGGAACCCTCAAACCCGGCACGATGCCACGTCATGGACATTCTGCTCGTCGCCAGCGCGTTCAACAGCCTGTCCCAGCGCGTCTACGCCGAACTGTCGGACCACGGCCACCACGTCGACGTCGTGCTCGCCTCGCACGGCCCCGACGCGGTCCGTGCCGCGGTCGCCGAAACGCGCCCGGAACTGGTCGTCGCGCCGATGCTCAAGACAGCGCTGCCCGAGGACGTGTGGCGGGAGCACACCTGCCTCATCGTGCACCCGGGGCCCCCGGGGGACCGCGGCCCCTCCTCCCTGGACTGGGCGATCGCCGACCGGGCACCGCACTGGGGCGTGACGGTCCTGCAGGCCGAGGCGGCCATGGACGCCGGTGCCATCTGGGCGGCGGTGCCGTTCCCCACGGCGCCGGTCGGCAAGAGCGACCTGTACCGCAACGAGGCCTCCGACGCCGCCGTGGCCGCCGTACTGCTGGCCGTACGGCGCTACGCCGACGGCTCCTTCAAACCGCAGCCGCAGAACGACCCCTCGATCCGCGTCGTGTGGCGCGACTTCCTGCGCCAGGAGCAGCGCCGTGTCGACTGGGAGAACGACAGCACCGCCACCGTGCTGCGCAAGCTCCGCGGCGCCGACTCCCAGCCGGGCGTCCTCGACGAACTCCTCGGCCGCGAGCTCTTCCTGCACGGCGGCCACCCCGAGGACCACTTGCGCGGACGCCCCGGCGAACTGCTCGCCACCCGGGCGGGAGCCGTGTGCCGCGCCACCCGGGACGGCGCCGTGTGGATCCCGGAGCTGAGGCCGCGCAGGAACTCCGGCGACCCCGCCCCTACTTCATCGCCTACGCCGCCGCCATGGCCCTGCACTTCCTCGAACAAGCCCAGCAACTGGTCCGCGCCGGCGAGACCCAGACCTTCACCAACTACACCGTCCCCGACGAAGCCATCGGCTGCGGCTTCCACGAAGCCGTCCGCGGCGTCCACATGTACACCGGCAACGGAAAAACACTCACCACCACCCACTCACCCACCTACGGAGCCAGCCATGGCTGACGCCGGGCAGGAACCCTGTGCCGGACGGCTCGCCGACCCGGAGGTCGAGGCGCGGCTCGCCCGGCTGGACGAGTTGCTGGCGGGACTGGAGACCGCGCCGGGACCGGCCGTACGGTCGGCCCTCGAGGCGGTGCGGCTGCTGACCGAGGTGTACGGCGAGGCGCTGGGCCGTGTGCTGGACCGGGCGGACGACGGGCTGGCCAGGGGGCTGGCCGAGGACGAGCTGGTGGGGCACCTGCTGGTGCTGCATCAGGTCCATCCCGAGCCGGCCGAGCGCCGGGCCGCCCGGGCGGTCGAACGGCTGCGGCCGGCCGTGCGGGAGCGCGGCGGTGACGTGGAGTGGGTCGGCGTGGACGAGCGGGTGGCCCGGGTGCGGGTGAGCACGGGCGGCGGCGGGTGCGGTTCCGGGTGCGGCGGCGGTACGGCCGACGTCACCGACGCGGTGCGTGCGGCCGTGCTCGCCGCCGCTCCGGAACTGTCGGCGGTCGAACCGGTGCCGGACACGTCCGGGAAGCGGTCGGCTCCCGCGTTCGTACCGCTGGAGACGCTGGCCCGGCGGGGCGGGCCAGCGTCTCCAGCGGTACGAACG
>NZ_POTZ01000049.1 GCF_003236365.1 Streptomyces sp. NTH33
TGGAGGTCACCACGGACGCCGTCCAGCTCCTCGGCGGCTACGGCTACACCCGCGACTACCCGGTGGAACGCATGATGCGCGACGCCAAGATCACCCAGATCTACGAGGGCACCAACCAGATCCAGCGGATCGTCATGGCCCGCAACCTGCCGTAACGGCAGGCCGGCCAGTGAAGGGTGCCCAGCGCCTGGGCACCCTTCACTCTTTTCGGTTAGCTGGTACACGCGACTTGGAACATTCCGTGTACCGCGTCTTACCGTTCTGACGTGACTGGGGACTTTCCGGCATGCGGCGGCCGTCGTACGCCGCGCTACGTTCGACTTGTGACCGGAGCATCTTCATTCGCGGACTGGCCCGAGGGCTGGCGCCTGGACGGCGAACAACTCGTCTACGAAGCCGAATTGCTCGGCTGGAAACTGGCCGTCCTGAGCCTGCTCGAGGCCCCGTGGGACGGTCCGACGAGCCTCCGCATCGAGCCGCCCGACGACCTGCACGCCACAGTGGGGACGGACGGCATCACTGTGGAGCTCATGCGGTCGATCTCCCTGGCGGAGATCCGCAGGACGGCAAAGGAACTGCGGGCACGCCTTGGACGGTCCGTCGACGGCGCCACCGCCATGACGGTGCTGCACCGGGTCGAGACGGAGCGCGAGTACGCCTTGATGGCCCGAGAGTACGTACGCCTGGTGGGCCTGGGTTACCGGAGCCCTGTCACGACGATGCTGCGCAGGACGATCGAGCCCTTCTTCGGCAACGAGACAATCGAGGGTGTCACCTCAGCACGGATCGAAAGCTGGGTGGACTGGATGACTCACGTCCGCGGATACCAGCCGTCCACGATCCGCTTTCGGTTCAACATCCTGATGTCCGTGTTCAGTTGGGCGATCGACCTCGAAGTGACCGACAGCAACCCGTGCCGGGCGGTGGAACTCCCGGTCAGCCGCTCACGGACGTATCGGGATCAGCGGGCGGAGGTCCATGTTCCGGGTATGGAAACGGTTCTCGCCGTCATCGCGGCAGCCCCGGAGCGATATCGAGGGATGCTGTGGCTGATGGCCGGCTGCGGGCTGCGGGCTGCGGGCTGCGGGCTGCGTCTCGGCGAGGCCTTGGGGCTCGGCCGGGACCGCATTTCCTTCACCGACCAACTGATCACGATCGACCGGCAGGTGGCCTGCGACGGGGACACAGGGTCGGGACGATACGGCAGCATGCGTCTGCGCCACGTCAAATGGCGCGAGGACGGAGAACAGGGACGCCGGGTGCCACTCCCCGATGTGGTGGCTCTGGCGCTGCGCCGCCATCTCAGAGACCACGTCACCTGGGGTGCCGAGGAACTGCTCTTCAGCAATGCGACGGGCACCGGCCTGCTCTACCCGTACTACTGGTACGGCAGAACCTGGCGCCCCGCACTCGCCGCGGCCGGCGTCGCCTACTTCAAGCCGCACAGTCTGCGGCATTTCCATGCGGCCTCCCTGTTGAGCCGGGGTGTGCCGGTCTCCGAGGTCTCGGCTTGACCGGGGCACATGTCGGTCAGCTTTACTGACCGCTCCTACTCCGACCTGCTGCCGGATGTGCCCGACCGTGCGCGGCTCGCGATCGACGGTGCCCTGGGAGCGAGCCGCGCAGGGGCTGTTGCAAGTGGTGGCTCTGACGCGCTGGTCATCTGTCTGCCCGGACAGGACGCACGATCAGAGATCGGAGACTCCGCTGTCCTCTCGCGGCAGGCGCGACGTCCCCCACTTCGGCGCTGTCGGCCGGAAGCCGTAGGTCGTGGACCGTGGGTCGTAGGCCGTGAGCAGGGAAGCCGGGGAACCGGAGCAGTACGCCGGACGGGTGTAGCGGAGCCCTTGTCCGTCCGGATGGCGCCGGGCCGGGAGCAGGCGTACGACGGAAGGGAACGGGGACCGTCTCGAGGTCCCTTCGTCCCCCCAGGAGGAGCCATGCCCCAGCCCGGAACCATGACCCCCATGAGCAAGGAGATGCAGGACTGCGTCCAGGCGTGCATGTCGTGCTACACCGCCTGCGAGGAGGCCATGAGCTCCTGCATGCACATGGGCGGCCAGCCGCAGATGCAGATCATGCGTGCGCTCATGGACTGTTCGGAGATGACCCGCATGTGCGCGGACATGATCATGCGCCGCTCGCCGCTGGCGGCGGAGATGTGCGCGATGTGCGCCAAGGCCTGCGACATGTGCGCGGAGGCGTGTATGTCCATGCCCGACGACAAGATGATGATGCGCTGTGCGGAGGCGTGTCGCCGCTGCGCGGAGATGTGCCGCACGATGGCGGGCGCCAGGATGTGATCTGAGCCCGGCGGTACGGCCGGAGCCCCGCGGGCGCCGGAGTACGGGCACCGCGGGGCTCTCCGTGGCGGGGGCCGGTCAGTTGCCGGTGACGGTGACCTTCTGGTCGTTCTTCAGCTCGTCCACCAGTGTCTTGACCTTCGCCTTGTCCCAGACGAGGTTGCCGCCCGAGGAGCCGGAGATCGGCATGTTCATGGAAGTGCCGTCGCCGCCGCTGACGTTCTTCAGCGCCCAGAACATGGAGGCCAGGTTCCACAGGCTCATGTCCTTGTCGACGATCAGGGAGTCCAGGCCGGCGCCCATGGTGGGGTACAGCTTGAACGGGTTCATGACCGTCGAGGGGGTGGCCACCTGGTGGGCCAGGGCGGCCAGGAACTTCTGCTGGTTCTTGGTGCGCTCCAGGTCGGAGGCGGCGAAGGCGTGCCGGGTGCGGACGAAGGCCAGTGCCTGCTGGCCGTCCAGCTTCTGCTTGCCCGCCTGGAAGTCGGCACCCGAGTACTTGTCCTTGAAGCCCTTGTCGAGGGTGAGTTCCACGCCGCCGACCGCGTCGACGATGTTCGCGAAGCCGGCGAAGCCGATCTCCACGTAGTGGTCGATGTGCAGCCCGGTGTTGTACTCGACGGTGCGGACCAGCAGCTCCGGGCCGTCGAAGGCATAGGCCGCGTTCAGCTTGTTCTGGCCGAGCGGGCCCCTGAGCTTGCCGGACTCCGAGCCGCGGAACTGCGGGATCGTGACGTTGGAGTCGCGCGGCAGGGAGATCAGCGTGTCCCCGTTGGAGCCGACGTGCAGGATCATCATCGAGTCGGTGCGCTTGCCCGCGGCGGACCCGGTGTGCAGTTTCTTCTTCTCCTCGGCCGACATGCCCTCCCGGCTGTCGGAGCCGACGATCAGGTAGTTGGTGCCCTTGCCGGTCTCCGGCCGGTCGATGACCTTGGACAGGTCGACGGCGCGGTTGAGTTTGGAATCGGCCCAGAAGTACGTCGCGACGGTGGTCACCAGGAGCACGGTGACCAGGGTTATCGCGGTCAGTTTGATGCGGCGGCCCCAGTTGGGCGCGGGGCGGGACCCGTGCGCGTATCCGCCGCCCGGCCCGCCGGGGCCGCCGGTCCGCCCGCCGTAGACGTGGCCGGTGTTGTATCCGTTGTCGTATCCGTGGTCGCCGCCGGGGGCGTCGTAGCCCCGGCCGTCGACGTACGACGGCTGCTGCGGGACTCCGTACGGCGGCGCCGAAGGGCCGCCCGGACCTCCGTATCCGCCGTGCCCGGCGGGTGCCGGGCCGCCGCGCCGCACCTGACGCATCACACGCGCACCCTCCGGCCGTGCGCCGGCACTGCCGCGTCCGTACCTGGGGCCGCGGTTGTCGCCGGACCACCCCTCGGGCCAATCATTCATGCGCCCCAGTGTGCAGGGCAGGTCTGTGTGCCTGACAGGGGCGTTGAAGAATAAGGTCGGCGCTGTTGCCAAGCTGACACAAATTTCCCGGATCCCGCCTCGGCATAAGGTGGAGGCCATGACAGACCAGGCCCCCACTACGGAATCCGAAAATCCGGATATACCGGGCAAACCGACCTCGGCGTCCCGGACCACCCTGAGCCACATCATGACCCACAACGACACCAACCTGCTGGGGACGGTGCACGGCGGAGTGATCATGAAGCTGGTCGACGACGCGGCGGGTGCGGTGGCCGGCCGGCACAGCGGCGGGCCCGCGGTCACCGCGTCCATGGACGAGATGGTGTTCCTCGAACCGGTCCGGGTCGGCGACCTCGTCCATGTGAAGGCCCAGGTCAACTGGACCGGCCGGACCTCCATGGAGGTCGGCGTGCGGGTCCTGGCCGAGCGCTGGAACGAGTCCACCCCGACCACCCAGGTCGCCTCGGCCTACCTGGTCTTCACCGCCGTGGACGCCGACGGCAAGCCGCGCCCGGTACCGCCGGTCCTGCCGGAGCGCGAGCGGGACAAGCGCCGCTACCAGGAGGCCCAGATCCGCCGTACCCACCGCCTGGCCCGCCGCCGCGCCATCAAGGAACTGCGGGAGAAGCGGGCAGCGGAAGGCTACGAGGACTGAGAGCCCACGAGGACTGAGGGCCCATGAGGACTGAGGGCCCACGAGCACTGAGCGCCGGGGCGAGGCGCCGCTGTCAGCCGCACGTCACCTCGTCGCCCTTCACCACCGCGGTGGCCGCCTGGGCCGGGTTCTCCGCGAGGACCTTGCGCACCTGGCGGTGGTCGCTGCCCGCGATCACCCGGAGTGTGGCGCCCTGCCCCGGCACCGCCCGCAGCTCGCTGCCCGGCAGGGCGGCGGCGAGCGACTTCGCCGAGCGGTCCCAGCGGGGGTCGTAGAGCACCACGGTCCGCCGGACGCCGCGCTCCTTGGCGTCCAGGGGTGCCCTGGTCGTGAGGAAACCGGCCGCCGCCAGCTCCGTGTCCACCCGCCGGCCGAGTCCGGCCGTGTCGGTGCCGTTCTCCACCTGGACGCGGATCAGCTGCGGGGCGACCTCGACGGACACGGGGAGGTTCGGCCGGCGGGGCTTGTGCGCGGCCAGCGGCCGGTCCTCGCGCAGGGCCTGGAAGAGCTGGTCGGCCCTGGCCCGGTCCCACTTCACGGTGGAGCCGATGCCCTTGACCGGATAGGCCATCTGCGCGATCGGGACGGTGGTGAACTCCGAGGAGGAGGGGGAGAAGTTCCGCATCGCTCGCCCGAGGTCCAGCAGCTCGTCGGTGTGGAAGCCCTTGTCCGCCCGTACCGAGCCCAGCACGGCCACGGCCACGTCCCGGAACCTGAGGGGGTTCAGCAGCACCCGGGAGGAGGTCGCCCGTTCGATCAGAGCGGCCAGGAAGCGCTGCTGGCGCTTCATCCGGCCCAGGTCGCTCGCCCCGTCGACGTGCCGGGAGCGGACGTACTGCAGGGCCTGGCCGCCGGAGAGCGTGTGCGTCCCGGCGGCCAGGTCCAGGCCGGTGTAGCTGTCCCTCATCGGTTCGGCGACGCAGATCTGCACCCCGCCGATCACGTCCACGGTCCGCATGAAGGTGGTGAAGTCCACCTCCAGGTAGTGGTCGATCTTCAGGTTGGTCATGTTCTCGACCGTGCGCACGGTCAGGTTGGGCCCGCCCTCCGCGTACGCCGCGTTGAGCTTGACCGGGTGCGGCCCGTGCCGTCGTCCGGTGTTCTGGTCGACGTGCTCGGGCAGCTCGGCGTAGGAGTCGCGGGGCAGGCTCACCACGCTGGCCCGCTCCCGGTCCTGCGACAGGTGCACGATCATCATCGTGTCGGTGCAGTTGCAGGGCCGGCCGCCCAGCCGGTACTGGCGCCGTTCCTGCTCGCTGATCCTGTCCCGGCCGTCGGTGCCGACCAGCAGCACGTTCATGCCGTGGCCGGCCGGCGGGCGGTTCTTCATGTCCTTGAAGGGGTCGACCCGGGCGATGTCCGCGTCCAGGCTGGAGACCACCGCGTGCCCGATCCCGGCGGAGGCGAGCACCACCACCGACAACGTGGTCGCCGCCCGCATGGCCCAGCGTGGTCTGCGGCGCGGTACGGGCGCGTACGGCACGCGGGCCGGCCTCGCCGGACCGGGGACCTGCCGCGGGGCGCGCTGCGACCGCGGGCGCGGTCGGTACTGCGTGCTGGACATGGGGGACACCTCCGCTGATGGCGTGGGTGGGCACCGTGTGCACCGTAGGGGCATACGATCGGCTGATCGGCGCAGCGGCACCCACGGCGCGCACCGGTGTCCCCCGTTCGCGGTAACGTGAGCACCGATGAACGCCAAGCCCGACGTGCGGCTCCCCGCCGTTTCTGTGATCATGCCCGTCCTCAACGAGGAGCGGCACCTGCGCGGAGCCGTGGAAGCGATCCTCGCGCAGGAGTACGACGGCGAGATGGAGGTCGTGATCGCCCTCGGTCCGTCCACGGACCGCACGGACGAGATCGCCGCCGAGCTCGTACGCGAAGACCCGCGCGTGCACACGGTCCCCAACCCCACCGGCCGCACCCCTGCCGCGCTCAACGCCGCGATCAAGGCCTCCCGCCATCCGGTCGTGGTCCGCGTCGACGGCCACGGGATGCTCTCGCCGAACTACATCGCCACGGCCGTACGGCTCCTGGAGGAGACCGGCGCGCAGAACGTCGGCGGCATCATGCACGCCGAGGGCGAGAACGACTGGGAGCACGCGGTGGCCGCCGCGATGACCTCGAAGATCGGAGTGGGCAACGCGGTCTTCCACACCGGCGGCCAGGCCGGTCCCGCGGAAACCGTGTACCTGGGGGTGTTCCGGCGCGAGGCGCTGGAGCAACAGGGCGGCTACAACGAGGAGTTCATCCGCGCCCAGGACTGGGAGCTGAACTTCCGCATCCGCGAGGCGGGCGGCCTGATCTGGTTCTCGCCGGAGCTGCGCGTCTCCTACCGGCCCCGCCCGACCGTGAAGGCCCTGGCCAAGCAGTACAAGGACTACGGTCGTTGGCGACACGTCGTCGCCCGCTACCACGAGGGCTCCATCAACCTGCGCTACCTCGCCCCGCCGACCGCGGTGTGCGCCATCGCGGCCGGGCTCGTGGTGGGCGCGGCCCTGACCCCCTGGGGTTTCGTGGTCCCCGGAGGCTATCTGGCGGCGATCGCCGCCGGATCGGTGCCCGCGGGCAAGGGCCTGCCGCTGAAGGCCCGCCTGCGCATCCCGGTCGCCCTCGCCACCATGCACATGTCGTGGGGCTGGGGCTTCCTGACCAGCCCGAAGTCGCTGGCGAGGAAGGTCATCGCCTCGCGGAAGCCGGCGGTCGTCACCGCCGACTGAGCGGTTCGACTCGGTGGGCCCCTCTCCCCGGGAGAGGGGCCTGCGTGCGTCTACCAGCGGTAGGGCGCGTACACGTCCATGCACTGGCTCTCGTCCGAGCCGTTGATGGCGTCGGAGTTGCCGGGCAGGTCACCGGCCTTCGGCGTGGACTCCTTCGGGTAGGTGGTCCCGGTACGCCAGTCGGCGCCGACGACGACGGTGACGCCGGAGACGTCGGTCGACCTCCGCACCGAACTCATCGGGATGCCGAGGGCCTTGGCGACGCTCTGCGCGTCGCCCTCCATGTCGGCGCTCGGGTAGCGCACGAGGGTCTCCGCCTCGGACAGCGCCGCCGAGGTGTCGGCCGCCGCCCTGGTGAAGCCCTTCTGCCGCAGCTCCTGGCTGATCGTACGGGCCCGGCCGCGGACCGGCGCCTGGGTGGAGGTACGGGTGGCGTTCTGCACCACCACGCCCAGCCGGTCGGCCGCGACCGAGGGAGCCGCGGTGGCCTCGTCCTCGCCCGGCTTCTTCGCCTCCGACGTGGGGCCGTTGCCGTCGAAGGGCACGTCCTCGCGGAGCATCTTCCACATCTTCGGGGCGCCGGCGTCGTCCGGGACCAGGTGGTTGCTGTCCTTCCAGTCGGTGACGTTGGGCATGGTCGTCATGGTGATGCGGTCGGTGGGGACCGTCTTGAGCTGCATGCCCAGGTCGTACAGCTTCTTGACGGTGCCGATCTCCTCGGAGACCTCCAGCGACTTCGTGGCGGCCTCCGCCAGGCCCATCAGCCGGCCGGTGTCGGTGAAGACGTTCTGGCTCCGCAGCGTGCGGATCATCGAGTTCATGTACATGTGCTGGGCCCTGGCCCGCAGCGGGTCGCTGCCCCAGGCGTGCCGGGTGCGCAGCCACTGCAGGGCCTGCTCGCCCTCGACCTTGTGCTTGCCGGCCGTCAGCTTCAGACCGGAGCCGCCGCGCTGGGCCGCCAGCGGGCGGTCCCACACGTTCTGCCTCACGCAGACCTCGACGCCGCCGATGGCGTCCGCCATGTGCACCACGCCCGTGAAGTCGACCGTCATCCAGTGGTCGATGTAGACACCGGTGAGGTTCTCCCAGGTGGCGAGCGTGCAGCCGGGGCCGCCGCGGGCCAGCGACTCGTTGATGATGGTGTTGGCCGGCGGGTAGACCTTGCCGGTGTCGGGGTCGGTGCACTTGGGGATGTCGACCCGGGTGTCACGGGGGATGCTGACCACGGCGGCGCTCTCACGGTCGGCCGACAGGTGGATGAGCATCTGCACGTCGCCCAGCGGCGGGTTGCCGCGGTTGTCCCTGCTGCCGCCCAGGGCGACGTTCGCGTCGGAGTTACGGCTGTCGGAGCCGATCAGCAGGATGTTCAGGGGGGTCTGGCCGGCCGAGTTCGGCTTCGCCCTCTCCGCCTTGGAGTCGCCGCTGCTGCGCTGGCCCTTGCGTATGTTGCCGTTCAGGTGCTGGTAGTAGAGGTATCCGGCGCCGGCCGTGGTGAGTATGACCAGCGAGAGCACCGTGGCCGACCAGCGCAGTACGCGCCTTCTGGGGCGTCTGCCGGCGACGTCGCGCCCTTTGCCGCTGCCTTTCCCTCCGCCGCCCGGGCCGTGGCCACCCGCCGGGCCGCCCTTCCGCGCGGCGAGAGCCGTCGCGTCCTCGACCGCAGGCTCCTCCCCGCGCAGACTGCTCTGCGTCAACTCCCCGTCCTCCCCACCCTGGTGTGCCATGGAACAGGCCTGTCATGCGCCGTGTTAGACGCATGACAGGCCCATAAGGTGGCGTGGTGCGCTCAACTCGCTTTCAGCTGGCGCACTCGACCTTGTCCGCCGTGGACTGCCCCTTGACCTCCGGTGCCTTCTCCGGAGGGATGAGCGACACACCCGCACCCTTGAAGTCCTTGCCCAGGGTCAGCGTCATCGTCGGCAGACCCTGGGAGTTGGTCACGCTCTCGCCCAGCTTCAGTGCTGAGCCGGGCAGTCCCATGATCGCGGCGAGTTTACGTGCCTGCGGCGCCTGGTCGGCGTCGTACACGAGGGTGGTCTTGCCGAGTTTCTCAGGCGCGTTGCCCGCGTTCTCGGACTTGGACACGCCCTGGGAGGTCTGCAGCCAGGAAAGGGTCTCCTGCGCGGAACCGGCTTCGGCCCCGCCGTTGAGGATCCGGACCCGCACCTCGGAGGCCTCGGACTGGGTGCCCTTGAGGCGGGCGACCTCGGCGTTCTTCTTGGCCTTCTTCTTTTTCTTCACCTCGGTGAAGGAGACGTCGTTCGCGATGGCGTCGAAGACCGGGGGGGCACTGCTCGGGTCGACGATGACCGTCTTCTTCACCGCTCCGTCCGCCGGGTTGTCGAGCACCGGCACGGTCAGGAAGGTGATGTTCTTCGTCGGAACCTTCTTCAGCTCCAGCGCCACGTCCTTGAGCGTGCTGACCTTGCCGATGCCGGTGTCGACGGTCAGCGCCTTGGTGGCGGCGTTGGCCAGGCTGTACAGCTTGGCCGGGTCGGTGAGCGTGTCGCCGGAGGCCATCTTGCGCATCAGCGAGCTGAGGAACTGCTGCTGCACCTTGATGCGGTCCAGGTCGCCCTGGTTGCCCCAGGCGTGCCGGGTGCGGACGAAGGCGAGGGCGTCCTCGCCCTCGATCGTGGACTCTCCAGCGGGCAGGTCCAGGTGCGATTTCGTGTCCTTCACCGCGTGTTTGAGGCACACGTCGACCCCGCCGACCGCTGTCGTCAGTGTCTTGACCGCGTTGAAGTCGGCCATCATGAAGTGGTCGGGTGCGATGCCGGTGACCTCTTTGACCGTGCGCATCGCGCAGCCCGGGTCGCGGCCGTCCTGGCCGAGGCTCACGTTGAAGCGGGCGTTGACCGTTCCCGGGACGACCTTCGTGGTGCCGTCGGGCTGCTTGGTCGGGCAGTCCGGGATGTCCACGACCAGGTCGCGCGGGATGCTCAGCGCGGTGGCGTTCGTACGGTCCTTGGAGACGTGCAGCAGGACGTTGGTGTCGGCGTGGCCCGGGCTGCCCTTGTCGCCGTAGCCCTCGTTGCCCTTGCCGGTGCGCTTGTCGGTGCCGATGATCAGTATGTTGAAGGCCTCGTCCTTGCTGAAGCCGGCCTTGGCCGCGCCGCCCACATCGGTGGTGGTGACGTTGCCTTCGAGGTGCTTGAGGACCAGATAGCCGGCCGTGCCGACGCCGACCAGGACGAACGCCATGGTGCCGCCGGTCCACAGCAGGGCCTTCTTGGCCTTCGGCTTCTTCTTCTCCGGCCGGCGTCCCCGCCGTCCGGGCGGCGGCTCCTCGGGCGGGGCGCCGCGGCGGCGGCGCGGGCCGGGGACCGTACGGGCGGGGGCGTCGGCCGCACGCGTCTGCTGCCGCCCGGGTGTCGCTCCGCGGCCTCCCACCGCACCGTCGTCGCCCGTGCCGGGCGAGGCAGGCCGACGGGGTCCCGGAATCGGCGACTGCGGAGCGGAAGGGGTCAGTCGCAGTTCGTATTCACCGGTGTCCGGGTTGAGTACCCATTGGTCTGCGGGGTCGATGTTGTCCGCCCGCCCACGGCCTTGCGCGTCCACGGTTGTCCGAATCCTCCGTCGGGGCCACGCGGCGCCTCGCTCCCCCAAGGCGCTCAGGTCTGTTTCTCAGTGCTCGACCCCAGGAAGCTCTCGTGGCCAGCAGCACCGGATCGCTCACATTATCCGGCAGGTTCGGCGTCGAGCGACGCCCGTGACACATTCCACTTCCCTACAAGTGGGCAATCCGCCCATTTCCTTGGACAAAAGTTCGCCTCTGGCCGTGACTTTACTCGCGGAAGGCCTTCGTCGTGATGTGCTGTGGCGGAACGCCGGGCGGATGAGGGCATGCACCCCGAGGTTCCCGACCCGGCTGCCTTCGTCGTGCGCGCCGTCGAATACCTACTGAACGTAGTCGCTCGGCTGCACAGGAGAACCCTCGTCGTCCGTGGGAATTCGAATCGCCGGAAGGTGAATCGGCGCCGTTTGTTCCCGATTCCCGCGGCGCTCCCGCCGTGTCACCTTGCCGTCGCCGTGACCCGTTCCGATTCGATGCGCTTGGCGAGTGCGTCCTCGGAGAGGTGGCCGAGGTTGCGGCACAGGACGACGGAGGCGCCGGCGGCGAGGGGGGCGTACAGGCCCGCGCTGAGGCCCTCCCAGGTGTCGTACGACAGCGCGGACAGCAGTCGGGAGCCGGGGCCCGTCAGGCCCAGGGCGGGGGCGTCGGCGCGGGCGCGTTCCACGACCTCCGCCGCCGAGTACTCGGCCCCGGCCACGATCAGGGCCGGATCCTCCGGGTCGACCGGTGCGAAGGGCGCGAACGCGTCGCCCTGCCCCGGCACCTCGACGGCGTAGTCCGCGAAGCCCTCCGGCGGCTGCGGGAACCGCCCGCCCAGCGGCCGCAGCGCCAGTGCCACCCGCTCCCCGGAACAGGCCCGTGCCGCCTGAAGCGCGTCCGGGCCGCTGACCACGACGTCCGCGGCCCCCGGGTCCCCGCCGACGTCCGCGACCGCGCCCACCGACGCACACGCCAGCAGCCACACCGCCGTCTGCCAGTGCGCCGGCAGCAGCAGCGCGACCCGGTCGCCGGGTCCGGCGGCGAGGTCCCCCTGGAGGAGGTTCGCGGTCTTGGCCACCCAATTGGCGAAGGTGGCCACGGACAGTTCGACGCGTTCACCCGTGGCGTCGTCGTAGAAGGTCACCAGCGGGCGTCCGGGGTCCGCGGCGAGCGCGGAACTCAGCAGGTCGGCAGGGGTGCGTTCGGTGGCGTTCACCCGCGCAAGCGTACGCGGCGCCGCGCCCGCGCACCGTGCGGCGGGGCCATGTGCGGGAGGAGCGGCGCACCACCGGTTCGGCCCAACGGTGACCGATGGCCCGTCAATTCCCCAATGGACAGAATCGTATGATCATGTCCAAGATCAGGGGCATGCGTCGATACGGATTTCTGGCGTCTTCGATCGGTTTCACCTGCACGGCCGCCCTCGTCCTCGCGCCGGGTCTTCCCGCCGCCGCGGCCACGGCGGGACCGACGTCGGCCACCGGGCCGTCGGCCGTCCCCGGCAGCACCCAGTCCCTGCCCCTCCTCCCGCTCACCCGCGACCGCGCCCGCGGCGCCGCCCTCGGACAGGGCCTGCGCCGCACGGACGTCCACCACTTCTCACTGGTCGGCGTCATCTGGGACGACCCGGACACCGAGCTGCACGGCAGCGTCCGCATCCGTACGCGCTCCACCGCCACCGGCACCTGGTCCGACTGGCAGGACGTCGACACCCACAACGCCGACCACGGCGCCGACCCCGGCACGACCGAGCGCGCCTCCGGGCTCGTGCACGGCGCCACCGCACCGCTGTGGGTGGGGGAGTCCGACGGCGTCGACGTACGCGTGCGCGTGGACACCGGGGACCGCGACGGGGGTGCCGCTGCCGACCCGTCGGTCACGCTGCCCTCCGGCCTGCGCGTCGAACTCGTCGACCCGGGCGACGAGCCCCCGCCGCAGGGCTCCCAGGCCGACGCCTCACACACCGGCGAGCTGAGCGCGGAGGCCACCGCGGCCTCCGCGGCCAACGCCCGGCTCGCCCCGCTCGGCGCCACCGAGATCCCCGCGCTCGACCGCGTGGACACCGAGCGCGAGCTGCTCGGCCTGCGCGGCGACGAACCCGGCCTGCGCGGCGACGAACCCGGCCTGCACGACGGCGAACTGGCGGAACAGCGGCGGGCCGAGCCGTACATCGGACCGCGCCCGCGCATCGTCACGCGCCGCGGCTGGGGTGCGGACGAGTCGCTGCGCGGCCGGGGGTTCGTCTACTCCAAGAAGGTCGAGGCGGCGTTCGTCCACCACACCTCCTCGGGCAACAACTACACCTGCGCGCAGGCCCCTTCGGTCATCCGCAGCATCTACCGCTACCACGTCAAGAGCATGGGTTGGCGTGACATCGGCTACAACTTCCTCATCGACAAGTGCGGCACCCTCTACGAGGGCCGCGCCGGCGGTGTGGCGAAGGCGGTGCTGGGCGCCCACACCCTGGGGTTCAACACCGACAGCGTGGGGATCGCCGTCATCGGCTCCTACGGCACGTCCAAGCCGTCGTCGGCCGCCGTCACGGCCGTGGCGCGGCTGACGGCGTGGAAGCTCGGTCTGTACGGGATGAATCCGAGCGGAAAAACATATCTGACGTCCGGCGGTGGCAACCTCTACCAAAAAGGAAAGAGGGTACGCCTGAACGTGATCTCCGGCCACCGGGACGGCTTCTCGACCGACTGCCCCGGCCGGCAGCTCTACGGCAAGCTCGGTACGGCCCGCTCGTCGGCGGCGCGCTACCAGGGCCGCTGAGGGAGGAGCCGGAGGATCGGACAGGGCTCCACGAGGCTGCACGAGCGCGTCCGCACACACTGGCCGGCCGAGGGCTGATCGGCCGGTCCCGGCAGGAAGCAGAGACGACAGGTGACGGAAGCGATCCTTCTGGTCGGCGGCAAGGGCACCCGGCTGCGCCCGCTCACGGTGCACACTCCCAAGCCCATGGTGCGGGCGGCGGGCGTGCCGTTCCTCACGCACCAGCTGGCACGGGCGAAGGCGGCGGGCGTCGAGCACATCGTGCTCGCCACCTCCTACCTGGCCGAGGTCTTCGAGCCGTACTTCGGCGACGGCTCCTCACTCGGGCTCCACCTCGAGTACGTCACGGAGGAGGAGCCCCTGGGCACGGGCGGCGCCCTCCGCAACGTCGCCTCGTGCCTGCGCTCCGGCCCCGACGAACCGGTCCTGGTCTTCAACGGCGACATCCTCACCGGGCTGGACATCGGGGCGCTGGTGCGCACGCACGAGGAGACGGGCGCGGACGTCTCCCTGCACCTGACGAAGGTGACGGACCCCCGTGCCTACGGCCTGGTCCCGACGGACGACACGGGCCACGTCCTGGCCTTCCTGGAGAAGCCGCAGACCCCCGAGGAGATCGTCACCGACCAGATCAACGCGGGAGCGTACGCCTTCCGCCGCTCGGTCATCGACACGATCCCGCAGGGCCGCCCGGTGTCGGTGGAGCGCGAGACCTTCCCCGGCCTGCTGGCGGCGGGCGCCCACCTGCAGGGCATGGTCGACTCCACCTACTGGCTGGACCTCGGCACCCCGGCCGCCTTCGTACGCGGCTCCGCCGACCTGGTCCTCGGCCGCGCCCCCTCCCCGGCGGTCCCCGGCCGCTGCGGCGACCGCCTGGTCCTGCCCACGGCCGTCGTCGCTCCCGACGCCAAGCTGACCGGCGGCACGGTGGTCGGCGAGGGCGCGTTCGTCGCCGAGGGCGCGCGGGTCTTCGGCAGTACGATCCTGCCCGGCGCCGTCATCGAGCCCGGCGCCGTCATCACCGACTTCCTCATCGGCACCCACGCCCGCATCGGCACCCGCTCCGTCCTCACCGGCACCGTCATCGGTGACGGCGCGGTGGTGGGCGCCGACAACGAACTGAGAGGGGGCGCGAGAGTCTGGTGCAACGCCCACATCCCGGCGGGCGCGGTGAGATTCTCCTCGGACCAGCCGTCGTAGCTGCGGGCAGTCGTGCCGCCGGGGCGGCACGGGTGGGCTGGGGGTACCCCCTGCTCGAAGAGCTCGGGGGAAGCACCCCGCAAGCGCGGGGGAGCGGACCCACGTGACCTCAGCAGCAACTCGGTGCGCCTTGGAACGCGGTGTACGAAAGCTACGCCTCCGCCGGCTGCAAAGCCACCGCTCGCGGCAGCGCGTGCGGCAGCGCCCCGTACCAGGCGCGGGCCACGGTGAAGCCGAAGGAGAGGCACAGGAGGCCGCCGACCGCGTCGAGCCAGAAGTGGTTGGCGGTGGCGACGATGACGACCAGGGTGGCCGCGGGGTAGAGCAGGCCGAGGACGCGGACCCAGGGGATCGTGGCCAGGGCGAAGAGGACCAGGCCGCACCACAGGGACCAGCCGATGTGCATGGACGGCATCGCGGCGTACTGGTTGGACATGTGCTTGAGGTCGCCGGAGGCCATCGAGCCCCAGGTGTTGTGGACCTGGACGGTGTCGATGAAGCGGTCGCCGGTCATCAGGCGCGGGGGTGCCAGGGGGTACAGGTAGTAGCCGAGCAGGGCCACGCCCGTGGTGATGAAGAGGGTGAAGCGGGCCGCCGCGTAGCGGCCGGGGTGGCTGCGGTAGAGCCACACCAGGACGCCGATGGTGACCACGAAGTGCAGGGTCGCGTAGTAGTAGTTCATGCCGATGATCAGCCAAGTCACGGAGTTCACGGCATGGTTGATCGACTGTTCGACGGCGATGCCCAGTCGGTGCTCGGCGCTCCAGATCCAGTCGGTGTTGCGCAGGGCCTGGGTCTTCTGTTCGGGGACCGCGTTGCGGATCAGCGAGTACGTCCAGTAACTCACCGCGATCAGCAGGATCTCGAACCACAGCCGGGGCCGGCGGGGGGTGCGCAGCCGTCGTACGGCCGTGGGGCGTCTGTCCTCCGTGACGGGGGGCGAAACGGCCTCTTCCCGGCCCTCCGGTCGCGTCACGGTCGTGTCACCCATGGGCACAGAGTGTGCCAGACGAACCTTCCCGGGACGATCACCCCTCGGTCGGGTTCCGCTCACACGTTCTTCGCCTTACGGGCGGTTCCTGTCCCCGGGGGCCGAAGCGGTCGAACCGCGCACCACCAGTTCCGGCATGAACACGAACTCGCTGTGCGGCGCGGGCGTCCCGCCGATCTCCTCCAGCAGGGTGCGTACCGCCGCCTGGCCCATCGCCGGCACCGGCTTGCGGATCGTGGTCAGGGGCGGGTCGGTGAAGGCGATCAGGGGGGAGTCGTCGAAGCCCACGACCGAGACGTCCCGGGGGACCTCCAGGCCGCGCTGCCGGGCCGCGCGGATCGCGCCGAGCGCCATCATGTCGCTGGCGCAGACGATCGCGGTGCAGTTCCGGTCGATGAGCGCCGTCGCGGCGGCCTGGCCGCCCTCCAGGGTGTAGAGGGAGTGCTGGACCAGGTCGGACTCGATGACGTCCGGGGGCAGGTTCAGCTGGTCCTGCACCGCGCGGACGAAGCCCTCGATCTTGCGCTGGACCGGGACGAAGCGCTTGGGGCCCAGGGCCAGGCCGATGCGGGTGTGGCCCAGGGAGACCAGGTGGGTGACGGCCAGGGTCATCGCCGCGCGGTCGTCGGGGGAGATGAAGGGCGCCTGGACCTTCGGGGAGAAGCCGTCCACCAGGACGAAGGGCACGCCCTGGGCGCGCAGGCGCTCGTAGCGCTCCATGTCCGCCGTGGTGTCCGCGTGCAGACCGGAGACGTAGATGATGCCCGCGACCCCGCGGTCCACCAGCATCTCGGTCAGCTCGTCCTCCGTGGAGCCGCCGGGGGTCTGGGTGGCGAGCACCGGGGTGTAGCCCTGCCGGGTCAGTGCCTGGCCGATGACCTGGGCCAGCGCCGGGAAGATCGGGTTCTCCAGCTCGGGGGTGATCAGGCCCACCAGACCCTCGCTGCGCTGCCGCAGCCGTACCGGGCGCTCGTAGCCGAGGACGTCGAGGGCGGCCAGCACGGACTGGCGGGTGGCGGCGGCGACGCCCGGCTTCCCGTTGAGGACGCGGCTGACGGTCGCTTCGCTCACCCCCGCCTGGGCAGCGATGTCGGCAAGCCGTGTGGTCACATGAGTGGACTGTACCGGTCGCCTCCCGCCCTGCCCACCGGTCGGCCGCCTGGTGCGCGCCGTTGGACGGCCCGCTGCGGGCTGCTGCGTCATCGCGTTCCCTCGTGTTCGGTCGACGTCCGGGTCTCGGCGTCCGGTCTGCAACGGGATGATTCCTCCCTCACCACCGTATGGCAAGGGCTTGCAGAGTCTTGCACAAGCGTCCGAGGCCCCGCCCACCCGCGTGAAATCACGACCGTGGGGCGGGGATCACCAGGTCACGAAGGCGTAACCTTCGTGATCTCTTGCATTTTTTTTCTGCAAGGTCTTTCGCGGAGCTTGCAACGCTGTTAATTTCACCGTCGCCCGGCGGCGGCAACGGCGCAGTCGGCACCTCGGCGGGAGCGGCGGACGGGACCGCTTCCCGCTCACGGGCTTTCACCTCAAGGAGAACTTCATGCGGCGTGGCATAGCGGCCACCGCGGTGGTGGCGTCCCTCGCTCTCGCGGCGACGGCGTGCGGGAGCGACAGCGGCAGCGACAAGTCGGACGGTCCGGTGACCATCACCTGGTGGGACACCTCCAACGCCACCAACGAGGCGCCGGTCTACCAGGACCTGGTCAAGCAGTTCGAGGCGGCCAACAAGGGCATCAAGGTCAAGTACGTCAACGTGCCCTTCGACCAGGCGCAGAACAAGTTCGACACGGCCGCCGGCTCCAAGGGCGCCCCGGACGTGCTGCGCTCCGAGGTCGGCTGGACCCCGGCCTTCGCCAAGAAGAGCTTCCTGCTGCCGCTGGACGGCACCGAGGCCCTCGCCGACCAGGACAAGTTCCAGCCCAGCCTGATCCAGCAGGCCCAGTACGAGGGCAAGACCTACGGCGTTCCGATCGTCACCGACACCCTGGCCCTGGTCTACAACAAGGCCCTGTTCGAGAAGGCCGGCGTCACCGAGGCCCCCAAGACCTGGGACGAGCTGAAGTCGGCCGCCGCCAAGATCAAGAGCAAGACCGGCGTCGACGGCTACTGGGGCTCCACCCAGTCCTACTACGCCCAGAGCTTCCTGTACGGCGAGGGCACCGACACCGTCGACGCCGGCGCCAAGAAGATCACCATGAACTCGCCCGCCGCGAAGAAGGCGTACGGCACCTGGCTGGGCCTGTTCGACGGCAAGGGCCTGCACAAGGCCGACACCACCGCCGACGCCTACGCCCACATCCAGGACGCGTTCGTCAACGGCAAGGTCGCCGCGATCATCCAGGGCCCCTGGGAGATCACGAACTTCTACAAGGGCTCCGCCTTCAAGGACAAGTCCAACCTGGGCATCGCCACCGTCCCGGGCGGCTCCTCCGGCAAGGCGGGCGCCCCGACCGGCGGCCACAACCTCTCGGTCTACGCCGGCTCCGACAAGGCGCGCCAGGAGGCGGCCCTGAAGTTCGTGAAGTTCATGACCTCGGCGAAGTCCCAGGAGACCATCGCCCTGAAGAACTCCACGCTGCCCACCCGCGACGACGCCTACACCGACCAGGTCAAGACCGACCCCGGCATCGCCGGCTACCAGGGCGTCCTCCCCGCCGCCCAGCCGCGCCCGGCGCTGCCCGAGTACAGCTCCCTGTGGGGTCCGCTCGACACCGAGCTGGTCAAGATCGCCGCAGGCAAGGTGACCCTGGACAAGGGCCTGAGCAACGCCGAACTCGCGATCACCAAGCTGGTCCCTGACTTCAGCAAGTGAGCCGCCGTGGCCGCCGGGCCCCAGCAGGGCCCGGCGGCCACCGGCCTGTGTGCCCTGCCCCTGAACTTCCAGAAGGTGTCGAACCATGACAGTCGCCCTCGAGAGCGCGGCCGCCAAGCCCGGCGGCGGGCGCGGCCGCGGCCCCGGTCCGTTGCAGCGCCTCAAGCACGGCTACCAGAAGTACTGGTACGCCTACGCGATGATCATCCCGGTCGTCGTCGTGCTCGGCGTCCTGGTGGGCTACCCGCTGGTGCGGGGCTTCTACCTGACGCTGACCGACGCCGACAGCCTGAACTCGGCCCGCACGATCGGCGTCAACCACATCGAGGCCACCTACAAGTTCATCGGGCTCGACAACTACAAGGACATCCTGTTCGGGCCGACCGCCTACGACCGGTTCTGGTCCCACTTCCTGTGGACGGTGGTGTGGACCGCGCTGTGCGTCCTCCTGCACTACACCATCGGCCTCGGCCTCGCCCTGCTGCTGAACCGGAGGATTCGCGGCCGCACCTTCTACCGCCTGCTGCTCATCCTGCCCTGGGCCGTGCCCACCTTCGTCACCGTCTTCTCCTGGCGGATCATGCTCGCCGACTCCGGCGTGCTCAACCAGATGCTCGGCGCCCTGCACCTGCCCCAGCCGCAGTGGCTGGAGGACGTCTTCTGGCAGCGGTTCGCCGCCGTCATGGTCAACACCTGGTGCGGCGTGCCGTTCATGATGGTCTCGCTCCTCGGCGGCCTGCAGTCCATCGACGCCTCGCTGTACGAGGCCGCCGAGATGGACGGGGCGAACGCCTGGCAGCGCTTCAAGCACGTCACCCTGCCGGGCCTGAGGTCGGTCAGCTCCACCGTGGTGCTGCTCGGCGTCATCTGGACGTTCAACCAGTTCGTCATCATCTTCCTGCTGTTCGGCAAGACCTCCGCCCCGGACGCCCAGATCCTCGTCACCTGGGCCTACCACCTCGGCTTCGGTCAGCAGCCGCGCGACTACGCCCAGTCCGCCGCCTACGGCGTCCTGCTGCTGTCGATCCTGACCGTCTTCACCTCCTTCTACTTCCGCTGGCTGAAGCGCAATGACCAGCTCGCCATCTGACGCAGGAGCCCCCACGATGAGCACCACGACCCTCGACAGCGCGGCATCGCCGGCCGCGTCCGCGACCGTGGCCGGCGCTCCCCGGCGGCGCGTGCGACGGCGCGACGAGAGCAGCCCGCTGGCCCGCACCGTCACCCACGGCCTGCTCGCGCTGGCGAGCCTGATCGCCGCGGCCCCGGTCGTCTGGCTGATCTACCTCTCGCTCGGCCCGGACAAGACCGACTACCTGCATCCGGGCGCCATCGCGGAGAAGATGACGTTCTCGAACTACTCGTTCGTGCTCCAGCACACGAACTTCTTCAAGTGGTTCGGGTCCACGATGACCGTCGCCCTGGGCACCACCCTGGTCGCCGTCGTCTTCGCCGCCACCACCGGCTACGCGGTCTCCCGCATGCGCTTTCCCGGGTACAAGTCGCTGATGTGGGTGCTGCTGCTCACCCAGGCGTTCCCGATCGCCGTCCTCGTCGTGCCGATGTACGAGATCTTCTCCGAGCTCGGCCTGATCGACACCTACGGCGCGCTCATCCTCGTCAACTGCTCGACGGCCGTGCCGTACTGCGCCTGGCTGATGAAGGGCTACTTCGACACCATCCCCGTCGAGATCGACGAGGCCGGGCGCGTCGACGGCCTCAGCCCGTTCGGCACCTTCCTGCGGCTCATCCTGCCGCTGGCCAGGCCGGGCCTCGCGGTCGCCGGGTTCTACAGCTTCATCACGGCCTTCGGCGAGGTCGCCTTCGCCTCCACGTTCATGCTGGACGACAACAAGTACACCTTCGCCGTCGGTCTGCAGAGTTTCGTCAGCGAGCACGACGCCCAGTGGAACTATATGGCCGCAACCGCGGTGTTGATCGCCGTTCCGGTGGCCGCTTTCTTCTACCTTGTCCAGAAAAACCTGGTCACCGGCCTCACCGCGGGAGGTACCAAGGGCTGACCCCCACCGGCCGGCAACCGGCTCCCGCGCGCCTGTCCGCGCGGGTGGCGGCCGCGGTGTCTCTCCGACCCCGCCGGCACCGCGGCCGCCTCGTCACCCGGACGCCGCCGCCCGCACCCACGACCCCCTACTCCGTACGCACCAAGGACGCCATGAGCCAGCAGCACTTCCCGGTCCGTTCCCCCCTCTCCGAAGCGGCCGTCGCCACCGTCGCCCCGCGCCGCGACTGGTGGCGGGACGCGGTGATCTACCAGGTGTACCCGCGCAGCTTCGCCGACAGCGACGGCGACGGCATGGGCGACCTGGAGGGCATCCGCTCCCGCCTGCCCTACCTGCGCGACCTCGGCGTGGACGCCGTGTGGCTCAGCCCCTTCTACGCCTCCCCGCAGGCCGACGCCGGCTACGACGTCGCCGACTACCGGGCCGTCGACCCCATGTTCGGCAACCTCCTGGACGCCGACGCGCTGATCCGCGGCGCCCACGGGCTGGGCCTGCGGATCATCGTCGACATCGTGCCCAACCACTCCTCCGACCAGCACGAGTGGTTCCGGCGCGCGGTCGCCGAGGGCCCCGGTTCGCCCCTGCGCGACCGCTACCACTTCCGCCCCGGCAAGGGGAAGGACGGCGCACTGCCGCCCAACGACTGGGAGTCCATCTTCGGCGGCCCCGCCTGGACCCGGGTCACCGAGCCGGACGGAACCCCCGGTGAGTGGTACCTGCACCTGTTCGCGCCCGAGCAGCCCGACTTCAACTGGGACCATCCGGCCGTCGGCGACGAGTTCCGCTCCATCCTGCGGTTCTGGCTCGACATGGGCGTCGACGGCTTCCGCATCGACGTGGCCCACGGCCTGGTCAAGGCCGACGGTCTGCCCGACCTCGGCACCCACGACCAGCTGAAGCTGCTGGGCAACGATGTCATGCCGTTCTTCGACCAGGACGGCGTGCACGCGATCTACCGGCAGTGGCGGAAGATCCTGGACGAGTACTCGGGGGAGCGCATCTTCGTCGCGGAGGCGTGGACGCCGACCGTCGAGCGCACCGCGAACTACGTGCGCCCCGACGAGCTGCACCAGGCGTTCAACTTCCAGTACCTCGGCACCGACTGGGACGCCGGTGAACTGCGCGAGGTCATCGACCGCACCCTGGAGGCCATGCGCCCGGTCGGCGCCCCGGCCACCTGGGTGCTGTCCAACCACGACGTCACCCGGCACGCCACCCGCTTCGCCAACCCGCCCGGCCTCGGCACCCAGATCCGCGCCGCCGGCGACCGCGGGCTGGGCCTGCGCCGGGCCCGCGCGGCCACGCTGCTGATGCTGGCGCTGCCCGGTTCGGCGTACGTCTACCAGGGCGAGGAGCTCGGCCTGCCGGACGTCGTGGACCTGCCGGACGAGGTGCGCCAGGACCCGGCGTACTTCCGCGGCGAGGGCCAGGACGGCTTCCGCGACGGCTGCCGGGTGCCGATCCCGTGGACCCGCGAGGGCTCCTCCCACGGCTTCGGCGACGGCGGCAGCTGGCTCCCGCAGCCGGCCCACTGGGGCGAGCTGAGCGTCGAGGCCCAGCAGGGCGTGCCCGGCTCCACCCTGGAGCTCTACCGCGCCGCCCTCGCCGCCCGCCGCGCCCACCCCGACCTGGGTGCGGGCGACGGCGTGGAGTGGCTGCGCGCTCCCGAGGGCGTCCTCGCCTTCCGGCGCGGCGAGTTCGTCTGCGTGGCGAACACGACCGGCGAGTCGGTCACCACCCCGGCGTACGGCCGTGTGCTGCTCACGAGCGGCGAGGTGACGGAGGCGGACGGCGAGGTGAAGGTGCCGGGCGACACGACGGTGTGGTGGGCCGCCGACTGAGCCACGGGCCCTGAGACACAGGCCCTGAGGCACAGGGCCCGAGGCCACACTTTCACACCAACTCCACACGGCCCGCTGTCCGTTGAGGCAGCGGGCCTTTATTCTGCGGTCAACCACTTGCTGAACTTTTCAGCAAGAGCCTTCAACGAAGAAGGAACCCCCACATGGCCATCCGCAGATCCCTTTCATGCGCCGCGGCCCTCGCCGCGGCGGCCTCGGTCGCCCTCGCGTCCCCCGCCGCCGCCTCCCCGCCCGGCACCAAGGACGTCACCGCGGTCCTCTTCGAGTGGAACTTCGCCTCGGTCGCCAAGGAGTGCACCACCACCCTGGGCCCCGCCGGTTACGGCTACGTCCAGGTCTCCCCGCCCGCCGAGCACATCCAGGGCCCGCAGTGGTGGACGTCGTACCAGCCGGTCAGCTACAGGATCGCCGGCCGGCTCGGTGACCGCGCCGCGTTCCAGAACATGGTCAACACCTGCCATGCGGCGGGCGTGAAGGTCGTCGTCGACACGGTGATCAACCACATGTCGGCGGGCAGCGGCACCGGCACCGGCGGCTCGTCGTACACCAAGTACAACTACCCCGGCCTGTACTCGGTGTACGACTTCGACGACTGCATGTCCGAGATCAACAACTACCGGGACCGCTGGAACGTCCAGCACTGCGAACTGGTGGGCCTCGCCGACCTCGACACCGGCGAGGAGTACGTCCGCAGGATCATCGCCGGCTACATGAACGACCTGCTCTCCCTCGGCGTCGACGGCTTCCGCATCGACGCGGCCAAGCACATCGACGCGGGCGACCTCGCCAACATCAAGTCGCGCCTGACGAACAGGAACGCGTACTGGAAGCAGGAGGTCATCCACGGCGCCGGTGAGGCGGTCCAGCCGACCGAGTACACGGGCAACGGCGACGTCCAGGAGTTCCGCTACGCCTACGACCTCAAGCGGGTCTTCAATAACGAGAAGCTCGCGTACCTGAAGAACTACGGCGAGGGCTGGGGCTACCTCAACAACTCGGTGGCCGGCGTCTTCGTCGACAACCACGACACCGAGCGCAACGGCTCCACCCTCACCTACAAGAACGGCGCCCACTACACGCTGGCCCACGTCTTCATGCTGGCCTGGCCGTACGGCGCCCCCGACGTCAACTCCGCCTACGAGTGGTCCAACATCGATGCCGGTCCGCCCAACGGCGGCAAGGTCAACGCCTGCTGGCAGGACGGCTGGAAGTGCCAGCACGCCTGGCCGGAGATCAAGTCCATGGTCGCCTTCCGCAACGCCACCCGCGGCCAGGCGGTCACCAACTGGTGGGACAACGGCAACAACGCCATCGCCTTCGGCCGGGGCGACAAGGGCTTCGTGGCCGTCAACCACGAGTCGGGCAGCCTGACCCGCACCTACCAGACCTCCCTCCCCGCGGGCACGTACTGCAACGTCCAGAACAACACGCCGGTGACGGTCAACGGCTCCGGCCAGTTCACCGCCACCCTGGGCTCCAACACCGCGTTGGCGCTCTACGCGGGCAAGTCGAGCTGCTGAACCGCGGCACGCCTGCCGCACGGTGCGCCGGTCGGCCGAGTGCACGGATGTGAAAACTCTTGCTAGAGGTTTCAAAAGTCTTGCTGTAAACCTTGCGCAGGCGATACGGTCGCGCCCACGCCCGGCAGCGGAGCCGCTGCCGGGGCGAGGGGTCGCAGTCAAGTGAGCCGTACCGCCAAGGAGTTCATCCCGTGATACCGAGATGGCCGGCGCCCTCGCGGCGCCGCACCCCCTCAGGCAGACGCGTCGCCGCCGTCACCGCGGCCGCGCTCGCCGCAGCGCTCGTCCCACCGCTCACGGCGCGGGCGGCCACACCGCCCGCGCCGCCCTCGGACGCGAAGCTCGCCGCCGAGCCGGCCCGGCACGACGCCACCCGCGAGCAGTTCTACTTCGTCCTGCCGGACCGTTTCGCCAACGGAGACACCTCCAACGACCGGGGCGGACTGACCGGCTCCCGGCTCGCCACCGGCCACGACCCCACCGACAAGGGCTTCTACCAGGGCGGCGACCTCAAGGGCCTGACCGACCGGCTCGACTACGTCAAGGGCCTGGGCACCACCGCCATCTGGCTCGCGCCGATCTTCAAGAACCAGCCCGTGCAGGGCACCGGCAAGGACGCCTCGGCCGGCTACCACGGCTACTGGATCACCGACTTCACCCAGGTCGACCCGCACTTCGGCACCAACAAGGACCTCAAGACCCTCATCTCCAAGGCGCACGCCAAGGGCATGAAGGTCTTCTTCGACGTCATCACCAACCACACCGCCGACGTCATCGACTACGAGGGCGGCTCCCACGCGTACCTGTCCAAGGGCGCCTTCCCCTACCTGACCAAGGACGGCCGTCCCTTCGACGACGCCGATCACGCGAACGGCACGAAGAAGTTCCCCGCCGTCGGCAAGGACTCCTTCCCCTACACCCCGGCCGTCCCCGCCGCCAAGAAGAACCTCAAGGTCCCGTCGTGGCTCAACGACCCGGCGATGTACCACAACCGCGGCGACTCCACCTACGCCGGCGAGAACTCCACCTACGGCGACTTCTCCGGCCTCGACGACCTGTGGACCGAGCGCCCCGAGGTCGTCAGCGGGATGGAGAAGATCTACCAGCGCTGGGTGAAGGACTTCGGCGTCGACGGCTTCCGCGTCGACACCGTCAAGCACGTCAACATGGAGTTCTGGACCCAGTGGGCCACGGCGCTGGACGAGTACGCCGCCCGGCAGGGCCGTAAGGACTTCTTCATGTTCGGCGAGGTCTACTCCGCCGACACCTCCGTGAACGCCCCTTACGTCACCCAGGGCCGCCTGGACGCCACACTGGACTTCCCCTTCCAGGACGCGGCCCGCGCCTACGCCTCCCAGGGCGGCAGCGCGAAGAAGCTCGCGGGCGTCTTCGGCGACGACTACAAGTACACGACCGACAAGGCCAACGCCTACGGGCAGGTCACCTTCCTCGGCAACCACGACATGGGCCGCATCGGGTCCTTCCTCAGGCAGGACAACCCCAAGGCCACCGACGCCGAGATCCTGCGCAAGGACAGGCTCGCCAACGAGCTGATGTTCCTCAGCCGCGGCAACCCCGTCGTCTACTACGGCGACGAGCAGGGCTTCACCGGCTCCGGCGGCGACAAGGACGCCCGCCAGACCATGTTCGCCTCCCGGGTCGCCGACTACCTCGACGACGAGCAGATCGGCACCGGCCGCACCCACGCCCGCGACGCCTACGACACCACCGCGCCGCTGTACCGGCAGATCGCCGACCTGGCCAAGCTCCGCAAGGACAACCCGGCCCTCACGGACGGCGTCCAGACCGAGCGGTACGCGGCCGACGGGCCGGGCGTCTACGCCTTCACCCGCACGGACGCCAGGACCGGCGCCGAGTACGTCGTCGCCTTCAACAACGCCGACGACGCGAGGACCGCGACCTTCGCCACCGGCTCGGCGAAGACGACGTACCGCGGCATCCACGGCACCGGGGCGACCGTGACCTCCGGCGCCGACCGCAAGGTGACCGTCACCGTCCCGGCCGCGTCCGCCGTCGTCCTCAAGGCCGCCGGCACCCTCGACAAGCCCGCCGCCAAGCCGTCCCTCACCCTGACGGCCCCCGCCGCCGGAGCCACCGGCACCGTCGGCCTCGGCGCCGACGTCACCGGCGGGCAGCTCAACCGGGTCGTCTTCGCCGCCCAGGTCGGCAACGGCCCGTGGCGGGTGCTCGGCACCGCCGACCACGCCCCCTACAAGGTCACCCACACCCTCGACAGGACCGTCCCGGCCGGCCGAGTCGACGACGACCGCCTTGTAGCGCAGGGCGGTGCCGGCCGGGACGGTCCTGTCGAGGGTGTGGGTGACCTTGTAG
>NZ_POTZ01000004.1 GCF_003236365.1 Streptomyces sp. NTH33
GCCCTGGCCCCCGTGCCAGAGCCCTCCCCGGCGACGCCGGAACTGGCCACCGACCGGCTGTACGCCGCCTACCGCGACATCGGCCTGGACTACGGACCCGCCTACCGCGCGATGCGGCGGGTGTGGCGCGACGGCGACCGCGCGGTGGCCCGGATCGAGGTGCCGGAGGCCGCCCGCGACGGGGACGCCTATCTGCTGCACCCGGTCGTGCTGGACGCCTGCTTCCAGACGCTGATCGCCTTCGCCGACGACGGCGTCCTCCGGGTGCCCGTCGGGGTCGAACGCCTCGACGTGTACGCCCCGCTGCCGCCGGAGGTCACCTGCCGGACCCGCCGGCGCACCACGGAGGGCACCGCGGACGTCCTGCTCGACCTGGACGTCCTCTCCCCGACCGGTGAGGTCCTGGCCGTCGTCGAGGGGCTGCGCTTCCGCGCGGTGCCGCGTTCCGTGCCGGACGCCGCCGCGACGCCGGTCGCCCGGACCTACGCCGTCGCCTGGCAGCCGGCTGCCGCGGCCCCCGGCGCCTCCGCCGTCCCCGCCGTCACGGAGGGCGACTGGCTCGTCTGCGGCGCCGACCGCGACGCACTCGCCGCGTGGCGCGCGCAGCTCGCGGCACGCGGCGTCCCGGCGACGGCGGTGCACATCGCGCCCGGTCCGGACGGCGCTCCCGACCCCGCGGGCGCGGCACGCGTCGCCTTCGAGGACGTTCATCGGACCCGAGGCGCCGTCGGCGGGCTGATCCTGCTCACGGACACGGACACGGACACGGACACGGACACGGACAGCGGCACCCACGGCGCCGCGCCCGGGTCCGAGAGCGTCGTCGCCACCGCCTACCGGCTGGCCCGGGACACCACGGCCGTGCTCGGGGCCTTCCTGCGGACTTTCGCCGCCCTGCGGCCCGACGTCGTCGTCTGCACGACGGGAGCGGCCGCTCCGGACGGCGGGCCCGCGTCCCCGGGCCGGTCGGTGCTCACGGGCCTCACCCGCGCGGTCGTCGCCGAGTACCCCGAACTCACCTGTGTCCAGGTCGATCTGGACCCGGGCGCCCCCGCGCCCGCGCCGGCCGAGATCCTCGACCGGGCCTCCGCCCTCGCCGGATCCGGTCACCTCGCCGTACGCGGCGGACGCTGGTACGAGGCCCGCCTGCGCGACGCAGAGGCCGCCAGACCGGCCTTCCCGCAGGAGGAAGGCGCGCCCGGCCCCCTCCCGGTCCGGCCCGGTGCGACGTACCTGATCACCGGCGGGCTCGGCGGCGTCGGCCTCGCCGTCGCCGGCCGGCTCGCCGACAAGGGCGCGGACACCCTGCTGCTCGTCGGCAGGACCGTGCCCGAGCGGACGCCCGCGCAGGTCGCTGCGCTCCGGGAGCGCGGTGTGCGCGTCGAGATGCTGGCCGCCGACGTCGCCGACGAGACCGCCCTCGACCGGGTCCTCGCCCACGCCGAGGCCACCCTGCCTCCGCTGCACGGAATCGTGCACGCCGCCGGGACCACCGACGACGCGGTCGTCGAGGAGGCCGGCTGGGACGGTCTGCGCCGGGCGATGGACCCCAAGGTCAAGGGCGCCTGGCTGCTGCACCGCCGCACCCGCCGTCTCGACCTCGGCTTCTTCGTGCTGTGCTCCGCCCTCGGCGCGCTGACCGGACTGACGGGCCAGCCCGGCTATCTGATGGCGAACACCTTCCTCGACGCGCTGGCCCTCCACCGTCGGCGCGAGGGCCTTCCCGCGCTGAGCGTCGGGTGGGGCGCCTGGTCCGGGGCGGGCATGGCGGCCGACCGCGGGCTGCTCCGCGACTTCGCCGCCCTCGGCGTCCACGGGATGGCGGCCGACGAGGCGTTGGACGCCCTCGACCGCGTGTCGGCCGGCGGCACCGGGCACGTCGCCGTGGGCGCGGTCGACTGGGCGCGGTTCGGCTCTGCCACCGGCCGCGCACGGCCCGACACCCTCCTCGCCGACCTGGTGCCGGCCGGCACCGGCCCCGCCGCCGAGGGCACCGGGGAAGGCGCGGCGGAGGATTTGGTGAGGCTGGCCGTCGAACGTCCCGATGAGGCGTCCGAGGCCGTGCTCGGCCGGCTGCTCGACGTGGTCGCCGCGGTCCTCGGCCTGTCCGATGCCGAACGGGAGGCGATGCGCCCCACCTTCGGGCACCGGCACCTCAACGAACTCGGCTTCGATTCGCTGACCACCATCAGGCTGCGCAACCGGCTGCGGGCCGACTTCTTCGCGGACGTCCCCGCCGACTTCCTCTTCGGCGGCGGCAGCGCACGCCAGATCTCCGAGCTGGTCTGCCGCCAGCTCTCGGCCATGAGCGTGCTGGCCGCCGACGACGAGCAACACGACGACGCCGAGACCGAGGTGCTGACGCTGTGACCGCCCCACCGCTCCCGCATCCCGGCCCTCACGACTCGTCAACCGGCGGACAAGGAGATCCCGCTGTGACCGACAACAGCACGGCCGAGGTTCCTGCCCTGCTCGACGACCTCGCCCGGGCGGGCATCCGTCTGCGGCTCGCCGCAGACGACAGGATCGAGGTGATCGCACCCAAGGGAGCGCTCACCCCCGCACTGAGGGAGCGGCTCGGCCGCCACAAGCCGGACCTCGTCGCCTGGCTCGGCAGCAACCGTGAGCAGCGCGAGCCGGCCCGGGACCTGCCGGTCGTCGAGGCGGACGAGGAGAACCTCTACGAACCGTTCGCGCCGTCCGATCTCCAGATGTCCTTCATCATGGGCAGCCGGGAGGGCTTCGAGTACTACGTACGCCCCCACCAGTACATGGAGTACGACCTCGCCGAGGTGGACCCGGAGCGGCTGGAGAAGGCGCTCAACCGGGAACTCGAGCACCAGCGCAGGAACCTCGTCGTGGTGCGGGACGATCTGCGGCTGGAGACGGTCCGCGACCCGGCGCCCGCCCGCATCGAGGTCTACGACGTTCGCGGCGAGGACGCCGACGGCGTGCGGGCGCACATCGGCCGGGTCCGCGAGGAGATGAAGCGCTGCGAGCCGGTGCACGACCGGTGGCCGTGGGTGGACATGCGGGTCAGCCTGCTGCCGGACGGCGCTGCCAAGCTCCACTACAACAACAACAACCTCTTCAGCGACGCCCCCGCCACCCTGCGCTTCATCGACACGGTGCTGCGGCGCTACGACGACCCCGGATACGCGCCGCCCGAGCTCGAGATCAGCTACCGGGACTGCGTGCTGGCCCTGGCCGAACTGGAGGAGTCCCCACTGGGCCAGGCGTCCCGGAAGTACTGGACGGACCGCATCGCCGGCTGGCCCGGAGCCCCCGAGATACCGCTGGCGAACGGCGCGGACCCGCGGCGGCGCTCCCGGCTGGAGCGCCGGGAACTCCTCTTCGCGCCCGAGGTCTGGGCCTCGGTCAAGGAGAAGGCCGCCACCCGCGGCCTGACGACCACCAACGTCCTGTGCGCCGTCCACGCCGAGGTTCTCTCCTACTGGAGCGGGTCCCGGCACTTCCTGCTCAACAACATGATCACCCACCGGCTGCCGCTGCACCCGCAGATGAGCGAGGTCTTCGGCAACTTCGCCTCGCTCTACCCGCTGGAGGTCGACTGGCGGCACGACGAGGCGTTCGAGGACCGCGCCCTGCGGCTGCAGAAGCAGGTCCTCCAGGACGTCGAGCACGTCTACTGGAGCGGCGTGAAGGTGCTCCAGGCCCTCAACCAGCACCGGCGCACCCCCGGAAAGGCGGTGTGTCCGTTCGCCGTCGGCAGCGCCCTCTTCGTCGGCGGGGCCGAACGGCCCGTGGACAGCCTGCTGGAGACGCCGCAGACACTGATCGACTGCGAGTTCTGGGACCTGAAGGACGGCAGCCTCTGGGTCATCTGGGACGTCATCGAGGACATGTTCCCGCCGGGGCTCGTCGACGCGATGCAGGAGGCGTACCGCTCGATCGTGCTACGTCTCGCCGCCGGTGACGAGGCATGGGGGGAACGGGCCTTCGCCCCGCTGCCCGACGACCAGCGCGAGCGCATCGCCGCCCTCAATGCCCCCGCGGGCGAGGTGCCCGGGGGGCTGCTGCACGACGCGCTGGAGCGCCGCGCGGCGCAGCGGCCGGAGCGGCCGGCGGTCGTCACCGCCGGTGCGGTTCTCGGCTACGGCGACCTCGCGGCACGGGCCCGGGACACCGCCGGGGCGCTGCGGGCCGCCGGGGTAGCGCCCGGCGACATGGTCGCCGTGGCCGCGTCGCGCGGAGCGGAGCAGATCACGGCGGTTCTCGGCGCGCTGACTGCAGGCGCCGTGTATGTGCCTGTCGACCCCGACTGGCCGGCGGACCGGGTGCGCTACGTCCTCGCGGACACCGCGGCCGCCGCCGTGCTGACCACGGCCGACCGGCAGGAGGGGCTCTCCGCGCTGACCGGCGCGCCGCTGCTGGTCGCCGGGACACCGCCGCGGGACGGGTCCTCGCAGGTGTCCGGCCCGGAGCCGGCGCGGAACCCCGGCGACCCGGCCTACGTCATCTACACCTCCGGCTCGACGGGACGCCCCAAGGGCGCGGTGCTCGACCACCGCGGGCCGCTCAACACGGTCGTCGACATCAACACCCGGTTCGGGATCACCTCCGACGACGTGCTGTTCGGGGTGTCGTCGCTCTGGTTCGACCTGTCGGTCTACGACATCTTCGGAGCGCTGGAGGCCGGGGCCCGGCTGGTGCTCGCCGACCCCGGTCCGCCCGATCCCGCCTCCTGGGCCCGGAGCGTGCGCGAACACGGCGTCACGGTGTGGAACTCCGTGCCCGCCCTGATGCAGCTCTTCGTCGAGGAGGCCGAGGGAGCGGGCCTCACCTTCCCGGACCTGCGGACGGTGCTGCTCAGCGGCGACTGGATTCCGGTCGGACTGCCCGACCGTATCCGTGCCGTGGCCCCCGGGGCGCGGGTGATCGGTCTCGGCGGGGCCACCGAGGCGTCCATCTGGTCGATCTGCCACCCCGTCGACCGGACGGACCCGCGGTGGACGAGCATCCCGTACGGCAAACCGCTCGCCAACCAGAGCTGGTACGTCCTGGACGACCTCGGCAGGCAGACGCCCGACTGGGTCGCGGGCCAGCTGTACATCGGCGGCGTCGGCGTCGCCCTCGGCTACTTCGGGGACGACGAACGGACCGCCGCCGCCTTCGTACGCCACCCCGGCACCGGTGAACGTCTCTACCGGACCGGTGATCTGGGGCGCCGGATGCCCGACGGGAACATCGAGTTCCTCGGCAGGACGGACTTCCAGGTCAAGGTCCAGGGCTTCCGCGTCGAACCCGGCGAGATCGAGCACGCGCTGCTCGATGTCCCCGGCGTCGCACAGGCCGCCGTGGTGGCCCGCCCGACCGAATCCGGCAAGCAGCTCGCGGCGTACCTGACGGCGGAGGAGGGACGGCCCGCCCCGGTGCCCGCCGAGGTGCAGAAGGCACTCGCCCGGCGCCTCGCGGGCTACATGGTGCCCGCTCACGTGACCGTGCTGGACACCCTGCCCCTCACCTCCAACGGCAAGGTCGACCGCAAGGCGCTGGAGGCGCTGAGCCCGGCCGCCACCGGCGGGGACGACACCTCCGGTGCGCCCGGCACCCCCACCGAGCGGGCGCTGGCGGAGATTTGGCGGTCGGTGCTCGGACGCGAACGCGTCGGCACGCACGACGACTTCTTCGACCTCGGCGGGCAGTCCTTCACCGCCCTGCGGGTGATCGGGCAGATCGCCCGCACCCTCGGGCACCGGGTCCCGCTCGGCACCCTGCTGGAACGCCGCACCGTCGCCGAGCTCGCCGAGTGGCTGGAGGACCGCCCCGGCGACTGGAGCCCGCTCGTGCGGCTGCGTCCGTCCGGCGCGGACGAGACCCCTTGGTTCTTCGTCCATCCCGCGGGCGGCAACGTGCTCTGCTACCGCGGCCTTGCCGAGGCCCGCGACCGCCCGTTCCTCGCCCTCCAGGCTCCCGGCCCGGCCACCGGCCGGGAGCCGGTGGACAGCGTGCCCGGCCTCGCCGCCCTGTACGCCGAGGCGATCGCGGCGGAGCGGCCCCGGGGGCCGTACCGGATCGGCGGCTGGTCGTCCGGCGCGGTGATCGCCGCCGAGGTCGTCCGGCTGCTGGAGGAGCGCGGCGAGACCGTCGAACGGCTCGCGGTCGTCGACTCGCCGGCGCCGCTGCCCGGTGCGGGGCCCGCCGAAGCGCCCGTGGACGAGACCCGGATGCTGCTCTGGTTCCTGGAGGACCTCGACATCGGCTTCGACGCGCGGACACCGGGGGCCGAGGGCCTGCCCGGCCCCGCCGGGGCGCCCGTGGAGGAGCGGCTCGGCACGGCACTCGACGCGCTGCGCGAGCGGGGCCTTGCGACCCCCGGCACGGACCGGCGCGAACTGGCCGACACCTTCGCGGTGTTCCGTGCGGTGGTGGACGCGTGCAACCGGTACACCGCGTCCCCGGTCGCCGCCGACATCACCGTGCTGCGCGCCACCGAAGGACAGGTCAGCGAGTTCGCCGGCCACCCCCACGCGGACGACCCCGACTGGGGCTGGTCCGCCCTGACGACCGGTGCCGTCACCACCCGCCGGGTGCCCGGCACCCACCACACCCTGCTCTCCGGCACATCGGCGGACATCGTCGCCGACGCGCTGGACGGCACCCCCACCCGGGCCGCGGGGGCCCGGTGACCACGCCAGCCGGAGACGGAGGAGATCCACGGTGATTCAGGACCTGCTCGGCGAGTTGCGGCGGCACGGCATCAAGCTGCGCCTGAGCGACGGCAAGCTGGACGTGGTGGCCCCGGCCGGCGCCCTCACCCCGTGGCTGCGCGACGACCTGCGCGCCCACCGCGACGACCTCGTGGCCATGCTGCGGGAGATGTCCGCGGCCCCCGAGACGCCCGCACTGGTGCCGCGTCCCGAGGAGCGCCACGAACCCTTCCCGCTGACCGACATCCAGCACGCGTACTGGGTGGGCCGCGGCTCCGCCGTCGAACTCGGCGGCGTCTCCACCCACATCTACTTCGAACTCGAACGCACCGGACTCGACACCGACCGCCTGGAGCGGAGCCTGCGCGCGGTCATCGCACGGCACGACATGCTGCGGGCCGTCATCGCGCCGGACGGCCGGCAGCGCGTCCTCGCGGACGTGCCCGCCTACCGTCTGCCCGTCGCCGACCTCAGCGGGCTCGCCGAGGAGAAGCAGGAGCAGGAGCTCCTGCGCACCCGCGAGGAGATGGACCATCAGGTGCTGCCGGCGGACCGCTGGCCGCTGTTCGACATCCGCGCCTCCCGGCTCGACGCCGGCCGGCTGCGGCTGCACGTCAGCCTGGACACCCTGATCCTCGACGGCTACAGCATGTACCTGCTCTTCCAGGACTGGCGCCGCTTCTACGAGGACCCCGCCTGGTCGCCCGAGCCCCTGGACCTGAGCTACCGCGACCATGTGCTGGCGGAAGCGGCGGCCCAGGACTCCGACCGCTACCGAGCCGCCGAGGCGTACTGGCTGGACCGCCTCGACGGCTTGCCCGCCGCCCCCGCGCTGCCGCTCGCCGTGCAGCCCGCCACGATCGGCCGCCCCGAGTTCTCCCACCGCGGGGGCCGGCTGGAGTCGGAGCGGTGGACGGCGCTGAAGGAGCGCGCCCGGCAGGCGGGGGTCACCCCGTCCGCCGTGCTCATGACCGCCTACGCCGATGTGCTGCGGACCTGGTCGAGCGAGCCGGACTTCACCCTGGACCTCACCCTCTTCAACCGCCCCCAGTCCCACCCGCGCATGGGCGAACTCATCGGCGACTTCACCTCCGTGTCGCTCCTCGCGGTCACCGCACGGGCCGACGAGTCCTTCGGTGACCGGGTGCGCAGGCTCCAGCAGCAGCTCATGCGCGACCTGGAGCACCCGGAGTTCAGCGGGGTGCGAGTGCTGCGCGAGCGGACCCGCCGCGGCGGCGGCGGACCCGGCGCGTCGATGCCGGTGGTCTTCACCAGCGCCCTGGTGCTGGGCAGCGGGGGAGCGGACCCGTCGGAGGGCATCCGCTTCTTCGGCGACGAGGTGTACGGCATCACCCAGACGCCCCAGGTGTGGCTCGACCACCAGGTCACCGAGGAACGCGGCGCCCTGCTGTACAACTGGGACGCCGTCGAGGCGCTCTTCCCGGCCGGTCTGCTGGACGACATGTTCGCCGCCTACCGCACGGTGCTGGACCGGCTCGCCGCCGACCCGGACGCCTGGACCGACACCGCCCCGGCCGACCGGCTGCCCGACTGGCAGCGCGCCGAGCGGGACGCCGCCAACGACACCGCGGAACCGATCCCCGCCCGCACCCTCGGCGACCTCGTCGTCTCCCGCGCCCTCGGCTGTCCCGACGCGGTCGCGGTCGTCGACGAGCGCGGCTCCCACCGCTACGCCGACGTGCTGGCCCGCGCCTCACGGCTGGCCCGCCGGCTCGTCGAACTGGGCGCGCGCCGCGACACCCTGACCGCCGTCGTCATGGAACGCGGCGTCGACCAGGTCACCGCCGTGCTCGCGATCGCCCTGTCGGGCGGCGCGTACCTGCCGATCAGCCCCGATTGGCCGGCCGCCCGACGGCACCGGCTCATCGAACGGGGCGATGCGCGCGTCGTCGTGACGGACCGCGCCGGCCGGGACGGGCTCGACTGGCCCGAGGGCGTCCGGGTCGTCACCCCCGACGACCCCGAGGTGCAGGCCGCCGACCCGACGCCCCCCGAGACCGGCGTCGCGCCCGGCGACCTGGCGTACGTCATCTTCACCTCCGGCTCCACCGGCGAGCCCAAGGGCGTGATGATCGACCACGGCGCCGCCGCCAACACCGTGCAGGACATCAACCGGCGTTTCGCCGTCGGCCCGGGCGACCGGGTGCTCGCCCTGTCCGCCCTCAGCTTCGACCTCTCCGTGTACGACGTCTTCGGCGCCCTGGCCGCCGGCGCCGCCGTGGTCTTCCCGTCCCCCGGCCAGGCCCACGACCCGCTGCACTGGGACGCCCTGGTGCGCCGCCACGGCGTGACCGTCTGGAACTCGGTGCCGGCGCTGATGCAGGCGATGACCGAGGCCCGCGCCGCGGCGCCGGGCGGCTCCCCGGCCGCCTCCCCGCTGCGCCTGGTGCTCCTGAGCGGCGACTGGATACCGGTCACGCTGCCGGACGCGGTCCGCGCCCAGCACCCCGGGGCGCGCGTCGTCAGCCTCGGCGGCGCCACCGAGGCGTCGATCTGGTCCGTGCACCACCCGATCGACGAGGTGTCCCCGGAGTGGACCCGGATTCCCTACGGCAAGCCGTTGGCCAACCAGACCCTGTACGTCCTGGACGCGCACCTGACCCCCTGTCCGGTCTGGACCACCGGGGAGATCTGGATCGGCGGCACCGGCGTGGCCCGCGGCTACTGGGCAGCCCCCGAACTGAGCGCCGAGCGCTTCGTCGTCCACCCGGTGACCGGCGAACGGCTCTACCGGACGGGCGACCTCGGACGGTACCTGCCCGGCGGGGACATCGACTTCCTCGGCCGCGCCGACTTCCAGGTCAAGCTCAACGGCTACCGCATCGAACTCGGCGAGATCGAGGCCGCGTTGCGCTCGGCCCCGGACGTCGCCGAGGCACTCGCCGGGGTCGAACGCAACCCCTCCACCGGCCGGCGCCAGCTCGTCGCCCACCTGGTGCGCGCCGGCGGGGCGCCCGTCGGCACCGCGGACGCCGCCGTCGTCCGCGCCGCCGTCGAGAAGCTGCTGCCGGACTACATGGTCCCGCACCACATCCTCTTCGTCGACGAGGTACCGCTCAGCGCCAACGGCAAGGTGGACCGCGCCGCACTGCCGGTGCCCTGGGCCTCGCTGCCGCCGGAGGAGCAGACCGCGCCCCGCGACGAGCTGGAGACGCGGCTGATGCGGATGTGGACCGAGGTGCTCGAACGGGAGGACTTCGGCGTCGACGACAACTTCTTCGAACTCGGGGGCGACTCGCTGCACGCCGTCCTCATCCTCACCAGGATCCGGGAGGAGATCGGGCTCTCGGACGACACCGAGGACGACCTGGGGCTGCTCTTCGAATGCCCCACCATCGCGGAACTCGCCGACCGGCTCGCCGCGGGGCGATGACGCCGTGCCGGACGACGCGACACAAGGGAGGACGAGCGACGTGGACACCGTCGAGGGCCACTGGGACGAGGTGATCGTCGGCGCCGGTTCGGCCGGCGCGACCCTCGCGGGCAGGCTGTCCGAGGACCCCGGGCGCCGGGTGCTCCTGCTGGAGGCCGGGCCCGACGGGCGGGTCGCCGGATCCCCGGACAACCCGGTGCTGTCGGGCGCCAACTGGGACCACTCGGCGTACGTCGACCGGCAGGGCGGGGACGGACGCCGCTACCCCTACGCCGTCGGCAGGGCCGTGGGCGGCTCGTCGGCCGTCAACGGCGCCCTCGCGCTGCGCGGGCTGGCCTCCGACTTCGACGCCTGGGCGGCCGCCGGCAACCCCGACTGGGCCTGGGAGAAGGTGCTGCCGTACTTCGTCCGGCTGGAGGCCGACGCGGACTTCAAGGGTCCCGGGCACGGCAACGAGGGCCCCGTGCCGGTCCGGCGGCTGTCCGAGGACGCCTACGGGCCGCTGTCCCACGGCTTCCTCGCCGCCTGCCGGGACCTCGGCGTGCCGGCCGTCGCCGACCTGAACGACCCCGGCTGCACGGCCGGGGCGGGGCCGATACCGCGCAACGAGTCCGGCGGCCGGCGGGTGTCCACCGCGGAGGCCTACCTGGCACCCGCCCGGGGCCGGCCGTCGCTCACCGTGGCGGCAGACTGCCAGGTGACCCGGGTCCTCCTCGACGGAGACACCGCGGTCGGTGTGGAGGCCGTACGGGACGGGCGGACCCTGCGCATCGGCGCGGACCGCGTCACACTCTCCGCCGGGGCGATCGGCACGCCCGCCCTCCTGCTGCGCTCCGGCGTGGGCCCCGCCGGCGACCTCGGCCGACTGGGCATCCGTCCGGTGGCGGACCTGCCGGGCGTCGGCGCCAACCTCGTGGAGCATCCGCTCGTCGCCCTGTGGGCGCTGCCCGCCGAGGGCGCCGTCCGTGCGGGGGAGGCCATGCACCAGGTGCTCGCGCGGGTCGCGGGCCCGGACGGAGCCCCGAAACTCAACCTCACCCTGGTCAACAGCATCACCGGCCTCGACGTGCCCGGGATGGCCGGTGTGCTGCGCGGCCGCACCGCCTTCTCGCTGCACGCCTCGCTGCTGTCGCCCCGCTCGCGCGGCCGCGTCACCCTCGGCGCGCCCGACGGCCCGCCGGTGATCGAACTCGGGCTCGCCTCCGACCCCAGGGACGTGGAGCGCCTGATGGCCGGCGTCCGGATGCTGTGGTCCGCCGTCAGCGGGGAGCACCTCGCGCCCCTGACCGAACGGCTCTTCCTGTGGACCGACAGGACCGTCCGCGACGACGCCCTGCTGCGGGGGGCGGTCACCCGCTTCGTCTGCCCGTCCTGGCACCCGGCGGGCACGGCCGCGATGGGCCCGGCGTCCCGGCGCGAGGCGGTCGTCGACGAACGGCTCCGGGTGCACGGGCTGCGCGGTCTGCGCGTCGTGGACGCCTCCGTGATGCCCACCGTCCCCGCCGCGCCTGTCAACCTCAGCGCCATCATGCTCGGGGAGAGAGCGGCGTCGTGGAGCCGCTGACCTCCCGCCACGGGTCCGCGGCACGGCCCCGCGGCCCGCAGGGCGACTGGTGCGTCCGCTGGGCCGCGTCCGACGACGCCCCCGTACGGCTCTTCTGCCTGCCGCACACGGGCGGCGGCGCCGCGCTCTACCGGCGCTGGGCCGAACGCCTCGCCCCGCGGGCCGACGTGCTGTCCGTCCGGCTCCCCGGCCGCGAGAAGCGGTTCACCGAACCGCCCTACCGCCGCCTCGACGAGCTCACCGGCGCGCTCGCCGACGCCGTCGAACCCCTGCTGGACCGGCCGTACGCCTGGTTCGGCCACAGCATGGGTGCGCTGATCGGCTACGAGATGTGCCGCCGGCTGCGCGAACGCGGCGTCAGGGCCCCCGAGCTGCTGATCGCCTCGGGGCGGCGCGCCCCGCACCTGCCGTCCCGGCAGCGCGCCGTCCACGCCGCGCCCCAGCGCGAACTCGTCGACCACCTGCGGGAGCTGAACGGCACCCCGGCCGCGGTGCTCGACAGCGCCGCGGCGCTGTCCGCGCTGCTGCCGATGGTGCGCGCCGACTTCGCCGTCTCCGAGACCTACCGGTGGCGGGCCGGACGCCCGCTCGACTGCCCCGTCGTCGTCTTCGGCGGCCGGGACGACCCGCTGGCGACGCCCGGCGAACTGGCCGGCTGGCAGCAGCACACCGCCGCCGGCGCCGAGGTCCGGCTGTTCGACGGCGGCCACTTCTATCTGCACGAGGGCGCCCGGGAACAGGTCCTGTCGGCGCTCGCCGCACACCTGCCTGCGCCGAGCGGCGCATTCACCTGGAGGCAGCAGTGAACCCCACGGAATTCCACCGGACATCCGCCACGCCCGCCGGGCCGCAGGACGTCTTTCCGCTGACCGACCTCCAGGCGGCGTATCTCGTCGGATCGAGCCCCCTCATGGACCTCGGAGGCTTCCGGCCGAACCTGTACACCGAGATGGACGTCGTCGGCTTCGACCCCCGGGCCGCGAGCCGCGCGGTCGATCTGCTGATCGCCCGCCACGAACACCTGCGCACCGTGATGTCCGAGGAGGGACAGCGGGTCCTCGCCCCCGGCGAGGTGACGCCGTTCCGGCTGCGCACCGCCGATCTGACGGCCCTGACCCCCGAGGAGCGGGAGGCGGAACTCCTGCGCACCCGCGAACGCATGCGCGACGAGGGCCCCTCGCCCACCGGATGGCCGCTGTTCGAGATCACCGCCAACCGGGTGCGGCGGCACCGCACCCGGGTGCACTTCGCGATGAGCCTGCTGCTGCTCGACTCGGCGAGCACCCGCCGGCTCCAGGCCGAATGGTGGGCGCTGTACCGCGACCCGGACGCCGAACTGCCCGAGCCGTCCGGCACATTCCGGGAGAGCGTCCTCGCCCGCGCCGCCGACCAGTCGACCCCCGCGCACCAGGAGCACTGGCGCTACTGGGAGGAACGCCTCGACACCCTGCCCGGCGCCCCGCGGCTGCCGCTCGCCCGCCCGGAGAGCAGCATCGCCTCCGCCCGCCTCACGCGCCGCTCGTACGTGCTCGGCCCCGACGAGTGGCAGCGCTTCCGCGCCAACTTCCGCGCCCACCGCGTCCTGCCGACGACGGGACTGCTCCACGTGTACGCCGAGATCCTCGGCGCCTGGGCGGCGGAGCCCGTCTTCTGCGTGAACGTGCTGCACCAGAACTGGGTGACGCGCCGGCCCGAGGCGGCCGGGGTGGTCGGCCAGTTCAGTGCCACCCTGCCGCTGGAGGTGGACCTGACGCGGTCCCCGGACTTCTTCGCCCGCGCCGCCGCGCTCCAGAAGCGCCTGTGGGAGGACATGCGCCACTCCGACGTGAGCGCGATCCGGGTCACCCGCGAACTGGCCGCCCGGCGCGGCTGGACGTCGCGCGCCGCCCTGCCGTACGTCTTCAACAGCATGCTGGGACCGGCGGAACGCCCCGTCGCCGGCCGAGGCTTCTGCCGCACCGTGACCTCCGCCCTGCGCACCCCGCAGGTCCTGATCGACCAGCAGATCAAGGACGTCCCCGGGGGCGGCGTCGAGTGCGTGTGGGACACCGTCGACGAGGCGTTCCCCGACGGGATGGCGGACGCCATGTTCGACGCGTACCGCCGCATGGTCGCGCAGCTCGCCGCCCCCGGCGGCGCCGACGCGCCGCCCGAGGCGCCGGGCGCGGCCCACCGCGCGCTGGTCGAGACGCTCAACGCGGCCGGGGCCGAGCCCCCGGCTGGCCGGCTGGAGGACGGCTTCCTGCGGATGGCGGCCGCGCGGCCGGGCCGCCCCGCCGTGGTCACCGCGCACCGCACCCTGACCTACGGGGAACTCGAAGGCGTCTCGGGGGCGGTGGCCCGCTGGCTGGCCGGGCAGGGCATCGGCTCCGGTGACGTGGTGCCGGTGGTCATGACCAAGGGCTGGGAGCAGGTCGCCGCCGTGCTCGGCGTGCTCCGGGCGGGCGCCGCCTACTGCCCCGTGGCCGCGGACCTGCCGCCGGCGCGGATCGGCCGCCTGCTGGACGCCTGTGCCGCACGGGCCGTGCTGGTCCAGTCCCGCACCGGACCGGCGCCGGACGCCCTCGGGGGCCTGCCCGCCCTGTGCGTGGACCGGGTCTTCGCCGCCGGACCGCCGCTCGCAGCGCGCACCGGCGAGCCGGGCGAACTCGCCTACGTCATCCACACCTCGGGGTCGACCGGTGCCCCGAAGGGCGTCATGATCTCGCACGGCGCGGCGCTGAACACCGTCGCCGACATCAACCGCCGGCTGCGCCTCGTCTCCGGCGACCGGGTCTTCGGCATCTCCTCGCTCAGCTTCGACCTGTCGGTCTGGGACGTGTTCGGCACGCTCGCGGCCGGCGCCGCGCTGGTGATCCCCGAGGCCACCGGGCGTCCCGATCCCGAGGGCTGGGCGCGGGCGGCCGTCGCACACGGGGTGACCGTGTGGAACTCCGTCCCCGCGCTGGCCGAGATGCTGGTCGAGGTCCTCGCGCAGCCGCCGGCGGGGGACCTGCCGCCGCTGCGTGCCTTCCTGCTGAGCGGCGACTGGATCCCCGTCACCCTCCCGGACCGGATGCGCGCCCTGTGGGACGGCGTGCGTGTGCTGGCCCTCGGCGGGGCGACCGAGGCGGCCATCTGGTCGAACTGGTTCGAGGTGGGCCGGGTGGACCCGTCCTGGCGCAGCATCCCGTACGGCACCCCGCTCGACGGGCAGACGATGCGGGTGCTCGACCACGACATGAGGGTCAGGGTGCCGTGGGCGACCGGCCGCATCCACATCGGGGGAGCGGGGCTCGCCGACGGGTACGCGGGGGACCCGGAGCGCACCGCCGAACGCTTCGTGCGCAATCCGCACACCGGTGAACGTCTCTACTGGACGGGCGATCTGGGACGCTACTGGCCCGACGGCACCATCGAGTTCCTCGGCCGGGAGGACCGCCAGGTCCAGATCCAGGGCTTCCGCGTCGAGCCGGGTGAGGTCGAGGCGGCGGTGCGCAGCCATCCGGACGTCGCCGAGTGCGTGGTCTGCGCGGCGCCCTCGCCGGGCGGCGCGCTGCGTCTGGTGTCCCTGGTAGTGCCCGAGGAGGGCTCCGGCGCCGACGCGCCGCGGATCCTGGCGCATCTGCGGGAGCGGCTGCCGGCCTACATGGTCCCCGGGCAGCTGGGGATCGTGGACCGGCTGCCGCTCACGGCCAACGGCAAGGTCGACACCGGCCGGATCGCGGCGCTGCTGTCGGCGCCGACGGGCGCCACGGACGTACCGCCGCCGGACGACAAGGTGATGCGCCGGCTCGGTGAGCTGTGGGAGGAACTGCTGGACGCCGGCCAGGTGGGCCCGGACAGCGACTTCTTCGCCCTCGGCGGCAACTCGCTGCTCGCGCTGCGGCTGGTCAACCGGGTGCGCACCGAACTGGGCACGGCGGTCCCCTTCGGCAGGATCTTCGAGTCGCCCACCCTGCGCGAGTTCGCCGCGGCCGTGCACGACGGCGCCGGGCCGACGGCCTGTGCGGTCACCCTCGCCGACGGCGCGGACGCGGGCGGCGGGCAGCCGCTGATCCTGTTTCATCCGGTCGGCGGGTCGGTGGCCTGCTACCGGGACCTGGCACAGGTCTGGCCCGGTCCGGTGCACGCCTTCCAGAGCCGGATGCTCGTCGGGGGCTCCGACACCCCCGGCGACGCGGATCTGGAGACGATGGCCGCCGCCTACCTCCGGGAGCTCCGGGAGCTGGTGCCCGAGGGCCCGTACCTCCTGGGCGGCTGGTCGATGGGCGGGGTGCTCGCCTACGAGGCGGCCCGGCAGCTGACCGCCGGGGGGCACCGCTGTCGTGTGGTGATGATCGACAGCCTGATGGCCGAGGGCCGGCAGCCGCGCGACGAGGCCGCACGGCTCGTCGAGTTCCTGGGGGACCTGGCGGGCGGCCGTCCGCCGGCCGGCCTGGTCACTGCGGTGCACCAGGCGGCCGGGGGCGATGTCCTCGGTGCGGCCAGGGCCGCCGCCGTCGCGCACGGGCTGCTCCCTCCGGAGGTCGACCGGGCCGGGTTCGAGCGGCTGTCGGGCGCCCACGCCCACAACCTGTCGGTGCTGGCCGCCTACCGTCCTGCCCCCTGTGACGTGCCCGCCCTGCTGTTCGTCGCGCGGACCCGGCAGGGGGACGTGCACGAACCGGGAGCGGGCTGGCGGGCGGTGTGCCCGGGGACCGAGGTCGAGTTCCTGGAAGGGGACCATTACTCGATCGTGGCGGACGGAGGACTCCGGGCCGTCGGCGGGAGCGTCATCCGTTGGCTGGCCGGAACGGGGGATGCCCGGCACGGCGTCTCGGACGGGGGTTGACGCCTTTTCGCCGACGGCCCGGAGGATCATGGGGCCGGTCTCAATACCGGCCCAGGGTGCCCCGGCGCCTGGCCACGTGCTCCAGCCGGCCGAAGAGGACCACGCCGATGCCGACCAGCAGGAGGGGCTGGAGGATCACCCACCACAGTCCCCAGCCGGTCTGCAGGTCCAGCAGGGAGTGGCCGCCGACCAGGACGTCGCGGATGGCCTCGATGCCCGGGGCGATCGGCACCAGCAGCCGGCTGAGGAACGCGGTCACGTCCGGCATGTTGTCCAGCGGGACGAAGGTGCCGCCGGCGATGAACCAGATGGCCATCGAGAACTGCGTGATGATCTGGATGCGCTTGAACACCAGGGTCAGTCCGCACAGGATCAGCGCCAGCCCGCAGGTGCCGAGCACGATGGACGCCAGGGGCAACAGGATCTGCACGTCGAAGGGCGTGTCTCCGCCGCGTGCCTCGATGGTGATCACACCGACGACGAGCACGGACAGCGCGCTCGGCAGGGCCGAGACCACCGCGGCGACCTGGCGGCCGAGGATCAGCGTCCAGGACGGCAGCGGGGTCAGGTAGGTCTGTTCGAGCACACCCGACTGCATGTCCCCGAGATAGCTCCAGAAGGCCCGGTTCACCTGCTCGTGGATGAAGGTCAGCGACACCATGCCGAGCAGCCCCGGCAGCAGCAGTTCGTCCTTCAGCTGGCCCTTGCCCATGAACAGGACGAGCAGCAGGAAGAAGATGGGGAAGGTGATCATCTGGATCACGACCTCGCGCCAGCCGGCGGCGAAGTTCAGCAGCCCCTTGTGCACCTCGTTCTTGAAGCCGTTGTAGTACGTGGCGGCGCCTGGCCGGCCGGCGGCCGGGGCCGGGCCGACACGGTCGGCGATGGGAGTGAGCGTCGTCATGACAGGTCCCCGCTCATGTCAGTACTGGCCGAGCCGGCCGTCGCGGACGGCACGGCGTTGGTTACGGGCGAAGATCCACCCTCCGAAGAGGACGAGCGCGAACGTGTACGCCAGCAGCCACGGCAGCGTCCCGTCCGACCAGATGTCCCCGAGCGACGCCCCGTCGAAGAGGACCTTCGTCGTCGCCTCGATCCCGAGCGTGGTCGGCAGGAAGCGCGCGACCACCGCCAGCCAGTCCGGGTACAGACCGAGCGGCATCATCGAGCCGTTCAGCAGGATGACGAGCGAGGTGAACAGCGAGTGGAGGGCGCCGACCATCGGCGAGTTGATCGCGATGGCGGCGAGCACGAAGGTGAACGCCAGCACGTTGACCACGACGAGCGCGTAGGGCAGCAGCGCCGCGAGCTTCAGCGGGATCGTCACGCCGGTCACCAGCATCGGCACCAGGGTGGCGACCACGGCGACCATGAGGCCCATCAGGGACGCCGTGAACAGCCGCCCCATCATGAAAACCCACGGGGGAGCGGGCGACATGTGGCTCTGGGCGTACGTGCCGCCGCGCTTCTCCTCAACCAGGTCCGCCACCATGACGAGGCTGCCGTAGTGCAGGAACCAGTAGCCGCTGATGGCGACCAGGGTCTCCGGGAGCAGGTCGCGGCGCAGTTCTCCCTGGCCCATCACGTACTGCATGCCGAGGTACAGCACCGTGCTGATGGTCAGCATGATGATGTGCCCGGCGGGATGGGCGAGTTGGGACAGGAGGCCCTTGCGGATCTCGGCGCCCAGCACACTCAGTCCGGTGCGCGGGGTGAGCCTCCAGCCGACGGCGGGGCGGGTGGCGCGCCGCGCGGGGAGGGGGGCGAGACTAGTCATGGGCGGGCTCCTTGATGAGACCCATGAACACGTCCTCGAGGTCGGGCGCCACCTGGGAGAGCGACTGCACCACGGCGTGCTGCTCGCGGAGCCGGTCGACGAGCGTGTAGATCTCCTGCGGCTCGGCCACCCGACCGGTGACGATCGTGGCGCCCTCGGCGCTCTTGGCGGTGAAGCCGGCCGGCAGCGAGAGCTCCGGCAGGTGGCCCTCGACGCGGACCTCGTAGGCGTCGCGCTCACGGAACTGCGACAGCAGCTGCTCGGTGGGCATGTCCGCGATGACCCGGCCCTTGCGGATGACCGCCACCCGGTCGCACAGCTCCTCCACCACGTTCATCTGGTGGGTGGTGAGCAGGACCGTCTTGCCGCGTTCGCGCGACAGCGTGCGGATCCACTCCATGACGGTGCGGGTCGCCTCGACATCCAGGCCGAGGGTCGGCTCGTCGAGCAGCACGATGGGCGGGTCGGCGATGAGCGCGGTGGCCACCGCGACCTTCTGCTGCATGCCGCGGGAGTAGCCGCCGACCTTCTCGTCCCGGCGGTCCCAGAGGTCGAGACCCTTGAGCAGCTCCTCCGCGCGCACCTGCACATCGGCGCTGCGCATGCCCTTGAGGCGGCCGAAGTACTGGAGGTTCTGCCATGCGGAGAGGGTCCAGTAGACGTTCCGGGAGCCCTCCAGGACCGCGCCGAACTGCTGCATCGCGGCGGAGCGTTGCTTGGTGACGTCGTAGCCGTTCAGGAGCGTCCTGCCGGACGTGGCGGACAGCAGTCCCGCCAGGATCTTGATCGTGGTGGTCTTCCCCGCGCCGTTGGGGCCCAGGAAACCGAAGACCGTGCCGGCCGGGACCGACAGGGACACGTTGTCGACGGACGGCGTGTCGGACGAGCCGTACGTCTTGGTCAGCCCGCTGATCTCGATCGCGGGGGTTGCGGTGACGTCTCCCGGCCGGTCGGGGCCCGCCGGTGCCTGGGTCTGGGTACTCACATTCGCACCTTCATCGCGTTAACACTGCGCCGAAACGAGAACGCTGTTCACTTTGCAGGTCCATGTACTCTACTGTCAAGCGTGTTCTCGTAGAATGTCGGGGACACGGTCGGAACCGAGGGACTGGGCAGGCGGATGGCAACGAACTGGCGTGAGAAGCGGCGGGCGTCCGCCGTGGCCGAGATCAAGGGCGTGGCCAAGGAGCTGCTGGTCAAGGGGGGCCCGGGAGCCGTGTCGCTGCGGGCCATCTCGCGCGAGATGGGCATGACGCCCTCGGCGCTCTACCGCTACTACCCGAGCCTCGAGGCGCTGCTCGCGGACGTGCGCAGCGACCTCTTCCAGGAGCTGGGCTCGGTCACCACCCTCGCGCGCGACACCGTTCCCAAGGACGACCCGCTGCCGCGCCTGCTGGCGATGGCACGTGCCTTCCGGGACTGGGGGCTTGAGCACCGTGCCGAGTTCGGACTGATGCTCGGACCGCCGCCGCCGGGCGTCGAACAGGGCGACTCGCCCGAGCCGGACTACGCGCCGGCCTGCGTGGGCGTGACCTTCCTCGGCGAGATCGCGGAGCTGGACCGGCGCGGCCAGCTGCGCACCCCGCCGGTCGAGCTCATCGAGGACCGTCTCGCCCCGGGTCTGCGGGACTACCTGGAGGGGCAGGAAGGGCTCCGGCTCCCGGTCATCTTCGCCTTCCTGGCCGCCTGGGCACGGCTCTACGGCATCATCGCCATGGAGATCTTCGGCCACATGGACTGGGCGGTGACCGACAGCGGCGCCCTCTTCGAGACCGAGCTCATCAACTTCGCGCAGCAGTTGTCGGGCACCGACTACGACGGCTCCTGAACCTCGCGGTCCAGCAGCCGTCGCGGCCGGCTCCGCCCTGATCCGGGGACAGGGCCCTACGGCCGGGCCGTGGCGCCGTCGATGTGCGCCAGGATCTCGGCCGCGGCGCGCACGGCGCCGCCCGACGCGAGGACATGGCTCTGCATGTCCCGGGTGGCGGCCGCCGCGGACTCGTCGGAGGTGATGTCGAGCACGGCCGCGCGTACCGCCTTCGCGGACGCCTCCTCCCTGCCGATCACCCGCCCCACGTTGAACTCCTCCAGCTGGCGCGCCAGTCCGTCCGCCGCCGCCAGTTGGGGCAGCACCACCAGCGGGGTGCCCGTGTGCAGCGCGTGCATCACGGTGCCCGTGCCGCCGGAGCACACCATCAGCCGCGCGTGCTCCAGGACGGCCTGGAAGGGCACCCACGGATGCACCTCCACGTCCTGCGGCAGCGGCCCCAGCGAGGCCGTGTCGACACCGGGCCCCACCGCGACCACCACGTGCCACGGCAGGCCCTCGAACGCCTCGATGCACATCCGGAAGAGCTCCGGCTGCTGGTTGAAACTGGTGCCCAGGGAGAGCAGCGCCACCGGCTTCCCGCTCGCCGGCGGCTGCCAGTCGCCCTCCAGAGCCTTGGCCCGCAGACACGGCCCGACGAAGCGGAACTTGTCGTCGGTCTCGGCGTCGACGTAGCCGAACCGCTTCGGATAGAAAACGATCTTCAGCGCCTCGGGATCGCCCTTCAGCCCGTGGAAGCCGAACGCCGGGTCGACGCCGTTCAGCGCGGCGAAACGGCCCATCTCCCGGGTCAGTTCGGCGTAGGCCGCATCGCCGATGGCGGCCGGGGTGACGTGCTGGCTGACACAGCCCACCGGGAACAGCCGCACCGCCGGGACCTGCCACTTCTCGGCCAGCAGCTCGCCGATCCAGCGCACGTAGCCGTCGTAGACGACGGCGTCCGGACGGTCGCCGGCGAAGTGCGCGTCGAACAGGGACGTGGTGTGGATCCCCTCGCGCACGCCGCTCAGCAGGACCTTGGCCAGCCAGTTCTCGGTGCCGGCCGGGAAGTCCCGCTGCACGTCGATGGTGGACTCGTACGGGACGACGTCGGCGCCCGCGGACGCCACGTCGTCGGCGTAGGCCGCGGTCGCCGGATAGCTCACGCGGTGGCCCTGCCGCACCAGTTCCTCGACGACCGCGAGCGTGGGCATCAGGTGCCCGGGGGCGGGGACGTTGAAAAAGGCGATGTGCCGCCTGCGACTGCTCACGGCGGGACCTCCCTCAGCCACGCCGGCCGCGGATCGACACGAACTCGTGGCTGCGGACGACCATCGCCGGGTCGTGCATCGAGGCGAGGAAGAGGTCGATGTCCGCGGCGTCGAAGCCCGCCTCGATCATGGCGTCGCGCTTTTGGCTGACGTTGTTCTCGAAGAGACGGCAGCCGTGGCCCCCGCCCGTCCAGCTCTGGTAGTGCCACTGGGTGCGCACATCGGTCAGCCCGGCGTCAAGCATGGTGGCGTGCACCTCGTGGCCCCAGGCGCCGTGCGTGTGGCGGGCCGTCATCACGTCGTAGAGTCCGTCCAGGACCCGTACGAAGGCCTCGGCGTGCTTCTCGCTGGGCGCCGAGACGACCTTGGGGGCCGAACGGACGAACTCGCCCAGCAGGAGCCAGCCGCCAGGCTTGAGGGAACCGGCCAGCTGGTGCACGAACTCCACCCGGTTCTCCAGGTGGTGGGTCAGCAGCCGGGCGTGCACCAGGTCGAACGGACCCTCGACGGGCAGCGGCTCGCCGGTGCTCAGGTCCTGGGTGTGTATGGAGACGTTCGGGCCAGGGGCCACCATGTGGGCGTCCTGGTCGATGGCGGCGACCGTGCCCGACTCGCCGGCGATCTCGGACAGCATCCGGGTCACCGAGCCGCCGCCTGCGCCCAGGTCGAGGAAGCGGCCGCCCGGCGTCGGTGCGATCTCGGCGAGTTCGGCGCGGGTGAAGGGGTCGAGGAACTCCTCCAGCGGGCTCAGCTGCGCGGGGACGTTGTGGAACACGTAGTCGGCGAGGTTGGTCATCGTTGTCCTCTGTCGTGGTAGGAACCGGTGTCGCGGTGCGGGGCGGATGGCGGTGGTGCGGTGGGACTCAAGGGCTGTAGCTGAACAGCTCCTTGTCCCGGTAGGTGTCCTCGCGGCGCTTCATGGAACTGATCAGCGCGTCGCGGATCCGGCCCACCAGGGGGTTCGTGGTGTGCCCCAGCCGGGCGAGCAACCGGGAATGCTGGACGATCTTGTTGGCACGGCGGGACCTGACCCGCCCGTACTGGCGCAGCGCGGCCGGGATGTCCTGCTCGGCCAGCAGGCAGGCCAGCGTCGCGACGTCCTCCAGCGCCATGTTGGCGCCCTGGCCGAGCACCGGGCCGATCGGATGTGCGGCGTCCCCGAGCAGCACGAGCCGGCCGGTGTGGTAGCGCTTCAGCGGGGGGCAGTCGTGGACGTCGGTGACCACCATGTCCTCCAGGGCGCAGGAGGCGACGGTCTCCGGCAGCGGGGAGGACCAGCCGCCCCACAGCTCCAGCAGGTCCGACTTGGCCTGCTCCACCGGCTTGGCGGGCCAGACGTGCTCGGGGGAGTTCACGGTCGCGGTCCAGAAGAGCCGGGTGTCGTCGAACGCCTCAGCGAAGAAGTGGCCGCCCGGGCCGACGAAGACGAAGCCGTCGCCGTGCTGCGGGGGCCGCTTGGAGATGCCGCGGATGGAGGTGAACCCGAGGTACCGCGGCGGCACGTTCCCGGCGACGATGCCGCGCAGGGTGGAGCGCACCCCGTCCGCGCCGACGGCCACGTCACCGGTGACGGTGCGGCCGTCGGCCAGCGTCAGGCTCGCGGTCCGCCCGTCGGTGGCCGCCCCGACCACGGCGGACTGGTGATGCACCGTCACGGGCGCGGGGCCCGGGCGGCTCACCGCGTCGGCCAGGATCCGGTGCAGGTCGGCCCGGAGGATACCGATCATGGGAGCGCCCCACTTGGCGGGGAAGTTCCCGACCTCGCGGCTCTTCAGGAGCCTGCCCTCCGAGGACATGATGGGCATGTCGCAGGCGTGGCTCTCGCTGGACCAGCCGGCCTGGCGCACGGCCTCGCCCAGCCGGGCGCTGATCCGGTCCACGGATTTGACGCCGTTGGGCGTCAGCTCGATGCCCGAACCGGTGTTCCCGAAGCCTTTGGCACGTTCGAAGACCTCCACGGCGATGCCGCGTTCGCGCAGGGCGACGGCGAGAGCGAGTCCGCCTATTCCCCCGCCGGCGACGAGTACTTTGATCGACTTCATTTCCGAGTCTCCCGAGCTGATGTCCCCACCCCGTTCAAGAGCGGGGACGAGCTGTCTTCTGCCACGTTCAACACCACCGCCCGCCGGTGTGCGCAGGGCGGAGAACCGAGCCCGGACGCCTGTCCGGGAGGTAGGGGAGAGGCTTTTCCCGCGTTTACCTGGTGCTGCGACGTACTCTCCCGGGAGAGGGATGGCTCCCTTGTGTATTAAGGGGAATTTTCGCATGCGGCGGGCGGTGCGAGAATATCCCAAATTGCTTTCTCGGGCCTGAGTCGTCGGGTCTTGTGGAGTCCGCTCCAGCGCGACTATCGTCACCAATTCCGATGCGGCACAGATGAATTCCTGGACAATGCGCGGACCGAGGACGGGTGACGGGATGACGACAATGGCGCGGGCGGACGGCACGGAGGGCGCGGCGGAGCGCTGGCACTCCCTGCGCGTGGCGCTCGGCAAGGACGAGGCACTGGCGGAACGCCTTCTGCTCGGCACCGTCGCCCCCTGGGCGGCCGCGCGCGAGGTTGCCGGTGACGTGCGCGGCTGGTTCGCCGAGCGCACGGACGAGGACGGCGGTCACCTGACGTTCCGTCTGTACGGCCCGGACGGTCGCGCCCTCGCGCCGCTCGGCGACGCGCTCCGTGCTGCGGTGACCGATCCGGCGGCCGTCGTCGACGGCGCGGCGGCCGCCCAGACGGGTCCGGACACCGGCCCGTTCGGTGGCGGCGAAGGGTTCGCGCGCTGCGTACCGCACCTCGCCCGCACCGCGCGGACCGCCCTCGCCGTCCTGGTGGCCACGCCGTCGCGCGAGAAGCGGCTGCGGGCCGCGGCCGCACTGCTCCTCGCTTCCGCGACGGCCGCGGACCCGGAACCCCGGCGCGCGGCGTCCTGGCTGCGCACCCACACTTCCACGCTGGCCGCCGACCGTCACGCGGCCCGCAGCGGGGCGGAGCAGGACCACTTCCGCAACGAGGCCGAATGGCGGCAGCGGCACGCCGCCACCCGGGCCGAACTGGCCCTGCCCGGCACCACGGCCGGGGACTGGTACCGCGACCAGTGCGCGCTGCGGGCCGCCCTCGCGCCGGCGTACGAGGCGGGACTGCTCACCGCCGCCCCGGGCGAGGTGCTGCGGACCTTCGCCCGGTTGCTGATGAACCAACTGGGGCTCACCGCGCAGGACGAGGCGTACGCCGCCTGGCTGGTGTCGATGGACCTGGTCTCCGGCGGCCCCCGGGTGCCCTACTTCGCCGACACCCAGCTGTCCCCCGACCGGCTGCTGCACGAGCACGGCAAGTTCTTCGACGCCCGGTTGACGGACCAGCGCCCCGACATGCCCGGCGCGACGGCGGAGGGACGCCAGGAACTCCCTCCGCCGCTCGCGCGCGTCGCGCTGGAGCGCCCCGCCGCGCCGGCCGGCGCCCTGCCCTTCGAGGAGGTGCTGCTCGCCCGGCGCAGCGCGTACGGCACCTACCGCGGACCGTTCACCCTCGGCGACCTGAGCGCCCTGCTCTACTTCTCGGCCGGGGTCACGGCGCACAAAACCATGCCCGGGGCGGACAGTTCGTATCCCGTGCGGCCCTATCCGAGCGGTGGCACCCGCTACCCCTTGCGGATACTGCTCTACTGCCACGACGTCGAAGGGCTCGAGCGGGGGGCCTATCTCTACGACCCCGAGGGCCACGCGCTGGACAGGATTGGTGACCAGGACATCTGCGCCGAGCTGGTGCGGATGGCTCCCGCCACCGACCCGAGCGTGGTGTTCCCGCCGAAGGCCGGCGGGAACCTGCACGTCGACGACTGTCCGCTGTGGGTCTTCACGGTCGCGGACCTGACATTCCAGAGGCTCCACTACGGCCTGCGCTCCTATCGTCTCGTCCTTCAGGAGAGCGGCCACCTCGCGCAGAACCTGGCGCTCGTCGCGACGTGGCTGGGCAAGTCGTCGGTGGGGATCGGCGGTTTCTACGACGACACGGTCAACGCGGCTCTCGGGCTCGACGGAGTCGACTCCTCCGTCCTCTACGTCCACCTCGTCGGCGTGGTGGAGCCCCCTTCGCCGCAGTGACCCCCTCGGCCCGGGCGGCGGGAGCCGTGCCGGAGGGCGACACACGGACGGGACGGGTCCTCGGACTCGTCCCGTCCGCCGTGTGACCCCGATCGCCGTGAGACGTTACTATATGAGAGCTCTAGTGTCTCCCTCTTATGAATGAAGCAGGGGGTGTCCGCCGCACGCCCCGGGTGCCGTGGAGGGAAGGTGCGCCGTGTGAATTCACGCCCCCTCCCTGCGACGCCCCCGGGCGGGCGATCCGCCCGGGGGAGCGGAACCGCCCATACCGCATCGCGCCTGAGCAATCCAGGAGGCGACACCCTTCGTGACCCCTGTGAAGGTCGTGCATCGGCGGCACACCTGCCGTCGGTTTCCGGACAAGGGGGGGTTCGCAATGAACGCATGGACAGTGAACGGAAGACCGGGCACACCGCGCAGGTCGCTCCTGCTCGGCATCGCCGCCGGAGCCGGCGCGGTCGCCACCGACGGCTTCGGACTGGCCGCCCGTCCGGCCGCCGCGGCCACTGCGCTGCACCACTTCGACTTCGACAGCGGCAACGCCGCGCTGGACGTCTTCGGGCCGGTCGTCGGCGAGCCTGCGCGGGCGGCCGTGGCGCCGAGCGACGCCTCGCTGATCATCCGCTTCGCGAACCTGGTGGCCCACGCCTGGTTCGACGCGATCGCGCCGTACCACCCCACCGCGGTGGGCATCCACTCGGCTCTCGGGCGGCGCCCCGCGTCGGAGGCGGCGACCAACCGGAACAAGAACATCGCGCTGCTCTACGCCTCGTACCGCATGTACGACTTCCTGCTGCCGGCGTACAGGCAGCTGTGGCGCGACACCATGGTCTCGGTCGGGATGGACCCCGACGACGCCCAGGAGAACACCGAGTCGCCCATCGGCATCGGCAACCTCGCCGCCCGGCACGTCCTCGAGAGCCGTCTGCACGACGGCATGAACCAGCTCGGCGACCACGGCGGACGCGAGTACAACCGCCTGCCCTATGCGGACTACACCGGCTACCAGCCGCAGAACACCGCCTACCGGCTGCGCGATCCGTCCCGGTGGCAGCCGCTCGTCGTGACCAAGGACAACGGGATCTTCCAGGTCCAGCAGTTCGTCACCCCGCAGCTCGCCCGGGTGCGGCCCTACTCGTACAGCGACCCGAGCGGGTTCCGGGTGCCCGCCCCGCGGGCCAGCAACCACCACAACCGCGTCGAGTACCGGCGCCAGGTGGATGACATCCTGGCCATGTCCGCGAGTCTGACGGACGAACAGAAGATGAAGTGCGAGATGTTCGACGACAAGTTCCTGAGCCTCGGCGCGGCCGTCGGCTTCGCGTCGGACAAGGCCGGCCTCGACCTCGACGGCTGGGTGCAGATACACACGGTGGCCGACACAGCCACCTTCGACGCCAGTATCTTCGCCTGGTACAACAAAGTCGTCTACGACGCCGTCCGCCCGCACACCGCGATCCGCCACGTGTACGGACGGCGGCCCGTGCGCGCCTGGGGCGGCCCCGGGAAGGGGACCGTCTCCATCCCCGCCGACCAGTGGCAGAGCTATGTGGGCACGCCCGACCATCCCGAGTACCCGTCCGGATCCACCTCCCTGTGCTCCGCCGAGGCCCAGGCGGTCCGCCGGTTCCTGGGGACGGACGCGGTGGACCTCAAGGTGACCCGCGCCAAGGGCTCGTCGGTCGTCGAACCGGGAGTGACGCCCCACCAGCCGCTGGAACTCCGCTGGACCTCCTGGACCGACTGGACCAGGGATTGCGGACTCAGCAGGTTCTGGGGAGGCGTCCACTTCATGCCGGCGATCGAGGCCTCCTGGTCCATGGGCCGCAAGATCGGCGACCGGGCCTACGAGTTCGTCCGGGCGCACATCGAGGGCGAGGTGTGACGGTCATCGTCCGCACCCTGTGACGTGGCCCCGGCACGGACGTCCGTGCCGGGGCCACGGCCTGTCCGTGCAGAGTTCCGGCCAATTCCACAGTAATGCAGAAATGCAGAGGCTTCCGGGGGGATCCTTTGACCCATGCTCACGAGTGAGAAAGCAGAGGAAAGACAGACATGAACACCACCTTATGGATCGTTGCGGGAATCGTCGCTTTTCTGTTTGCCGCCGTCGGGCTGATGAAGGTCGTCACGCCGAGGACGGAACTGGCGTCCGGCAACATGCCGTGGGCCGCCGACTTCTCCGACGGTGCGGTGAAGGGGATCGGCGCGGTCGAGGTGCTCGGGGCCGTCGGCCTCGTGTTGCCCGCGGTCCTCGACGTCGCTCCGGGGCTCGTGCCCGTCGCGGCGACCGGCCTGGCCGTCATCATGGCCCTGGCCGCGGTCGTCCACGTCCGGCGCAAGGAGGCGCCCGCCGTCGTGGTCAACCTGGTCCTGCTGGCGCTGGCCGTGTTCGTCGCCTGGGGCCGCTTCGGCGAGTACAGCTTCTGAGCCACCGGGCCGCCGGACCTCCCGGCCGGGCGGTCGCATGACGGCGAGGGCCGGTCCGGAGGTGCGCCGCACCTCCGGACCGGCCCTCGTGGCGTGCCTCGACGGCGCCGGCCCCGCACCGGTCGGGCCGGCCCGGCGGCTCCGGCGGGTCAGGCGGCCCCTTCGCCGGGGAAGGCGAAGAGGATCGGCGGGTTGGCCCAGCCCAGCGGGTGCAGGGTCATCTGCACGATCGGATCGGTGCCGGGTGCCACCCGGACCGGTCCCGCGGTGCCGACCAGCAGCTGGTGCGCGGTGGTGTCACCGGGAGCGCCGGTGCGCGGGTCCTGCGCCACGGCGTGCACGTACCAGGTCCCCTCGGGCACACCGCCGATCCGGAACTGGCCCGAGTGCGCGACGACGGCGCGGGCCGCGGGCACGCGTTCCAGGATGGGGCTCTCGAAGACGCCGATGTAGATGCCGGAGGCGGTCCTGCCGGGCGACTTCACCACACCGGTGACGCAGCCCTGCGCCTCCTCCCGGGGCTCCGCCTCCGGGAGGAGGTCCTGCTCCCGCTCCGCGGGCCGTTCGACCGCGAGGGCGAACCCCGGGTCGACGGGCGGGTTCTGGCCGTGCCCGGAGTGCCGGTACTGGGTGGGGGAGCAGCCCACGGACTCGCTGAAGCGCCGGGTGAAGCTCCCGGTGCTGCTGTAGCCGACCTGGGCGCCGATGTCGCTCACGTTCAGGGACGTGGTGAGCAGAAGGATCTTGGCCTCATGGAGCCTTATCGCGCTGAGAAAACGGCCGGGGGTGACGCCGGTGATACGCCGGAAGGAGCGCAGGAAGTGAAACTTGCTCACCATTGCGGTCTGGGCCAGCTCATCCAGCGTCAGCGGCTCGAAGTACCGTTCTCGAATCGTCTTCACTGCGCATTTTATTGCGTACTCCATGATGGCCCCCATGTGGATTCTTCTTTGTGGAAGTCCGCGGAACAGAATGTCCGTGCAGCGCGATGTGTCGCGCGTAGACCCGGGCGAGAGAAAGCTCGACAGGAATGATCCGCCAGGTTCAGGAAAACGTGGCGGAATGCCCGGGGCGGCTATCTCTGTGATGTGCGGTCAACTGCGCGAAGGTGGTGTGACGCGATGGTTCTTACGTAGTGCGCGTGATTCTCGGAATCGGCTCACTGGCTGTGCGTCAGGGGTGAGAGGCGTATCGGCGACGATGGACTGCCTTACCCGGAAAGCCTCGCAGACCGTGCGCGCCGGTGTCTTCTTCATTCTTGCGGTCCCCCTTAGGGGTGCCCCCTACGGCAGCGGTATGGCGGGGATGTCGGATTTCGATCCCGCGTGCCCTTCTGGCTCGTTCGGCAATATCCGCGTACCTTCGTGCCGTGAAAAGGTCCGGTTGTTCGGATGCGTAGCGTGCCGTATTCGGCGGGCGCCGGGAACGCCGTCCCCGGTGGACGCGCACGGCCGGTGGCGAGTTCACCAAGGCGATGCAAAAAACTTCTGCCCGCGCGAGGGAATCGTGCGGGCAGAAGCGGGAGTGCGGTGTGCGCCGGCGGCGGGCGAGGACCTCAGACGACGGCCACGATCTCCGCGGACTCGGCGGTGGCGTCGGTCGTGAGCGCGAACACGGCGCCCGCCTCGGGGATGGTGGGCGCCGAGGCCAGCGCCTTCTGCATGTGCTCGGCGGACTCCCAGTACCAGTGGTCGATCCAGGTGCCGTCCTCGAGGCGGCCGAGGCGGGCCTCGGTGAGTCCCGGGTAGGACTCGCGAACCGCGGCGATCAGGGTGGCCCGCTTGTCGATCATCTCCGCGTCGTTGGCGGGGTCGGTCTTGAAGCGCGTGATCCGGACGACGGTCATTGCCAAGTCCCTCTCTAGAGTCGCTATCTCGCGTGGGACTCTAGAGGTACACTACGCCTACAGGCAAGCCGTTCGGGAACCTCCGCGGTGACCAGCGGCTCCATAGATGTCGGCACACTCCGCCGCCGGTGTCCGCCAGCCACGCGGTCCCGGTCCGGCGCGGGTGTGCAGGTGCGCGTACACCTCACGGGGGAGTCCTGCATGCGGCCCGAGATCGAAAGCGTCGTCGAAGCGATACGTCACCGGTACGACGAGGAGCTGTCGCTCTGTGTCCTGGCGAACACGGCCCGGCTGAGCTCCTTCCACATGGCCCGGATCTTCCGGCAGGAGACCGGGCTGCCGCCGGCCCGCTTCCTGGCGGCGGTCCGGCAGGAAGCGGCCAAGCGCAAGCTGCTGTTCACCTCCGACCGCGTCGCGGACATCTCCGTCCAGGTCGGCTACTCGAGCCTCGGCACCTTCACGACCCGCTTCACCAGGAGCGTCGGCGTCTCACCCGGGCGCTTCCGGCGGCTGGCCCAGCTCGGTCCCGCCGCCGTCGATTTCACCGCCGGCCGCACCGACGACGCGCCTTTCGCCTACGGGTCGTTCCGGGGAAGGATTTTCCGCAGCGACGGCCAGGAGGACGAGCCGGTCTTCGTCGCCGCGATTCCCCCGCTCACCCGCCAGGAACGCCCGGCCCGCTGCTGCCGAATGGAACAGGGCAAAGGGACGTGGCGCATCGAATACGTCCCCGAGGGTCCCTGGCACATTCAGGCCGTGTCCCGCAGAGCGGGTGGCGGCAAACAGCCCATTGCCGTGGGGGCGGCCGGTCCCTTCTGCATCTCGCCGGGCTCCACGGTGACCGTCGATCTCGTTCTTCAGCCCCCTTCCCGAGTAAGGCTTTTCGACGCCGAACGCGTAACGATCGGCGCCGCGCTCCCAGAACTCTTCGCCTCCTGAGGCAATCACCGGCGGCTGAGCAACCCTGGAGAAGACACATTCGGAGCAGTATGCCGAGAATGTGCGGGCGGTGCACTCGCACCGCATTTTGCTGTCTTATTGGGGAGGGCACGTGGGCGTCATCGGCGGACACGCGGTGATCATCGGAGGGTCGATCGGGGGCCTGGCCGCCGCCCGCACGCTGTCCAACAGGTTCGGATCAGTCACGGTCCTCGACCGGGACACGCTCCCCGACGTCGCGGCGGACCGGAAGGGCGTGCCGCAGAGCCCACACGCCCACGCGCTGCTCATCAGCGGACGCCGCAAGCTCGACCAGCTGTTCCCGGGCCTCACCGACGAGCTGATCGCCGGCGGCGCGGTGCCCTTCGACCCCGGCTACGACCTGCTCTTCCATCAGATGGGCGCGCTGCGCACCCGGTTCAAGAGCGGCCATCAGGGCATCAGCCTCACCCGCGCCTACCTCGAGCACACCGTCCGCCGCCGGGTGGCCGCCCTGCCCAACGTGGAGATCCGCGACAGGACCGCCGTCAACGGACTGTTCGGTGTGTCCGGCCGGGTGCTGGGCGTCGAACTCGACGACGGCGCCAGGCTCGGCGCCGACCTCGTCGTCGACGCCACCGGCCGCAGCGCCGGACGGACCGACCGCTGGCTCGAGGAGCTCGACTGCCCCGCGCCGAAGACCACCACGGTCAAGATCGACGTCGGCTACACGACACGGATGATGCACCGTCAGGGCGGTGAGCTGCAGGACGGCGCGCTGCTGTTCCTGATGTCCGCGGTGCCGCCCCACGACAAGCGCGCCGCCGCGATCTTCGCAGTGGAGGGCGACCGCTGGATCGTCACTCTCGGCGGGTGGCACCGGGCCCACGCCCCGGTCGACCCGGAAGGGTTCACCGCCTTCGCCGACGGGCTGCCCACGTCCATCGTCTCGGACCTGCTGGCCCGCACCAAGCCGGTGGAGGACGGGGACGCCGAGCGCTTCACGTACCCGGCCGCCCGCCGGCGCTGGTTCGAGCACCTGAAGAAGGTTCCGGAGGGCTTCGTCGCGCTCGGCGACGCCATCTGCAGCTTCAACCCCCTGTACGGCCAGGGCATGACCGCGGCCACCCTGGAGGCCGTCGAGCTCGCCCGCTGCCTCGACCGCCACAAGGCCGCGACTCCCACGATGGCGCGCCGCTTCTACCGTGCGGCCTCGCGGGTGATCGACACACCGTGGCAGATGTCGACAAGCAGCGACTTCATGTACCCGGAGACGGTCGGTGCCAAGGGCGTGGGGACGGACTTGCTCAACCGCTATGTGCGCCAGGTCATGCTCGCCAGCCACGTCTCGGTGCCCGCGCACCGCGTGATGCTGGACATGCAGCACCTGCTGGCGAAGCCCGCCTCGGTCGTCCGACCGGACCGGGTCGTCCGGTCGCTGATCGCGGCGCGCCGCTCACCGGCGGCCGGTGCCCTTGACTGATCGCCGACCCCGCATGAGCTCCACCGCTTCCCGCCCGCGGGGGTCGTCCGCCGGAGCCGTCTGCCGGCAGTCATACTTACCTGGTCTGCCGGTGCGGCGGCGACCGGCCCGGCGGTCCTCCGCTCCCCACCCCGTGGCGCCGGACGCCGTAGCAGTGACGAGGAAGTGATCGACGATGGTGAGCAAGTCCCCCGGCCGCCGGCTCAAGGCGCAGCAGACCCGCAACCGGATGCTGGAGGCCGCGATGAGTCTGTTCGTCGAGTACGGCTACGGCGCCACGACGATCGACTCCATCGCCCGCGAGGCGAAGGTCGCCGTCCAGACAATCTACTTCTCCTTCGGGAGCAAGCAGCAGATCCTGAAGGAGCTCATCGACGTCCACATCGCGGGCGACGAGGACCCGGTGCCGACCCTGGAGCGGCCCCAGGTCGTCGAGGCCCTGGAGGCCGAGGACCCCCGGCAGCAGCTCCGGCTCCAGGTGCACCTGACGCGCGTGATCTACGAACGCGTCGGCCCGCTGCTGGAGGTACTGCGCAACGCGGCGACGACCAGCGGCGACGGGGCGGAGCTCTGGGAGGCGAACAAGCGTCAGCGGCAGGTGGTCCAGCGCCGCTTCGTCGAGTCGCTGGTGGCCAAGAAGGCGCTGCGCGAGGGCCTGTCCGTCGAGCGCGCCGTCGACATCTCGTACGTCCTCCTCGGACCGGAGCTGTTCCATCTGCTGGTGACCGAGCGCGGCTGGACGCCCGAGGAATGGGAGCAGTGGGTGTACGAGGGGCATTGCCACCACCTGACCGGCGCTCAGGAATGATCGCCCCGGCGGCCGGCCCCGGTCGGCCGCCACTGCCGGGACGGCAATTGCCCAACACTCCGGTGTGAGCAATCTGGGAGACGCCACAAGGCCGTGGACTGCGCGAAAATAAGGCATTACGAAATGCGATGCCACAGTCCCGACCTAGTCCCCGAGAGTTGCTGATGAATGCATCAATGGGTGATTCACCATCCGTGCCGTCAGCCTTCCGGCACTGGTTCGAGGACGCCCGTAAGAGCATCTACACCCACGTCGAAAGGGTCCCGCTCGCCTCCGTGAGCGGCTGGCACTGTGACCCCGACGCCTCAGCTCTGACGCATCACAGCGGCCGGTTCTTCTCCGTCGAGGGCATCCGGACCCACCATGCGGGCGGCCCCGTCGAGCACTGGGACCAGCCCATCATCAATCAGCCGGAGACAGGAATCCTCGGAATTCTCGTACGCCGGATCGACGGTGAACTGCACTGCCTGATGCAGGCGAAAGCAGAGCCAGGGAACATCAACGGACTCCAGCTTTCTCCCACGGTCCAGGCCACCCGAAGCAATTTCACGGGAGTGCACCGCGGGAAATCGGTTCCCTATCTTCGGTATTTTCGTGAGGCCACCGGTCACCGGATCATCGCCGACTCCCGGCAGTCCGAACAGGGATCCTGGTTCCTGCGCAAGCGGAACCGCAACATGATCGTCGAGGTGACCGCGGAGGTCGAGGCGGTCGACGGGTTCCGCTGGCTGCCGCTCGGCGAACTGCTCGGCCTGCTCCGCTTCGACGACCTGGTCAGCATGGACTCCCGCAGCGTGCTGGCCTGTCTGCCGTTCCCGCCCGACGAGCCGGCGCCGGAATCCTCGCCGCGCGTCCGCTCCGGCACGGCGGAGATCCTCAGCTGGATCACCGAGGCCCGCAGCCGGATCGAGGTCACCACCGAACGCCTGCCGCTGCCGCAGCTGGCGCACTGGCGGCGCGGTCCGCTCTCCATCGGCCACGAGAGCGGCCGCTTCTTCGACGTCATCGGCGTCCGGGTGAAGGCCGCGGGCCGGGAGGTCGCCGAGTGGGGCCAGCCGATGATCGCCGCCCACGGGACCGGACTCGTCGCCTTTCTCGTCACCCGCATCGACGGCGTGCTGCACGTGCTCGTCCAGCAGCGTGTCGAGCCGGGCTTCGTGGACGTCGTCGAGCTCGGCCCCACCGTGCAGTGCACCCCGTGCGACCACGACGCGGCCCCGGGCTGCGAACGGCCGCCCTTCCTCGACGAGGTCCTGGGCGCCGGGCCGGAACGGATCCTCTTCGACACCGTCCTGTCCGACGAGGGAGGCCGGCTGTTCCACACCCGCAGCCGGCATCTGATCGTCGAGACCGGGCACCTTCCGGAGCCGCCTGGCTACCGCTGGACGACGCCCGCCCAGCTGTCCGCACTGCTGCGCCACAGCCACTACGTCACTATGCAGGCGCGCAGCCTGCTGGCCTGTCTGCATGCCCTGGAACACCCGGCGTGCGGCGCGGGGGAGCCGGGGCGGGGGGAGTCCTCATGACCACCACGGCACAGCGCCCCGGCGCACCGGAGAGCGACCCGCACCGTCCGCTCGACGTCGTCGTCCTGGGCGCGTCCGGCTTCGTCGGATCCGCCGTGACGGCCGCGTTCGCCGAGCGGCCCGTGCGGCTGCACGCCGTGGCCCGCCGCCGCAGCAGCGTCGTCCTCGCCCCGGGGGCCACCGTGGACGTCCGCCTGGCCGACCTCACCGACGCGGGGCAACTCGCGGCCGCCGTCGCCGGCGCGGACGTGATCGTGCACCTCGTGATGCACAGCGGCGGCTGGCGGGCCGCCGAGAGCGACCCGACCGCCCGCGCGGCCAACGTCGGCGTCATGGAGAACCTCTGCGAGATCCTGCGCGACGGGCGGCGCGACGGCCCGCCGCCCCTGGTCCTCTACGCGGGCGCCGCCTCCCAGGTCGGCCTGACCCCGGACCGGCCCATCGACGGCAGCGAGCCCGACGTTCCGCACACCGCCTACGACGAGCAAAAACTCGCCGCCGAGCGGATCCTGATGGACGCCACCGCGGACGGCGCCGTGCGGGGCGTCAGCCTGCGCCTGCCGACGGTCTTCGGATACGTCGACGCCCTCCACGGGGCCGACCGCGGGGTGGTCTCCTTCATGGTGCGGCGCGCACTAGCCGGCGAACCGCTCACCCTCTGGCACGACGGCAGCGTCAAGCGCGACCTCGTCCATGTCGAGGACGTGGCCCGTGCGTTCGTCGCCGCGCTCGACCACAGCGACGCGCTGGCCGGACGCCACTGGCTGCTCGGCGCGGGCCGGGGCGACCCGCTCGGCGAGGTCTGCCGCACCGTCTCCGGCCTGGTGGCGGCGCGGCTCGGCCGGCCTCCGGTGCCGGTCGTCTCCGTCGAGCCGCCGCCGGACGCGCCCGCGACGGACTTCAGCAGCGTCACCATCGACTCCTCCGCCTTCCGGGCCGTGACCGGCTGGCGGCCGAGAATCCCGCTGCGCGCCGCCCTGGAGCGGACCGTGGCCGCCCTGGCCGACACCACGACATCCGACTGAGGGGACAACCGTGTACGGACCGGAGTTCGCCGAGATCTACGACCTCGTGTACACGCTGCGCGGCAAGGACTACCCTGCGGAGAGCGCGTACATCGCCGGCCTGATCCGCGAGCGGGTGCCCGGGGCGTCCTCGGTCCTCGACGTCGCCTGCGGGACCGGCGGGCACCTGCGCCACTTCCTCGGCATGTTCGACCGGGCCGAGGGTGTCGAGCTGTCCGACGCGATGCTCGCCGTCGCCCGGGACCGGCTGCCCGAGGCCGCCCTGCACCAGGGCGACATGCGCGACTTCGACCTCGGCCGCACCTACGACGCGGTGGTGTGCCTCTTCGCCGCCGTCGCCCATCAGGACCCCGCCGAACTGGGCGGCACCATGCGCTGCTTCGCACGGCACCTGCGGCCCGGCGGCGTCGTGGTCGTCGAACCGTGGTGGTTCCCCGAGACGTTCACCGACGGGTACGTGGCCGCGGACGTCCTGCGCCCCGACCACCGCACCGTCACCCGCCTCTCCCACACCACCCGCGAGGGGGACGTCTCACGCATGGACGTGCACTACGTCGTCGCCGATCCGAAGACCGGGGCGCGGCACTTCGCGGAGTCCTACGTCCACCAGCTCTTCCCGCGGGCGCTGTACGAGCGGACCCTGCGCGACGCGGGGTTCACGCCCGAGTTCATCGAAGGTTCCCAGTCCGGCCGTGGCCTGTTCCTCGGCGTGAAGGAAGGAGCGGACCGCCCGTGACGACCAGAGTGTGGGACTACCTGGAGGAGTACGCCGCCGAGCGGAAGGACATCCTCGACGCCGTCGAGACCGTCTTCTCCTCCGGCCGGCTGGTCCTCGGCGCCAGCACCCACGGCTTCGAGAGGGAGTTCGCCTCCTATCACGGCATGCCGCACTGCATCGGCGTCGACAACGGCACCAACGCCATCAAGCTGGCCCTCCAGGCGCTCGGCGTCCGGCCGGGCGACGAGGTGGTCACCGTCTCGAACACGGCGGCGCCGACGGTGGTCGCCATCGACTCGGTCGGCGCGAAGCCCGTGTTCGTGGACATCGACCCCGACACGTACCTCATGGACACCGCTCAGGTGGCCGCTGCCGTCACCGCACGGACCCGCTGCCTGCTGCCGGTCCACCTCTACGGGCAGTGCGTCGACCTGGCACCGCTGCGGACCCTCGCGGACGCGCACGGACTCGCCCTGCTGGAGGACTGCGCCCAGGCCCACGGGGCACGGCACGACGGCGTCCTCGCGGGCACCACCGGCGACGCGGCGGCCTTCTCGTTCTACCCGACCAAGGTCCTCGGGGCCTACGGCGACGGCGGCGCCGTGCTGGTGCGGGACGACGACACCGCCGGCCGGCTGCGCCGGCTGCGGTACTACGGCATGGAGGAGCGCTACTACGTCGTCGAGACCCCGGGGCACAACGCCCGCCTCGACGAGGTCCAGGCCGAGATCCTGCGCCGCAAGCTGCCCCGCCTCGACGCCTACGTCGCCGCCCGGCGCGCCGTCGCCGAGCGGTACGCCGAGGGCCTGGCCGGCACGGACCTGGCCCTGCCCGCGATCGCCCCCGGCAACGACCACGTCTACTACGTGTACGTGGTGCGCCACCCGGAGCGGGACCGGATCCTCCAGGCGCTCCGGGAGCACGACATCGACCTCAACATCAGCTATCCGTGGCCCGTGCACACCATGTCCGGCTTCGCCGGTCTCGGGGTGCCGGCCGGTTCGCTGCCCGTCACCGAGTCGCTGGCCGGCCAGATCTTCTCGCTGCCGATGTACCCCTCACTCACCCCCGCCGTGCAGGACCGAGTGATCGGCGTCCTGCGCGAGGTGCTGGCGGCGCTCTAGCCGGGTCCGCCGCCACCGTCCCGCCCCCTCCCGTCAGCGACCGCGACGGGTCCGTGCCCTGGAGGAGCCATGGAAATACGCGAACTCGCCGTCGAGGGAGCCGTGGAGTTCACTCCGACGGTCTTCCCCGACAAACGCGGTCTGTTCGTCTCGCCGTTCCAGGCGACGGCGTTCGAGAAGGCGGTGGGACACCGGCACTTCCGCGCAGCGCAGACCAACCACAGCCGGTCCGGGCGGGGAGTCGTGCGCGGGGTCCACTACACGGTGACACCGCCGGGCACCTCAAAGTACGTCTACTGCGCGCGCGGCGCCGCGCTCGACATCGTCGTCGACATCCGCGTCGGGTCCCCGACCTACGGGAAGTGGGAGGCCGTCCTGCTGGACCAGGTCGACTTCCGGGCGATGTACTTCCCCGTCGGCGTCGGCCACGCCTTCGTGGCGCTGGAGGACGACACGGTCATGTCCTACATGCTGACGAGCAGCTATGTCGCCGCCGACGAACTGGCGCTCTCCGTCCTCGACCCCGAGCTGGGGCTGCCCCTCCCGGACGGAATCGAGCCGGTCATGTCCGAGCGCGACATCGCCGCACCGACCCTCGCCGAGGCCCGCGCGGCGGGCCTGCTGCCCGACTACGCAGCCTGCCGGGCCCTGTCCCGATGAGCAGACACCCCATGCCCGACCGCGGGGATCCGGCCCGGCCGGCCCGGCCGGGTTCGGAGCCAGACACCACCCCTCGGAGGACTCCATGGCGACCCGCAGGACTGTGAACACGCCGGTCAGACGCCGGGGGGTGATCGCCGCCGAACGCTCCCCGGCACCCGACATCGCGCGTGGCTTCATGCTGCTGCTCATCGCCCTGGCCCACGCGCCCATGTACGTGACGGGCAGCGACCCGGGCCCGGTCACCCACCCCCAGGGCGGTGACGCGCTCGACCGCACCATCACCTTCCTCTGCCTGGACCTCGTCGACAACCGTGCCTACCCGATGTTCGCGGCGCTCTTCGGCTACGGCATGGCGATGCTCGTCATGCGGCAGCAGGCGGCGGGCACCTCCGCGAAGGCGGCCGGCCGGCTGCTGCGCAAGCGCGGTCTCTTCCTCGTCCTGTTCGGCTTCGTGCACTTCGTGCTGATCTTCCCCGCCGACATCCTCGCGCCCTATGGCGTCGCCGCGCTGGTGTTCGGCTGGCTGCTCACCCGCGGGGACCGGGCGCTGGGCAAGGGCATCGTGATCAGCGCGGCCGTGGGCGCGGTCACCGCCGTCCTGCTGTCGGTCGCCGTGGCCATGGAGCAGACCGAGGACGCGGCGGCCACCCGCGGCACGGTGTGGGCCGACGACTACGTGGCGGCGCTGGGCGAGCGCCTCGGACAGGTGCCGTTCGCCTCGATCCACATTCTCCTCGGCTGGCCGATCCCGGCCGCGATCCTGGTCGGCGCGTGGGCCGCCCGCAAGCGGTACCTCGACGACCCGGCCGCCCACCGGGTGCTGCTGCGCCGGGTCGCCGTGTGGGGCGGCACGGTCTCCGTGCTCGGCGGTGTGCCGCTCGCCCTGATCGGTGCGGGCAGCTGGCAGACGGGCGACCTGGCCACCGGCCTGGTGACCGGTCTGCACGTGCTCACCGGCTTCTGCGGCGGCCTCGCCTACGCGGCCCTTTTCGGGCTCCTCGTGGCCCGGCTTCGGGACCGCGGACTGGAGCCCGGCCCGGTGAGCCGGGCCCTCACCGCCGTCGGCCGCAGGTCCCTGACGAGTTATCTGCTCCAGTCCGCGCTGCTCGCGCTCGTCCTCGCCCGCGTCGCCTTCGGCCTGGGCGACCACATCCACGCCACTGGCGCCGCGGCGGTCGCGGTCGCGGTGTGGCTCACCGTGGTCGCCGTCGCCGTCGCACTCGAACGCGCCGGGCGCCAGGGGCCGCTGGACGCGCTGATGCGCCGGTTGGTCTACGGCGGCAAGCGTGCCGCGCCGGCGGCCGCGCCGACCGCGGAGCCCGTGTCACGCTCGGCGCCGGGGACGGGGGCCGTCTCGTGAAGGCCCTCGTCCTGGCGGGCGGCACCGGCACCCGGCTGCGGCCCTTCAGCCACACCATGCCCAAGCAGCTGATCCCGGTGGCCAACAAGCCGGTGCTGGTGCACATCCTGGAGGACCTGCGGGCCCAGGGCGTCACCGAGGTCGGGATCGTGGTCGGGGGCTACGCGAAGGACATCGCCGCGGCCCTCGGCGACGGGAGCGCCCTCGATCTGCGGATCACCTATCTCCAGCAGGACGCGCCCCGGGGCCTGGCCCACGGGGTGGCCGTCGCACGGAAGTTCCTCGGGGACGACGACTTCGTGATGTACCTCGGCGACAACATGCTGCCGCAGGGCATCGACGGCATCCTCGACGACTTCCGGGCCCACCGCACGCCCGCGCGGGTCGCCGTCCAGCCGGTCGGCGACCCACGCGCGTTCGGTGTGGCCGAACTCGACGCGGAGCAGCGGGTCATGCGGGTCGTGGAGAAACCGGCCCGGCCGCGCAGCGACCTGGCGCTGATCGGGGTGTACGTCTTCACCCCCCGCATCCACGACGCAGTCGCCGCAATCGGACCGAGCGCCCGCGGCGAACTGGAGATCACCGACGCGGTCCAGTGGCTGATCGACCACGGACACGACGTCCGGGCCTCCCGCTACACGGGCTACTGGCGAGACATGGGCAGCGTCGACGACATGCTGGAGTGCAACCGCGAGATGCTGCGCACCCTCACCCCCCGGGTGGCGGGCAAGGTCGACGACTCCAGCCGGATCGTCGGCGCCGTCCGGATCGGGACCGACAGCCGCGTGGTCAACTCGACCATCACCGGCCCGGTCAGCATCGGCCGCGGCACCGTCGTGGAGGACAGCGTCCTCGGGCCCGACACCACCATCGGCGACGACTGCGTGGTGACCGGCTCCGAGGTGTCGTTCTCCATCGTGCTCGACGCCGCGACCGTCGACGGCGTCGAGGGGCTGCACGGTTCGGTGATCGGCCGGGCGGCCCAGGTGATGTCGTCCGGACCGGAACGGCGGCACCGGCTCATGGTCGGCGACCACGCCAGCGTGCGCCTTCAGACGACCTGATGAGGCTGACCGGATGAGAATTCTCGTGACCGGCGGTGCCGGGTTCATCGGCTCGGCCTACGTCCGCGCCATGCTCCGGGGAGAGTACCCGGGCTACGAGGACGCCCACGTCACCGTCCTCGACCTGCTCACCTACGCCGGCAACCGCGGCAACCTGCCGGCCTCCCACCCCCGGATGACCTTCGTCCGAGGGGACATCTGCGACGCACCGACCCTGCTCGACCTGCTGCCGGGACACGACGCGGTGGTGCACTTCGCCGCCGAGTCCCACGTCGACCGGTCCCTGTCCGCCCCCGCCGCGTTCGTGCGGACCAATGTGATGGGTACCCAGACGCTGCTGGAGGCGTGCCTGCACGCCGAGGTGCCACGGGTGCTCCATGTCTCCACGGACGAGGTGTACGGCTCCATCGACGACGGTTCGTGGACCGAGCAGTGGCCGATGGATCCGAGTTCGCCCTACGCGGCGACCAAGGCCGGCAGCGATCTGATCGCGAGCGCCTACTGGCGCTCCCACGGGCTCGACGTGTCCGTGAGCCGGTGTTCCAACAACTACGGGCCGTACCAGCACCCCGAGAAGCTCATCCCGCTCTTCACCACCCGGCTGCTCGCCGGGGAGACCGTGCCGCTCTACGGGGACGGCACCAATGTGCGCGAGTGGATCCACGTGGACGACCACTGCCGGGCGCTCCAGCTGATCCTCGCCAAAGGACGCGCCGGCGAGGTGTACCACGTCGGCGGCGGCACGCCGAGAACCAACTGGCAGGTCACCGAGCGGCTGCTCGACCTGTGCGGGGCCGGCCCCGACCGCGTCCGCCCGGTCGCCGACCGCAAGGCCCACGACCGGCGTTACTCGCTGGACGGGACCAAGCTCCGCGAGGAGCTGGGCTTCGAGCCCGTCGTGCCCTTCGAGCAGGGCCTCGCCGAGACGGTGTCCTGGTACCGGGACCACCCCGGCTGGTGGGACTCGGAGGACCGCCGTCGGTGACGGGAGAGCAACACGGGAGATGCCGCCGTTTGAACGCCAGTCCACAATCATAGGGACGGCGGAAATCGTCTCGGGCGAAAGGAATGACGTGCCGGACGGAGAGAATGCGCCAGCACCTACCGTGGCCGAGCCATTCCTCCGTGCTTCCGGTTCGTCGTGACCCCGGACACTTCCCGCCTTTGCGCTGCCCTTCGGCAGCGTGAATTCCGGACACCGTCTTCGCTTCATCGCCGCCCCCGCGCGCGGTGCGGCGGGTCCGTCATGTCCTTCCTGGTCAGAGCCGGACGAGTCGGTGCAGCGCACCTGCGCTGCCGCCCGCTCGCGGTCCATGGCCTGTGAAGCAGTCTCTGAACTGAAATCCAGAGATAGTCCAGAAGACCTTTATGGGCCACACGTCAGGCTCTGAGGAATGCCGGTGCGAGCTCCGCGCAAAGCGGGCACGTCTGTCGAAGCAAGGGGAGGAAGTTTCATGTCGTCGTCTCTTCACGGAGTACCTGACGAATACGACGTCATCGTCATCGGTGGTGGGCCGGCAGGCTCGACCACCGCGGGACTTCTCGCGAAGCGCGGACACCGGGTCCTCGTGCTCGAACGCGAGCGGTTCCCCCGGTACCACATCGGTGAATCCCTCATCCCGGCCTTCATGCGTCCCATGGATGAGCTGGGCATCACCGAACGCATGGACGCCCGCGGCTTCGAGCGCAAGTACGGCGGCACGCTCGTCTGGGGCAACGCCCAGGTGCCGTGGAACTTCTCGTTCGTCGAGGGCGGCAGCCACGAGTACGCCTACCACACCCGGCGGGCCGACATGGACTCGCTGATCCTCGACCGCGCCCGTGAGCTGGGCGCGTTCATCATCGAGGAAGCCACCGTCAAGGAGCCCATCGAGACCGACGGCCGCGTCACCGGCGTGCGCTACACACTGCGCGGCACCGACGGCTCCCACGAAGCCCGCGCCAAGCTGGTCATCGACGCCTCGGGCCAGGCGCGTCTGCTCAGCCGCCGCTACGCCGACATCACCTGGCACGAGGAGCTCCGCAACGTCGCCGTCTGGACGTACTTCGACAACTGCGAGCGTCTCGGCGGCGACGAGTACACCAACATCCTCATCGAGGGTCTGGACGAGGGCTGGTTCTGGGCCATCCCGATCGACAAGGGCACGGTCAGCGTCGGCTACGTGACCCGCTCCGAGGACGCCAGCAAGGACGGCAAGTCCCTGGAGGACCTCTTCAAGGGCGAGGTGGAGAAGTCCACCAAGCTGAAGAAGATGCTGGCGGGCGCCAACCAGTCGGCCGGCTGGCGCACGGCCCGCGACTGGTCGTACACGAGCCAGAGCTTCAACGGCAACGGCTGGGTGTGCGTGGGCGACTCCGCCGCGTTCGTCGACCCGCTGTTCTCCACCGGTGTCGCGCTGGCCACGCTCGCCGGCAGCACCCTGGCGAGGATCGTCGACCAGATCATCCAGCACCCGGAGATCGAGGAGCAGGCGCTCAAGCGGTACGTCACCGCGTACCGGGCCTTCTTCGACGAGATCCGTGACTTCGTCGAGCGGTTCTACGACCGCACGAAGTACAAGGAGTTCTACCACAGCCTCGCCACGGAGATGGTCGACCCCGACCGCGAGCGCACGCCCTCCTCGAACTTCGTGCGGCTGATCTCGGGGCTGAGCGGCAAGCACCCGATGCTCACCCTGCAGATCGACGACCTGATCGAGCAGAGCGCCGAGGCCGCGGAGAGCTGACCACTCTCCCCACGAGACAAGGACGGGCAGGATGCCGCTGTCATGAGCAGTCATCAGGTCACGTTGCTCTTCATCGATCTCGGGCTGATCCTCTTCCTCGCGAGAGCTCTCGGGCATCTCGCCGCTCGGGTGAACCAGCCGGCCGTGGTGGGCGAGATCGTCGCGGGCATCCTGCTGGGGCCGACCCTGTTCAACGGGGCGATATCGGATCTGTTGTTTCCGGCGGACATCCGCCCGCTGCTCACGGGCATGGCGGATGTCGGCGTGGCACTGTTCATGTTCACGGTCGGCATGGAGTTGGAGCGTGCCACGCTGCGCGGCAGGAGCCGGGTGACCGGCGGCGCGGTCACCGGCTCCACGGTTGTTCCCTTTCTGCTCGGCATCGGGCTCGCGTTCTACCTGATGCGCACCCATGAGGTGTCGAACACCGCCGCGTTCGTGGTGTTCGTCGGCCTCTCCGTCTCGGTGACGGCCTTCCCCGTGCTCGCGAGGATCCTCACCGAACGGGCGCTCAGCAGGACGACGATCGGCGGCATCGCCCTGGCCACGGCCGCCTCCGCGGACGTCGTCGCCTGGACCGCCCTCGCGGCGGTCCAGGCGACGGTCGGCGGCGGCGGCGACCACTGGCGCGTGGCACTCGCCGTGCCCTACGTCCTCGTCACCATGCTCGTGGTGCGGCCGCTGCTGCGCCGCATCTTCGTCAGGAACGGGCAGGCGGTGCCCTTCGCGCCCTGGCACCTCGCCCTGGTTTTCATCGGCGTGCTGCTCTCCGCGGCGGCCACCGAGGTGATGGGGATGCACTTCATCTTCGGTGCCTTCCTGTTCGGCACGATCATGCCGAGGGAGAAGACCCTCCTGCTGCGGAACGAGATCGAGGACCGCATGGGGGAGGTCACCTCCCTGCTGCTGCCGGTCTACTTCGTGGTGGCCGGACTGAAGGTCGACCTCGGCTCCATGAAGGCCTCCGACTTCACCGAGCTGGGATTGATCCTGCTCGTCGCCGTGGTCGGCAAGTTCGGCGGCACCTACGCCGGCGCCCGTACCCAGGGCCTGCCGTCGCGGCCGGCGGCGGCGCTCGGCGTCCTGATGAACACCCGCGGACTCACCGAACTGGTCATCCTCGGCGTCGGCCTGCAACTCGGCCTGCTCGACGCCGATCTGTACTCGCTGATGGTCGTCATGGCGGTCGTCACCACGGCCATGACCGGTCCGCTGCTCTCCCGCGTCTACCGCAAGCCGGTCGAGGTCCCCACCCCGGAGGGCGCGGCGGAGCCGGAACGCGTGACCTCGTCGGCTGGATAGGAGGAGAGCAACATATGCGGTTGATAGGTCTGGACCGCGAGCTGTCCGAGCTGACCGGTCTCCTCCAGGCCTGCGCACGCGGCGACGGCGGCGGCGTGGCGATGATCGGCGGCGCCATGGGCTGCGGGAAGACGGAGCTCCTGACGGCGGTGAAGGGCGCGGCGCGGGACAACGGCTTCGTGGTCCTGGACGCCGTGGGCTCGTGGCCCGAGCGGCTGTCGCCGGGCAGCGTCCTCCAGCAGCTGCTGCGCTCGTCCGGAGCCCCCGGCACGGCCGTGGCCCTCCTCGACAGACTCCGCGGCACCTGCGACGACGTCGCCGGCACCGCCGGCGACACCCCGCTCATCCTCGACGCCGACACCACCGACGTGCTGCACGAACTCTGCACCGAGGTGGTCCGCTCCGCCGAGGACGTGCCCGTGCTGCTGTGCGTCGACGACGTGCAGTTCACCGACTACCTGACGCTGCACTGGCTGTTCCATCTGATCCGGCAGCTGCGCGGAGCCCGGGTGGTGCTGGCGCTCACCGAGTGCCCGCTGTCCCGCCCGGCGCACCCGCAGCTGCACGCCGAGCTGCTGCGCCAGCCCCGCTACCGCAGCGTGAACCCCGGCCCGCTCTCGCTGACCGAGACTACCGCGCTGCTGACACTCCACCGGGGCGCACCGCCGGACCCCGTCTTCGCGGAACGCTGCCACCGGGTCAGCGGCGGCAACCCGCTCCTGGTCAGGGCGCTGCTGGAGGACTCCCGGCAGGCGTCCGACCCGGGCACCGTCGTCGTCGGCGACACCTACGGCGACACGCTGCTCAGCTGTCTGCACCGGGGCCGCCCCGCACTGCTGCGGCTCGCCCGGGCACTCGCCGTGCTCGACGGGGACATCCACGCCCCGGCCCTCCTCGCCCGCCTCACCGGCCAGGAGCCGAGCACCGTGGTCCGCGGCACCCGGGAACTGGCCGCCGCCGGCTTCCTGGACGGGATGCGCCTGCGGCACCCCGTGGCCGCCCAGGCGGTGCTCGAAGGGCTGAGCGCCGCCGAGCGCGCCGCGCTCCACCGGCACGCCGCCCTGATGTGCTACGAGGAAGGCATCGCCGCCACCCGTACCGCCCGTCACCTGCGCAACTGCGACGACGACGGCTCGCTCACCTGGGCCGTGCCGGTCCTGCGCGACGCCGCCGAACGGCATCTCAACGGCAACCGCGTCGCCGAGGCCCACTCGTGCCTGGAAGCCGCCCTGCGTCTCGGCACCGACGACGGCGAACGGGTCGGCCTGCGTGCCTTGCTGGCATCGACCGCCTGGATGCTCAACCCGTCCATCAGCACGCCCCACCTCGGCGTGCTGGCCATCGCCCTGCGCGACGGCCGGCTGCCCGCCCGGCACACCCTGATGCTCGCCAAGTACCTGCTGTGGCACGGCAGGTTCGACGAGGCGGTGGGCGCCGTGGCGCAGTTGGACGACACCGACGAGCGCCGGGACCCGGGCTACGCGGCCGAGGTGCGCGCCACCTGGAAGCTGCTCTCCGTCACCTACCCGGTCGTGCAGCCCCCGCCGCCGCTCGGCGGCACGGCCACGGGCGATCCGCGCCTGCTGGGCGTCACCGCGCTGGCGCAGGTGCTGGCGCACGGGCCGGACGACTCCGCGGTCGCCGACGCCGAGAGCGCCCTGCGCGCCATGCGGCTCGGCAAGCACACCCAGGAATGGCTGATGTGCGCGGTGGCCGCCCTGTCGTTCGCCGACCGGCCGGAGGCCGCCGCCCGCTGGTGCGACCACTGGCTGGAGGAGGCGCGGGCCCGCAAGGTGCCGCTGTGGGCCGCCGAGTTCGCTTCGCTGCGGGCGGGCATCGCGCTGCGGCAGGGCGACCTGTCGCACGCCCGGCTGCTGTCCGAAGCGGCCCTCGCCCAGGTCCCCGCGGACAGTTGGGGCGTGTGCATCGGAGGCCCGCTGGCCAACCTGATCCAGGCGGCGACCGCCTTCGGGGACTTCGGCGCCGCCGCGGAGTACGTGGCCCAGCCGGTGCCCGAGGGCATGTTCTCCAGCCGCTTCGGGCTCTACTACCTCCACGCCAGGGGCTGTTACCACCTGGAGACGGGCCGTCCGTACGCCGCGCTCGACGACTTCAGCCGCTGCGGCGAGCTGATGACGGAGTGGGGCCTGGACCAGCCGACGCTCGTACCGTGGCGCAGCAGCGCCGCGCGCGCCCATCTCGCCCTGTCCGACCTGCGGTCCGCCCGTGACCTCGCCCACCAGCAGCTCGCGCTCGCAGGCGAGCGCCCGTCCCGGGCCCGCGGCATCTCCCTGCGGGCCTGCGCGGCGGTCGTTGAGAAGGGCCGGCGGGGACGGCTGCTGGAGGAGGCGGTCGAGATCTTCCGTGCCTGCGGCGACCGCTTCCAGCTCGCGGGCGCGCTGGGCGAACTCGCGGACGAGTACACCGTGTCCGGCCAGTCCCCCCGGGGGCTCGCCGCGCTCAAGGAGTCGGAGCGCCTGCGGCGTGAGTGCGGGGCCGGCAGGCCCGCCCCGGTGGTCCACGGCACGGTGGGGGTCACCGAGCCGGACAGCGCGGCGTTCGCCCTGCTCAGCTGGGCGGAACGTCGGGTCGTGGCGCTCGCCGCGCACGGCAGGACCAACCGGGAGATCGCGGAGGCCCTGACCGTCACCGTGAGCACGGTGGAGCAGCACCTCACGAAAGCCTTCCGGAAGCTCGGCATCCGGACTCGGAAGGAACTGCCGAGAACCTACTTCCTGGAAGCGGCAGCGAGATGAGCAGGCACCTTTTCCTATCGACGAGAGACAGGTGAGCGGCGTGCCGCGCAAGGACACGAAGAAGACAACCGAGAACCAGTACGACGTGGCGATCCTCGGCAGCGGCATGGCCGGCGGCATGCTGGGCGCGGTCCTCGCCCGCAACGGCGTCAAGGTGCTGCTGCTCGACGCCGGCACCCATCCCCGGTTCGCGGTGGGCGAGTCGACGATCCCGTACACGTCCGGCATGACCCGGCTGATCGCCGACCGGTACAAGGTTCCCGAGCTGAAGGCCCTCTCCAGCTTCAAGGGGATCCGCAAGGAGGTCTCCCGCAACTGCGGACAGAAGCAGAACTTCGGCTTCGTCTACCACCGCGAGGGCCGCGCCCAGAACCCGGCGGAGGTGAACCAGCTCGTCGTCCCCTCGGCCATCAGGACCGAGAGCCACCTCTTCCGGCAGGACATCGACGCCTACCTCTTCCACCTGGCCGTGAAGTACGGAGCCGTGCCCCAGCTGGCCACCCGGATCGCGGACATCGAGATCGACCCGGACAGCGGCGCGGTGCTGCGCACCGAGAACGGCAAGGAGTTCCGGGCGAGCTATGTCGTCGACGGCAGCGGGTTCCGCTCGCCGCTGGCCGAGAAGTTCGGGCTGCGGGAGACGCCCACCCGGGCGCGCACCCACTCGCGCAGCATGTTCACGCACATGGTCGGCGTGAAGCCCTATGACCGCTCGCCCAACGGACGGCAGCACAAGCAGCCCAACCCCTGGCACCACGGCACCCTGCACCACGTCTTCGACGGCGGCTGGCTGTGGGTCATCCCGTTCGACAACCACGAGGGCTCGCTCAACCCGCTGTGCAGCGTGGGCCTGACGTACGACCCGCGGGTCTTCCCCAAGGGCGACGCCACGCCGGAGCAGGAGTTCGGCGACTTCCTGAAGCGCCACCCGGAGATCGCCTGGCAGTTCCAGGGCGCGAAGGCGGTCAGGCCGTGGGTGTCCACGGGACGGCTCCAGTACTCGGCCAAGCAGGTCGTGGGGGAGCGGTTCTGCCTCACCTCGCACGCGGCCGGCTTCATCGACGCCCTCTACTCGCGCGGCCTGACCAACACCATGGAGCTGGTCAACGCCCTCGGCTGGCGTCTGATCGCCGCCTCACGCGACGGCGACTGGTCGCTGGAGCGCTTCTCCTACCTGGAGAACCTCCAGCAGGGGTTGTTCGACTTCCACGACAACCTCGTCTACAGCTCGTTCGTGGGCTTCCGCGACTACGAGCTGTGGAACGCCGTCAACCGCACCTGGATGCTCGGCACGATGCTCGGCAACGTCATGCTGGAGGACGCGTACTACCGGTACGACACCACCGGCGACGAGAAGGTCTTCCTCGACCTGGAACAGAGCAAGCACCCCGGATCCCCGCTTCCGGTCAGCGCCGGATTCAATGAGATGGGCATTCTCACCCGGGACCTCTGCAAGGCCGTGGAAGAAGGGACGATTACCCCGGGTGACGCGGCGAAGCGCATTCTCAAGCACATCGAGAACGCCGACTTCATTTCGCCTTCGTTCCGTCTCGGTGAAGAGGCGACTCGCTGCTTCGCCATGAGTCCGGCCAAGATGGCGATGAACGCCGTCTGGTCGCGCAGGGAGGCTCCTCCGGAGATCGGCCCGCGCATGATCAACGCCAGCAAGGGGCTGGTCAGGACACGCTTCCGCGGCTGATCCCGCCCATCGGCGGTCCACTTCCGGATCCGCCGTCCAGACCCTTAGGGGCCACCGGGAACACCCCTGAAATGTCAGGGGTGTTCCCCTGGTTATGGGCTGTTATACGTTCGGACGGATTGCTTCGGTATTCGGTTGCGAGACGAGAAGGCGACGGCACATGGACGCGATTGCAGACCGTGACCCGGCGAACCTCACGGCCATTGTCGGCATGGCCGGCAAGTTTCCAGGTGCGCCCGATCTCGACAGCTTCTGGACCCTTTTGATGAATGGCGTGGACGCGATACGCCCCGTCCCCGCCGACCGCTGGGACAGCACTGCGCAACTCGACCCCGAGAAGGAGATCCAGGCCGTCGGCGGCTTCATCGACGGAGTCGACCGCTTCGACGCGCAGTTCTTCGGCATCTCGCCCCGCGAGGCCGAGGCCATCGACCCGCAGCAGCGGCTGATGCTGGAGGTCGGCTGGCGCGCGATCGAGGACGCGGGCCAGCGGGCCGACGCGCTCGCCGGCACCCGCACCGGCGTCTACGTCGGCGCCTCCTGGCACGACTACGAGCTGCTCCGCAGGGACCGCGAGGCCCGGCCCACCCCGCACAGCCTCGTCGGCAACGCCCTCGACGTCATCGCGGCCCGCCTGTCGTACTTCCTCAAGGTCCGCGGCCCCAGCATGACCGTGGAAACTGGTTGCTCGTCCTCCCTGGTCGCCCTCCACCTCGCCTGCCAGGCGCTGCGCGACGGCGAGATCGAGGCGGCCGTCGTCGGCGGCACCAATCTGATCCTCGATCCGCATGTGACCGTCGGACTCACCCACTTCGGCGGACTCTCCCCGGACGGGCGCTGCAAGACCTTCTCCGCCGCGGCCAACGGCTTCGTGCGCGGCGAGGGCGTCGCCGCCCTCTACGTGAAGACCCTGGCCCGCGCGCTGGCCGACGGCGACCGCATCCACGGCGTCATCGCCAACACCGTCGTCAACAACGACGGCGGCGGCGAGAGCCTCGTCACGCCGAGCCCCGCGGGGCAGGAGGACCTGCTGCGCCGCGCGTACCACACCGGGGCCGTGCCCGCCGGCGCCCCGGACTACGTCGAGGCCCACGGCACCGGCACCGGGCGGGGCGACCCGATCGAGGCCACCGCCATCGGCCGGGTCCTCGGCGCCGACCGCGACACTCCCCTGCTCATCGGCTCGGTGAAGACCAACATCGGCCACCTGGAGGCCAGCGCCGGACTGGCCGGCCTCATGAAGAACCTCCTCGCGCTGCGCCACCGCGTCCTGCCGCCCAGCCTCCACTCCGCGGAGCTCAATCCTGCCATCCCCTTCGACGACATCAACGTCCGCGTGGTGCGCGAACCGACACCGCTGCCGCCCACCGGGCCCCTCTGCCTCGGCGTCAACTCCTTCGGTTGGGGGGGCACCAACGCCCATGTGGTCCTCATGAGCCCGCCCGAGACCGAGCAGACGGCCGCCCCCGGCGCGGGCCCCGTGACCGGACTGCCCGCCGTGCTGCCCCTGTCCGCCAAGGACACCACCGCTCTCGGCCGACGCGCCGCCGACCTCGTCCCGCTCGTCCCCGCGACCGCGGCCGAGACGGCCGCCCAGGCCGGCGCCCTCGCCTGGCGCCGGGACCACCACCCCCACCGCGCCGCCCTCGTGGCCACCGACGGCGACACCCTGCGCACCGGACTGGCCGCGCTCGCCGAGGCACCCGACGGCGAGCCGGAGGCGCCCGGCCTGATCACCGGAAGCGCCGTACCGCGCGGCGGAACCGCCTTCGTCTTCCCCGGCCAGGGCTCCCAGTGGACCGGCATGGGCACCCAGCTGTTCCAGGACAGTCCGCTCTTCGCCGAGGTCGTCACCCGCTGCGCCGACGCGCTGCGCCCGCACACCGACTGGAGCCTGCTCGACATCTTCTCCGGCCGCGCCGACGACACCTGGACGCAGCGCATCGACATGCTCCAGCCCACCCTGTGGGCCGTGTCGCTCGGCCTCGCCGAACTCTGGCGCGCCGCAGGTATCGAGCCGGACGTCGTCCTCGGCCACAGCCAGGGCGAGATCACCGCCGCCACCGTCGCGGGGATCCTCTCCTACGAGGACGCCGCCCTGCTGATGGCCCGGCGCAGCACCATCGCCCGCCGCACTTCCGGCCACGGCCGCATGCTCGCGGTGGACCTCGACCGGGACGCCGCGCTGGCGGCCCTGGAGGGCTTCGAGGACAGCGTCTCCCTCGCCGTCCACAACGGCCCCAACTCCTGCGTCCTGTCCGGGGAGAAGGAGGCGGTGCTCACCCTCAAGGAACTCCTCGACGCCGAGGGCACCTACTGCCGCCTGGTCAACGTCGACTACGCCTCGCACAGCTCCCAGATGGACCCGCTCCGGGAGGACCTGCTCGCCGCCCTCGCCCCCGTCCGGCCCCGCGAGGCCCGCATCCCGCTGATGTCGACGGTGCGCCGCACCCGCCTGGCCGGCCCCGAGATGGACGCCGCCTACTGGGTCGAGAACCTGCGCAGCCCCGTGCAGTTCGCCGACGCGGTGCAGGCCGTGCTCGACGACGGCATCACCCACGTCGTCGAGATCAGCCCCCACCCGGTCCTCGCCCCGGCCGTCGAACAGCTCACCGTCGGCCGCACCGCCCGCACGGCTGTCCTGACCACCATGCGCCGCCACCACGGCGGCACGGCCGACGTCGCCACGGCCCTCGGGCGCGCCTACGTGGCCGGCCTGGAGCCGTTCGGCGGCCTGCCCCGGAACGCCGCCGCGACCGTCCCCGGATACCCGCTGCGCCCCGAGCGCCACTGGACGGACGACCGCCCGCGGGGCTCCGGCGCCGCCCGCGGCTTCGACGCCCCCCTGC
>NZ_POTZ01000500.1 GCF_003236365.1 Streptomyces sp. NTH33
GGGGAGGGGAACGGGCTTCGCCGACGGGTGCGGCCGGCGCGACCGAGAGCAGGAGGCAGCGGTGAGGACAGCGACACTGGGGCCGGCGCAGCGCGCCGAGTCACTGGCGGGAATGGCCGAGCGGGAGCTGGACATCCTGGTCGTGGGCGGAGGCGTGGTCGGCGCGGGCACGGCTCTGGACGCCGTCACCCGCGGTCTGTCCACCGGCATCGTGGAGGCGCGCGACTGGGCGTCGGGCACCTCGAGCCGCTCCAGCAAGCTGATACACGGCGGACTGCGCTATCTGGAGATGCTCGACTTCGCGCTCGTCCGCGAGGCTCTGAAGGAACGCGGCCTGCTGCTGGAGCGCCTCGCACCGCACCTGGTCCGGCCGGTGCCGTTCCTCTACCCGCTGCAGCACAAGGGCTGGGAGCGCCTGTACGCCGGCTCCGGCGTCGCCCTCTACGACGCCATGTCGATGGCCCGCGAACACGGCCGGGGCCTGCCCCTGCACCGCCACCTGACCCGCCGCCAGGCCCTGCGCGTCGCCCCCTGCCTGAAGAAGGACGCCCTGGTCGGCGCCCTGCAGTACTACGACGCCCAGGTGGACGACGCCCGCTTCGTGACCGCCCTGGTGCGCACCGCCGTGTCGTACGGCGCGAAGGCCGCCAACCGCGCGCGCGTCACCGGATTCCTGCGCGAGGGCGAGCGGGTCGTCGGCGCCCGGGTGCGGGACGTGGAGGGCGGCGGCGAGTACGAGGTCCGCGCCCAGCAGGTCGTCAACGCCACCGGGGTGTGGACCGACGACACCCAGGCGATGGTGGGCGAGCGCGGCCAGTTCCACGTCCGTGCCTCCAAGGGCATCCACCTCGTCGTGCCCAGGGACCGCATCCACTCCACCACCGGGCTGATCCTGCGCACCGAGAAGTCCGTCCTGTTCGTGATCCCCTGGGGCCGGCACTGGATCGTCGGCACCACCGACACCGACTGGGACCTCGACAAGGCCCACCCGGCCGCCTCCAGCGCCGACATCGACTACCTGCTGGAGCGCGTGAACTCGGTCCTCGCGGTGCCGCTCGGCCGCGACGACGTGCAGGGCGTGTACGCGGGGCTCAGGCCGCTGCTGGCCGGCGAGTCCGACGCCACCAGCAAGCTGTCGCGCGAACACACCGTGGCCCACCCGGCACCGGGCCTGGTCGTGGTCGCGGGCGGCAAGTACACGACGTACCGGGTGATGGCCAAGGACGCCGTCGACGAGGCGGTGCACGGCCTGGACCTGCGGGTCGCCGACTGCGTCACCGAGGAGATACCGCTGTACGGCGCCGAGGGCTATCCCGCCCTGTGGAACGCGCGGGCGCGCATCGCCGCCGAGCACGGCCTCCACGTGGTGCGCGTGGAGCACCTGCTCAGGCGGTACGGGTCGGCGGCCCGGGAGGTCCTGGCCCTCATCACCGAGAACCCCACACTGGGCGCGCCCCTGCAGGGCGCCGACGACTATCTGCGCGCCGAGGTCGTCCACGCCGCCTCCCACGAGGGCGCGCGGCACCTGGACGACGTACTGACCCGGCGTACGCGCATATCCATCGAGACCTTCGACCGGGGCACGCGCAGCGCCCGGGAGGCCGCCGAGCTGATGGCGCCGGTGCTGGGCTGGGACAAGGACCAGATCGAACGCGAGGTCGAGCACTACGAGAAGCGGGTGGAGGCCGAACGGGAGTCGCAGCGCCAGCCCGACGACCTGACGGCCGACGCGGCCCGGCTGGGGGCGCCGGACATCGTGCCGTCGTAGACCCTGTCGTCACCTTCCCGTCGCCTGCCCGGAAGCCGTTCGGGAAGCCCGTTCCCAAAATCCGTCACGGCGACTTCCGGGCCGGAACCACCGTCCCGCGCGAGGTGTGCGGCGCGGGTTATGGACGGAATGGTCCGAAGGGTCGGCACCCGTGGCTCCCTCCTTGTCACAACCCGTCATCCCGGCGTGTACGAAGGGCCGTTCGGGGGCGGTCCCGGGGTGTCCTCAGGGGCACCCTGGGCGTTGAGCACTTGTCGGGTGAGAGACAATGGAGGCTCTGTCAGGGCGGGTTGCATGAGGGGACGCATGTCGGAGGCGGAGCGGGCGGGCACACCCCGTCAGGACACTCGTCAGGACACTCTGCAGGACGAGAACGAGCGTCTTCTCGCCGGCCGGTACCGGCTGGGGAGCGTGCTCGGCCGCGGCGGCATGGGCACCGTGTGGCGCGCCGAGGACGAGACCCTGGGCCGTACGGTCGCCGTCAAGGAACTGAGGTTCCCGTCGAACATCGACGAGGACGAGAAACGGCGCCTGATCACACGCACGCTGCGCGAGGCCAAGGCGATCGCCCGGATCCGCGACACCAGCGCGGTGACCGTCTTCGACGTGGTCGACGAGGACGACCGGCCGTGGATCGTCATGGAGCTCGTCGAGGGCAAGTCCCTGGCCGAAGCCATCCGCGAGGACGGGCTGCTGGAACCGCGGCGGGCGGCCGAGGTCGGGCTCGCGGTCCTCGACGTACTGCGCTCCGCGCACCGCCAGGGGATCCTGCACCGCGACGTGAAGCCGTCCAACGTGCTCATCGCCGACGACGGCCGGGTCGTGCTCACCGACTTCGGCATCGCCCAGGTCGAGGGCGACCCGTCCCTCACCTCCACCGGCATGCTCGTCGGCGCCCCCTCCTACATCTCCCCGGAACGGGCCCGCGGGCACAAGCCGGGCCCGGCGGCCGACCTGTGGTCGCTCGGCGGCCTGCTGTACGCGGCGGTGGAGGGCGTGCCGCCGTACGACAAGGGCTCGGCGATCGCCACCCTGACCGCGGTGATGACCGAGCCGCTGGAGGAGCCCAGGAACGCCGGCCCGCTCAAAGACGTCATCCACGGCCTGCTGACCAAGGACCCGGCGGAGCGGCTCGACGACGCCGGCGCCCGGGCCATGCTCAAAGCCGTCCTCGACGCGCCCCGGCCGAAGGGCGCCGAACCGGAGCCGCCCGCGGACGCCACCAAGGTCATCCCCCTGCCCGCGCAGTCCGACGGAGGCAGGGGCACAGGCGGTTCGGCGGGTTCCGGTTCCGGGGGCGGACGGGGCGAGGAGGCGGCCGACCGGCTGCGCGGGGCGCTGCGCTCGGTGCGCAAGGGCACCGTGACGACGGGTCCGGGGAGCGGGGCCGCGGCGTCCGCGGAGACCCGGACGCAGGCCGGGCAGCCCGCTTCGGGGTGGCCCGTGATGACGCCGCCGGACCTGCCGCCGCCGGCGGCGCCGCCCAGGGCGTCGCTCACCGACGTGGTGCCGCGGCGGACACTGGTGATCACCGCGGTGGTCGTGGTGCTCGCCGTGATCGGCGCCGTGCTGGCGTTCACGCTCGACGGGGACGACGAGGACCCCAAGGGCGCCGGGAGCGGAGCCGACCGCACGGCCGCCACCGCCGGGACGTCCGCGGGCGCCTCGACCAAGGAGGACGTGAGCGGCGGCACCGGCAAGGACGGGAAGGAAACCGGTTCCGCGACGGGCGCCGACGGTTCGGCCGGCAAGCCGGCCACGAGCGCCGGCACGGAGACCTCGGGCGGCGACTCCGGGTCCGCATCCGAATCCGGGGCCGGCTCCGGCTCCGGCTCCGGAAAGGACGAATCCGAGGACGGCGGCGGCGGTGCCGTGGCGTCGACGTACAAGAGCGCGCAAGGCTTCTCCATCGGGCTGCCCGAGGGCTGGAAGTACGCGACCACCGACGTCGCGGGGGTCCGCTTCACCGGCCCCGACGAGCAGAGGCTGCTGGTCGCCTGGACGTCCACGCCGAAGGGCGACCCGGTCGCCGACTGGACCAACCAGGAAAAGGGCATGGTGCGCCCCCAGTACAAGCGGGTCCGCATAGAGAAGGTGGAGTACCGCGGCTGGAACACCGCCGACTGGGAGTTCACCTACGTCGACGGCGGGACCAAGTACCGCGTCATCGACCGCGGGTTCGTGGTGAACGACCGCCTCGGCCACGCGCTGATGTACACCGCGAAGGCCGCGAACTGGGACAGCGACCTGCGCGAGAACACGTGGGAGACGCTGACGAAGACCTTCCGGCCGAAGAAGTCGTGAGCCGGGCGGTCCCGTCGCCCGCCGGGGGCGTTCCGGGTTTGGTGCGCGAGATCTGGCATCCCCTCTCTGCGGGTTGCCTCCGGCACGTATCGTGAGTGGTTGCGGACCGTAAGCATCGGGAACGGGACGCGCGGCGAACGGAATTGACCGAGCGTGCGGCCGGGGGAGGCAACGTGGACGACTATGCGGGCCGGGTTCTCGCCGACCGCTACCGCCTGCCGCTGCCTCCGTCCGACGAGTACGAACTCTCCGAGACCCGGGCCTTCGACACCTACAGCGGGCAGGAGGTCCTCGTCCGGCAGGTGCCGCTGCCGGAGGTGGTCGAGGCGGAGGTGCTCGACGCGGACGGGCTGCCCGACGGCTTCACGGCACGTGACGGCGCCTTCCGGGGTCCCTCGGCGCACGGCGGGCGTACGGCGGGCGGGGACCGCTTCGCGCGTACGGCGACGCGGCGGCCCGCCGATCCGGCGGTGCGCAGGGCGGTCGAGGCCGCGCAGGCCGCGGCGCAGATTCCCGACCACCCCCGGCTGGACCAGGTCTTCGACGTGTTCGCGGAGGGCGGTTCGCTGTGGATCGTCAGCGAACTGGTCGCCGCGCGGCCGCTGGCGGCACTGCTCGCCGAGAAGCCGCTGACGCCGTACCGGGCGGCCGAGGTCGCCTCCGACGTCCTCATGGCGCTGCGGGTCCTGCACGCCCACGGCTGGGTGCACCGCAACATCACCGCCCGCACGGTCCTCGTCTGCGACGACGGCCGCGTCGTGCTGACCGGCCTCGCGGCCGGCGCGGCGGAGGAGGCCCTGTGCGGGTACGACCCGATACCGGTGCGGGGGGCGGAGGGCGAGGAC
>NZ_POTZ01000501.1 GCF_003236365.1 Streptomyces sp. NTH33
GCCCCGGCGTTCCGGGCGGCCCCGGCTCCCCCGGTGGGTCTCCGGGTGCCCCCGGGCCCGGTTCCGGCCGGCCGGCGCGTGTGCCCGTGCCCCGCGCGTCCGTCGAGGACGGTGGGTGGACACGGCCCGTGCCGGAGGAGGAGGCAGAGGTGGAGGGCCGAAGCGCGGTGGAGCACCATGTTCTGAAGTCGCTTCTCGGGGCGTGGGCGTTGGCCGCCTGTGCGCCGGAGGAGACGACGGCGGTCGAGGAGCACCTCGGGGAGTGCGGCGACTGCGCCGAGGAGGCGCTGCGGCTGCGGGAGGCGGTCGGGCTGCTGCACCGGCCCGACAGCCTGGACCTGGACCCGGGGCTGCGCACGCGCGTGCTGGACAGTTGCCTGCAGCGGCGGCGGCCACGCATCCCCGTGCCCGAGTGGGCGGCTCCCTACGACGCCGAGACCGCCCGCCTGGACGCGCTGCTGCGGGACATGGGCGACTCCGAGTGGCACACGCCGGTACGCCTGCGGTGGTTCGCGGGCGAGGACGCCACCAGCCGTCGTACGACCGTCGCCGGGGTCATCGCGCACCTGATGAGCGTCGACGGGCTGGTCGCGGTGGCGCTCGGACTCGACGACCCGCTCGGCGGCGCCGGCGCCCGCGCCGACCGCCCCACCCCGGCGGCGCGCACCGAGGCGTACTGGCGGGCCTCGCACTTCCCGCCGACCCGGTCGGTGCGGACGCCCTGGCGGGAGCAGACGCACGCCCTGGTGCGGACCGTGTCCTTCGCCGAGGAAGGCACGGGCGGGCCCACCGTGCCCTACGGCGACTTCGAACTCCCGCTGCCCGACGCGATGCTGGACCGCGCCTTCGAGTGCTGGGTGCACGCCGAGGACATCGCCCGGGCCGTGGACTACCCGTACGAGCCGCCCGCCCCGCGGCACCTGCACGGGATGATCGACCTCGCGGCCCGGATGCTGCCGGGCGTGCTGGCCGCACGGCGGCGGGCCGGGCTCGCCCCGCCCGCCCGTGCCCGACACCTGGTGGCCGCCGGCGCACCCGGGCGCAGCCTGCGCCTGGAGGTCGAGGGCCAGGGCGGCGGCCAGTGGCTGATCCCGCTCGACTCACCCGGAGCGGTCGGCTCCACGGAGCACGAGGTGGCCCATGTGGCCCTGGACGGCCTGGAGTTCTGCCGGCTGGCGGCGGGGCACGTCGTTCCGCGCGAGGCGGTGGCCGGTCAGGTCGGCGACCGCGAGGCGATCAGGGACGTGCTGTACGCGGCGGCGTCACTGAGCCGGATGTGACACCGCCGCCGGGCGGGCGGGTCAGGCGAACACCACCGTCCGCCGCCCGTTCAGCAGGATCCGGCGCTCCGCGTGCCACTTCACCGCCCGCGCCAGCGCCTGGCACTCCACGTCCCGTCCGACGGCGACCAGTTGGTCCGGGGTGACGTCGTGGCCGACCCGCTCGACCTCCTGCTCGATGATCGGGCCCTCGTCGAGGTCGGCCGTCACGTAGTGCGCCGTCGCGCCGATCAGCTTCACACCCCGCGCGTGCGCCTGGTGGTACGGCTTCGCGCCCTTGAAGCTCGGCAGGAAGGAGTGGTGGATGTTGATGATCCGGCCGCTGAGCCGCTTGCACAGGTCGTCGGAGAGGACCTGCATGTAGCGGGCGAGGACGACCAGTTCGACGTTCTCCTCGCGCACGATCTCCAGCAGCCGCGCCTCGGCCTCCGGCTTGGTGTCCTTGGTCACCGGGATGTGGTGGAAGGGAATGTTGTACGACCCCACCAGCTCGGCGAAGTCGGTGTGATTGGACACCACCGCCGCGATCTCCACCGGCAGCGCGCCGATCCGGGCGCGGAAGAGCAGGTCGTTCAGGCAGTGCCCGAACCTGCTGACCATCAGCACGATCCGCATCTTCTCGTCGGCCCGGTGGATCTGCCAGTCCATCGAGAAGGAGTCACCGATCGCCGCGAAGCTGGCGCGCAGCTTGTCCACCGTCACCGGCGGCTCGGCCGAGAAGTGGACCCGCATGAAGAACAGTCCCGTGTCGTGGTCGCCGAACTGCTGGCTGTCCTCGATGTTGCAGCCGGTCATGAACAGGTAGCTGGACACGGCGTGCACGATGCCCTTCTTGTCCGGGCACGAGAGAGTCAGGATGTACTGGTCGGCCGGGGCCGCCGCGGCTCGGGAGGACTGCTCGTTCATGCGGGACAGGGTCTCATGCCGGGCACGGCCCCCGGCCCGGCGTCCGTTGCGCGGACCGCCCGTCACCCGGACCGCCCGTCACCCGGACCGTCCGTTACGCGGAGCGCGTCAGGATCCGCAGTACCTCGAGGCTGCGCGGCGGCGCGTCCGGGTCCTCGCCGTCGCTCGCCGCGAGCCGCACATGCGCGTCCCGCGCCGCCCGTACCGCCTCCGGCCAGGCGTGGTGGTCGAGGTACGCGGACACCGGCGCGTCCGGGCCCACCTGGTGCATGATGCGCAGCACCCGCAGGACCGCGGTGTCGACGAGCGCCGCCTCCTGGGAGTCCCGGAAGATCGTGCCGACGTACTTCTCGGCGGACCAGTTGTCCAGCCAGGTGTCCTCGGCCAGCCGGTAGACGGCGTCGGTGACGTCGCCGTACCCCTCGACGCCTGCCAGCCAGACGTCCCGCTGGAACACCGGATCGGAGAGCATGTGCAGCGCGGAGCGCACGTTGCTGCGCCAGCGCCACCACGGCATGTCGTTGACGGGCATGCCGCCCATGGTGGAGGAGCGACGGCCGCGACGGGAAGAGTTCTCCGAATCTTGCACGGTCATCGATCGTACGTTCCCCGTCCCACCCGCCTCACCTGCCCCCGCAATTCACCTCACTGTCACCCTTCGTTGACCGGGAGTCACTCAGGGGTTGATGATGTGAGGGAATCGTGTGTGTACATGACCGGCAGGCGACGCTCCCGCACCACGTTCCTCCCCGCCCTCACCCGGCCCGTCGGAAGAGCCCTGCTGCCGACGGTCGCCCTGGTGGCGTGCGCCTCGCTCGCCACCGGCTGCGGGGTCGTCCCCGGCGCCACGGGGGGCTCCGGGGGCGACCCCGTCACCGTGATGACCTGGGCGCCGGAGAACACCGGGGCGACCAACAAACCCGGCATGCCCGCCATGGCCCAGGCCTACGCCCGCTGGATCAACGCGGGCGGCGGCATCAACGGCCGCAAGCTGAACGTCCTGACCTGCAACGACGGCAACGACAGCATCACCGCGGCGAAGTGCGCCCGTCGCGCCGCGAAGGAGAACGTGGTCGCCGTCGTGGGCTCCTACAGCCAGCACAGCGACTCCTTCTTCCCGCCGCTGGAGGGCGCCGGCATCCCGTACATCGGCGGCTACGGCGTCACCACCACCGAGTTCACCCGGGCCCTGTCCTACCCCGTCAACGGCGGCCAGCCCGCCCTGCTGGCCGGTCTCGGCAGGGAGCTCGCCGCACGGTGCGGTCCCGTCACGCTCGTACGCCCCGACACCATCGCGGGCGACGAGCTGCCCGCCCTGCTCGACGCCGGTCTGCGGGCCGGCGGCCACGAGGGCGCCCACGACCAGCGGGCCGCCGACGACGCCACCGAGTACTCCGGCCAGGCCGACCAGGCGCTGAGGCAGTCGAGCGCCGACCCGGCGAGGAAGGGCTGCGTGGTCCCCGCCCTCGGGGAGCGCACCGGCATCTTCATGGACTCCTTCCGCCGCGCCCGCGAGAGCTATCCGGCCGTGCGCACCGCCGCCGTGTTCGGCAGCGTCGACCAGTCGGTGGTCGACGCGGGCGGCGGGAAGTCCGGCCCGTACGAGGGGGCGTACGTCACCGGCTGGTACCCGGTGGCGAGCGATCCGCGCTGGAACGGGATGAGGAAGGTCATCAACGAGCAGGCGTTCGGCGACAACCGGATCGACCCCGAGGACGCCGGAGTGCAGACCACGTGGGTCGCCTACACCGTGCTCCGGGCCGTCCTGGAGAAGATCGGCGACGGGGAGGTGAGCGCCACCACCGTACGGCGCACCCTCGACCGCGGGCTCACGGTCGACACCGGCGGGCTGACCCCGCCGCTGCGGTGGCGCACCTCCGACCTGCTCGCCTCCTCCGGCTTCGCCCGGCTGGTCAACGCGGACGTGACCCAGCAGGTGGTGCGGCAGGGCCGGCTGGTGCCGACCACGAAGGGGTTCACCGACACGGCGAGGACGCTGGAGGACGCGGACATCGGCTGACCGGACCGTCCGCGCCCCCTCACAGCTGGGTCGGCTGGCGCTGGGTGAGGCCGTACTTCTCCGCGATCGCGTTCCACAGCCGGGCGGCCTTGGCCTTCTCGGCGCTGGCGGTGCCGCTCTCGCGGTTGCCGGCCTGGGTCTCGCCGGTGGGCCGGGCGTGGCCCTTCTTGCAGCCCTTCTTGCCGCGGGCCTGGTCGGCCCAGGCCGCGTAGTGCCGGTCGGCGGACTCCGACGCCTTCCAGGCGTTGGTGAGGGCCTGGGTCAGCTCGGCGTGGTCGGGGAGCTTGTCGACGGACAGCTCTCCCAGGCGGGTGACCAGACCCTTGCGCTGCTCGGCCGCGTCGCGCAGGTCGGAGGCGGCCTGGTCGAGGCCGCGGCAGTTCTTGACGTCGTCCACCGCCTTGATCACGGAGGAGCGGCTGCTGCCGCTGTCGGCCAGCAGCTTGTCCAGCGCGACCGCCTGCTCCCGGGCCGGGTCGGTGGTGGGCGAGGGGGGCGCGTCGTCGGTGGCGGGCGCGGTCGCCGAGACGTTGGTGCTGTTGTCGCCGCTGTCGCTGTCGCCGCCGCCGCCGCTGAGCAGCGCGCCGGCGCCTATGCCGAGGGCGGCGATCCCGACGCCCACGGCCGCGATCAGCGGCACGCGCGAGCCGGTACGCCGGCCTCCCCGGCCGCCCCCGCCGTCGTATCC
>NZ_POTZ01000502.1 GCF_003236365.1 Streptomyces sp. NTH33
CCCCTCAACGACGGCGCTTCGCGCCGCCGCCCCCTGAATCCAGGGGTCGCACCACCAAGGAAAGGCACTTTTCGTGCGTAACACCGCCAAGATCACCGCTGCTGTCCTGGCCACCGGAGCCCTCACCCTCGGGCTCACCGCCTGCGGCTCCGGTTCGGACTCCGGTTCCTCCAAGACCGACGCGAACGCCACGCTGACGGTCGCCGCCACCCCCACCCCGCAGGGCGAGATCCTCACCTACGTCAAGGACAACCTGGCGAAGAAGGCCGGCCTGAAGCTGGAGGTCAAGGAGTTCACCGACTACGTGACCCCGAACACGGCCGTCCAGCAGGGCCAGGTCGACGCCAACTACTTCCAGCACAAGCCGTACCTCGACGACTTCAACAAGAAGAACGGCACCGACATCGTCCCGGTCCCGGGCGGCACCGTGCACCTGGAGCCGCTCGGCGTGTACTCCGAGAGCGTCAAGAAGCTGGACGACCTGAAGAAGGGCGCCACCGTCGCGCTGCCCAACGACACCACCAACGAGGCGCGCGCCCTGAAGCTCCTCGAGGCCAACGGCGTGATCAAGCTCAAGGCGGGCGCCGGATACGACGCGACCCCCAAGGACATCGCCTCCAACCCGAAGAACCTCACGTTCAAGGAGCTGGAGGCGGCCCAGCTGCCGCGCTCCCTCGGTGACGTCGACGCCGCGGTGATCAACGGCAACTACGCGCTGGAGGCCAAGCTCAGCCCGGCCAGGGACGCACTCGCCGCCGAGTCCGCCGAGGGCAACCCGTACGCCAACCTCCTCACCGTGAAGAAGGGCAACGAGAACGACCCGCGCGTGAAGAAGCTGGTCGAGCTGCTCACCTCGCCCGAGGTGAAGAAGTTCATCGAGGACAAGTACGACGGCGCGGTCGTCCCGGCGTTCTGATCCGCACACCGGACCGCACACCGCCCGCCGGGTACGGTCACGGACGGGGTCCGCTCCCTCACCGGACGGGGGTCCTCCCCCACACCGTCCAGGTGGTGGGGGAGGACCCCGTGGTGCGGTTCGGTGCTTTCATGCTGCATGCTGAACAGTTCAGCAAGCCCTGACGGTTCTTCCGAAGGTTACGGAGCGGCGCATGACTAGCACCTTCCCCGACATCTCCATCAGCACGGAGCGGTTGGTGCTGCGTCCCCTGGAGGAGGACGACGTGCCCGCCCTGGCCGAGATGATGAACGACGAACAGGTCGCGGCCTGGACCGACGTCCCCCAGCCGTTCACCGAGGACGGTGCCCGCGCCTGGATCACCGAGTACGCCCCCGCCGAGCGCACCGCCGGCCGCGGCCTGCACCTCGCCGTCACCGAGTTCCTCACCCAGCGGCTGGTCGGCATCATCCAGCTGACCAGGACCAACTGGCACGTACGGTCCACCGAACTGCTGTACGTCGTCGCCCCCTGGGCCCGCGGCGAGGGCTATGCCGCCGAGGCCGCGTTGGCCACCGCCCAATGGCTCTTCCGCGACCAGGAGTTCGAACGCATCGAGCTGCGCACGGCCGCCGGCAACACCGCCTCCCAGCAGGTGGCCCAGAAGATCGGCTGCATCAGCGAGGGCGTGCTGCGCAACGCCTGCATAGCGCACGTCCGCACCGAGGACGGCACCTGGACCGACATGCGGACCGACTACATCGTGTGGAGCCTGCTGCCGGAGGACCTGGAGGGCGCGGGCGAACAACTCGCCGAGACCGGCGGCTTCACGTCGTTCCCGGACTGGAACTGACACGCCGGGACGGCGGGCCCCCACGTCCTGCCGCGCGCCGTACAACTCCACCGGGTACTCTCACGGGGCCCGCCCGGGCATCCGTACCTCATGACCTGCGCAATCCTGGAGACTGACGACGATGGCCGACCGGGTCACGGTGATCGGCTGGGACGGTTCGCCGCTGACCGACGCGGCGCGCGGCGCGCTGGGCGCCGCCACCCTCGTGGCGGGAGCCGCCCACCACCTGGCGCTGCCCGAGGTGCCGCGCACCGCCGAGCGCATCCGCCTCGGCAGCGTCGCCCTCGCCGCCCGCCGTATCGCCGCCCACCGCGGCACCGCCGTGGTGCTCGCCGACGGCGACCCGGGCTTCTTCGGGGTCGTACGGGCCCTGCGCGCACCCGAGTTCGGCCTGGAGGTCGAGGTCGTACCCGCCGTGTCGTCCGTGGCCGCCGCCTTCGCCCGCGCCGGGATGCCCTGGGACGACGCCCAGGTGGTCGTCGCACACAAGCGCACCCTGCGACGCGCGGTGAACGTATGCCGTGCCCACACCAAGGTCGCCGTGCTCACCGCCCCCGGCGCCGGACCCGCCGAGCTGGGCCTGCTCCTCGAGGGCGTCCACCGCACCTTCGTCATCTGCGAGGAACTCGGCACCGAGCGCGAGCAGGTCAGCGTCGTCACCTCCGACAAGGCCGCCGACCACACCTGGCGCGACCCCAACGTGGTCATCGTCATCGGCGGCCGGGGCGGCGCCGAGGGCGGCGGCTGGATCGCCGGACGCGACCCGGGCACCGGACCACGCGGCTGGACCCAGCCCGCCGAGGCCTACGGCGGCGGACTCGGCGAAGGAGAAACGGATCTGCTCCGGGCCGCCCAACTGGCCCGCCTCGGGCCGCGCGTCGGCGACCTGGTATGGGACATCGGCTGCGGCAGCGGCGCCTTCGCCACCGAGGCCGCGCGCGCCGGCGCCGCCGTCATCGCCGTCGACCGCGACCCCCAGGCCTGCGCCCGCACCGAGTCGGCCGCCCGCCGCTTCGGCGTCCAGCCGCAGGTGGTGCACGGCAGCGCCCCGCACGTCCTGGAGAACCTGCCCGAACCGGACGTCGTCCGCGTCGGAGGCGGGGGAGCGGCCGTGGTCTCCGCGGTCGCCGACCGGCGCCCGCAGCGGATCGTCACCCACGCCGCGACCCGGGACGCGGCCGAACTCGTCGGCCGCGACCTCACCGAGCACGGCTACCGGGTCGAGTGCGCCCTGCTGCAGTCCGTCGGACTCGACACGCGCGCGTGGACGGAGAAGGAGCGGAGCGTGGTCTTCCTGCTCAGTGGTGTGCTGCCCGAACGTGCCCCGTGATCAGGTTGTCGTACCGCGCGCGATAGGCTGGCCGATCGTCGCACCGCACCGGGTGGTCCGGAAGTTCGTTCGCCAATGTCCGTTTCAATGTCCGGAAAACCCACCCGTTCTGGGGCGGGTGTGGTACGGCGGGACCGGAGGGCGCGCAACGTGGCGCAGTCCACAGCGGACTGTCGCGGATCATGCTGTCGCGGCGGCCGGACGACCGCGAGAATGCCACTCAATGGCTTTGTCGCCTTTTCCGGGCGGGTTGTTCGTGCCGCAGGGCGCGGACGCTCGTTCTTCACCACGGGGCGGTCGGTGCGCCGTTCCGGGTGAGCTGGTCGTAGGAGCACGAAACCGATGGGCGAGGGGTACGCATGACCGACACCGGCCAGGTCCCGGGCGAAGGGCTGCCGGAGAGCGCAGGCATGGTGGAGCAGCCGGGCGTTGCCGCGCACGGTGCGTACGCCTACCTCTCCGAGTCTCCCGCCGAGGACGAAGACCTGCTGCTGCCCGGTTCCCAGGGTGCGTGGGGCAACGAGGTGCCCCCGCCCGCCCCGGAACCGGTCGTCGAGGCCGTCCACGAGCCGGGGCCGCACGAGACCTCCGGTCGTGACAGCGGCTCGGTCGACCTCACGGGCGTACGGCATCCCGACCCCCTGGGGCCCGCCGCGCCGATGCCCCCGCGCCGGCCGCTGCACCTCGGGCCGCCGATCCCGGACGCCTCCGCGAGCCCGGTCCGCTCCCTGGCCGACCGCGGCCCCGCGGGCGCCCCGGTCCGGCGCCCCGGACCGCCCGCGGCCGGTCCCGAGTACCTCGACGTCCCCCCGCTGCGCGAGATGGCCCCGCAGGGCGCCGCTCCCTGGGGCGCCCAGGCCGCCGCGGCGACTCCGGTGACCCCGGCGACTCCGCCGGTCGGCGTGGGGGCGACGGCCGCGGAAACGGCTGCCCCGGACCCGGCTGCCCCGGACCCGGCCACCGCGGTCCGGGCCGCGGCGACCCGCCTCACGACCGAGACGGACGGACAGGAGCCGGTGGACAGCCAGGCGACGGCCGACGCTGCCCTCGGCCCGGTGGGCGGTCGGATGCCCGAGGACGGTCAGGTGCCTGCGGCCGGAGTGGTGCCCGAGGGCGCGACGGAGACCGTGCCCGCCGTCGAGGCCGGGCAGCTGTCCGGGGCGGGCGGAACCGCTCCGAGCGGTCAGGTGCAGGATGCCGGGGTTGTGCCTGGCGGTGCCGTCGAGGCGACGTACGCCCCGGAGGGCGTCCAGGGCCCGGCGGACGGCCAGGTGGCCGAGGCAGACCAGGAGCCCGGAGACGCCCGGACCGCTCCCGGCGGGCAGGTGTCCGAGGCCGGGCACGCGCCCGGCGGTGCGGGCGTTGCCGCCCGTGCCGAGGAGGCCGCCGAGGTCGTGGACGCGGGCGAGCCCACCCACGCCGTGCCTGTCGCGGAGGCGGAGCCGCAGCCCGGGGCCGGCCACGAGGGCGTGCCCGCGGAGCAGGGCCCGGGCGGGACCGTTCCGGAGGCCGTGCAGGTTCCGGCAGCCGTCCCGGCCCCCGAGACGGGCCACACGGACGCCACCGAGGCACCCGCCGTCGCCCAGGAGCCGCCCGAGGCCGCGGTCGTGCCGGAGGCCGCGGTCGTGCCGGAGGCTGCGGTCGTGCCGGAAGTCGCGGTCGTGCCGGAGGCCGCAGTCGCACCGGAGACCGCGGACGACGCCGCGCAGCCATCGGTGCGGGCCGCCGTGTCTCCCGCCGACGCCCAGGCCGTGGAGCAGCCGCGCCCCGAGGCCCCGGAGACCGGCCTCCCGGACGAGGCCCCCGCCG
>NZ_POTZ01000503.1 GCF_003236365.1 Streptomyces sp. NTH33
GCGGACCTCGGTGGGGGTGGCGGGCGATTCCATGGTGTGGCCGTCTGTGAGCAGCTCTGGCAGTACTTTTGCTGACCTAATGCCGACTTTGCTGACGCCTCGTCAGGTACGGTTGGGATGCTCTTTTCGCAGCTCTGTAGCACGCGGCGGTCTTTGCAGGTTCGGTGGCGGCAGGACGAGTGCTGACCTGGCGGACGGTTGCGCCGCCCGCCGACGCGTGAACCTGGCGCTCACCGTGTCCTGTTGTGGAGGGTCCACAAGCTTTGAGTGCCGTAGTTGCCGGCTGGAGAGCGCCGATCTTCTTGGCTCGATGCGCGAAGTGCCGCGTCTCAACACTGCGTCTGGGCGCCACCAGCAGGTTCTTCGCCTGCTGGTGGTACAGAGGCAGCGCACCGCTGACCAGCGCAAATAACGTCCGTCGAGACTTTGGTGGGATCGCTGGCCCGGGCATGGTCCGGATCTTGATCGATGCGGCTCTTTGGGCCGGCCGACACCGCTCTCTGCGCCGAAGTCCGGAGACCTGCGGAGGGCGGCACTCCGCTCGCCGTGACGCGCGGGGTGGTGGCACTCCGGTCCTGAGCCGTGACGGTCCCACCTGGCACAGGTTGTAGAAGGTGTCCAGGTGGGTCCGTGACAGTCCACGACGGACACATATTGCCAGCTCAGCGTCTCTGGGTCTCAAGTGGTTCGCTCAGTTCGTGACAGCGACGTGACACCGCGGTGAGACGCGAAGGCCCCGTCAGGAGCACCCTGACGGGGCCTTCGTGCGCAGGGGCAGCTCTGCCCGGAGGAGCGACCACGACTGGCCTGCGCCTCAAATCAGTAGCCCGTCACACACAATGAGCGCCTCCACCGATGTCGGTGGAGGCGCTCATTATTACCGATGCGTCAAATTCGTCAGGTGCAGCTACTGCGGTCACCCATCAGCCAAAGGACGGAAAATACCCTCACGGAGTGACGTCCCGGAAACAGAGAGCTTGTTCGATTAAGTCACTTCCTTCCTGTAGCTGGTGGCTTTGTCCACGAGAAGGGGGATCAGGCACAAATTCCGTGAGAGTGATCAACGGGGTTCCGTCTCGGCGGTATAGCGTCATTTGGGATCGTGGTGCGGTGTGATGAGCTCGTCGGTGACCTGTTTCCGCACCTCAGCGAGTTGCTGGTGGAACGTGTGTTCTTCGAGGGCGGAGCGATTCGCCTGGTGGCGAGAACCCGGGAGGCCGAGGTGGCTTGCCCCGGGTGTGCGCTGGTGTCCAACCGGGTGCACAGCACGTACGGAAGAAGACTTGCCGACACGCCGGCCGGGGATCGGCCAGTACTGATCGAGCTGACGGTGCGGCGGCTGTACTGCGAGAACACTCGTTGTTCGCGGCGTACTTTCGCCGAACAGGTCGACGGCCTGACCGTTCGCTATGGCCGCCGCCCGCTACCGCGACCGCCACACCGTCACCCGCAGGAAGTCCGACCACCTCGACGCGATGGTGCTCGCAAACATCCTGCGCACGGACAAGGCCGCTCACCGGCGCCTGCCCGACGACAGCGAACTCGCCCAGGTCATCGCCGTCCTGGCCCGTGCCCAACAGGACGCCGTCTGGGACCGCACCCAAGCAGGTAACAAGCTCCGCTCCCACCTGCGCGAATACTTCCCCGGCTTCCTCGCCGCCTTCCAGCACACCCGCGAAGGGATCAGCAGTAGCGTCGCCCGCACCGTGCTGGCCGCGGCCCCCACCCCCGAGAAGGCGGCCGCGCTCACTCGCCCCCAGCTGCGCTCGCTGTTGAAGAAGGCCGGCCGCCAGCGCCGCATCGAGACCCGCGCCGAGCACCTCGCCACTGTCCTGCGCGAGCCACACATGCGTCAGCTCCCGCGCGACCGGCGTGCTGAGCACCTCAGGCGACATGGGCGGCACGAGCGTCGTCGCGTCCGCCGTCTCCGCCCGGACCACCTCCACCCGGCCCGCCGGCCACCTGGCCGACCACAGCGGATCGACGACCGTCAGGAAGTCGTCGGGCAGTAACGGCGTGGTCAGCCGCCCGGCTCCCTGCCACACAGGTCGCGCCAGTTGCCGCAGCACACCGACCATCCCGCCTCCCCGTTCCCTGCCACTCTCCGATCACCTACGCTCACGCAGCCGTGGCCGACCGGCAACCCGGGCTGCTCCATCCCTGACGGGCATTACGGTGAGGCTCCCCGCGGCTGCGGCGGCCGATCCCCGGCATGGCGTCGTTGTGGCGCAGGTCCGCGGGCCGTTCCTCACTGCGAGTGTGAGCCGGCGGGATCAGGGCGGTTCCGGCTCACTGCGACCGTGCCGCGGTCATGGCGAGGATCGCGACCATGGTGAGCGGTCTCCGTGGACCTCGACCCCTCTGGGGCCGAGGGCAAGGGCCGTCGCCCGGCCCTTTGGCAACGGAATGTCAGCCCACGTTGGCAGGACGTCCGCCATGGAGTCGTAGCTCGCGCGCACCCCCGCCTGACTGCCGAGGCGGTGCCAGGCCGCCGACCCCGCTCCCCGCAGCGCGAACCACGCGGCGCCGGAGCTGATGGGAGCCGGCCCGGCCCCGTACCGGATGAAGGGTGGCGCCCCGCCGCTCGGACAGGTCGGGCCCTTCGGCCTGTACGGAGCCCGTGCGCGATCCTGGAGACATGGAGATCGAGGTCCTGGTCGTGCCCGACTGCCCCAACCAGCAGCTCGCCGAGGAGCGGCTGCGGCAGGCCCTGGCCGCAATCGGCCTGCCCGGCCTGAGGTTCACCACGAAGGTGATCGCCGACCCTGACGAGGCCGAGCGGTCCGGTTTCACCGGTTCCCCGACGATCCTGGTCGACGGCCGCGACCCCTTCGCCGAGCCGGCCGCAACCCCGTCCCTGTCCTGCCGGATCTACCGCACCCCAGCCGGCCCCGCCGGAGCACCCGGCATCGACCAGCTCCGCAAGGCCCTCGAGGTAGCCGCCGGCACGGGCTGACCCAGGCGGGACGGCACGCTCTGCGCCTTCGGCCGGAGCGCCGCACCACCGGCGCGACAGAGAACCATCGCCTCTACCGCGGGGCTCAAGGCCGGCACGAGCCGCGAAACATAGAAGGCTGCACCCTCCACCACTCGGGAGGATTGCAGGTAGGATGAGTAGCATGAGCGAGCCTACCGGCAAGTACTCGATCACCATGCCGCGCGACATCGCGGAAGCAGCCAAGGCCCGCAGCGGCCCCTCCGGCCTGTCCGCCTACGTCGCTGCCGCCGTCGCCCGCCAGATCGAACGCGACAACCTGAACGAGCTCATCCAGGTCGCGGAGGCCGACCACGGTCCCGTCACCGACGACGAGATCCAGACTCTGCGCGACCAGCTCCACCAGGCCCGACAGCAGCAGACGCGAGGCGGGGCCGACGCCGCGTGACCCGCTCCCCCGCCCTTCCGGGCGGCACCCTGGTCCTGGACAGCGAGGGGCTCGCCAAGGCCGTACTGCGCGACCGGTCCGTCACAGGATGGCTCGCCCTCGCTCGCGCCGACGACCTTCGCGTGATCACCTCTGCGGCCACCCTGGTGGAGGTCGTCCACCCTCGGATCAACCGCCCGGCCCTGGAGTGGGCCCTATCCCGCCTGGTCGTCGAACCGGTCACCGAGCCGATCGCCCGCCACGCCGCCGCGCTCCTCGCCGGCGCCGGTCTGCATGGCCACAAGTACGCCATCGACGCCATGCTCAGCGCCACTGCGCTCGCCGCCCCCGGCCCCGCCACCATCCTCACCTCAGACCCCGAGGACCTGACCGCGCTGTGCGGCGGACGAGCCACCGCGATCAAGATCTGACCCGGCCCCTCTTCCACAAGCCAGTGCCCGTCGGTCCAGCAGCTACTGATCCGAGTCAGGCGGCTGGTCGTAGGAGCTCAGGAGCCCTTCGATGCGCTGATTGTTGATGGACTGCCGGTCGTACAGGCACTTCGCGTACCGGCTCAACAGGACCTCGACGCTGTTGCCGGCCCGCTGGGCGACCTCGGCCGGGTCGGCGCCCGCGCACAACCAGGTGGACAGCGCCGAGTGCCGCAGGTCGTACGGCCGCTTCGCGAGCGGGGTCCCGGAGAGGGCGGGCGGCAGCGCCAGTGCGCGGGCCTCGCGCCAGACCCAGTGGTAGGCGCTGTAGCTCAGGATGCCGCCGCGTTCGCTGAAGAACAGCCGACCGTCGTCGGCCGTGCCGAAGGCGGTCACGCTCTCGCGCCACAGCGCCACCAGACGCGGCGGCAGCGGCACCACCCTCGTCTCACCCGGCGGGCGATTCTTCAGCCCACGCTCGTCGTGGAACTGGCCGGTGTCGGTCCACCGCTTGCCCGCCTGCGGCAGCGTGCGGTGCACAATCAGCCGCCCCCAACCAGTACTGGGCAGACGGCAGTCCGGCAAGGCGACAGCGATGGCCTCCTCCGGTCGCAGGCCCGCGTAATACATGCCCGCGAACAGCCCGACCAGCCGACGGCCACGGGCTCGCCGGTAACCGCCCACGTACGAGACGGCACCCAGCAGATCCCGCGCCTGATACGGGTTGGCCACCACCCGCGGATCCACCCCCACCGCCGGCTTGGGCACCCGCCACCGGACCTTCGCCAGCGGATGGCTGCCCAACTCGCCCCGCTCCACAGCGTAGTGAAGCGCATGCACCAGCACCTTGCGCTTGCGGCGCATCGTCTCCACCGCCGCCTCTCCGCCGTCCAGCTTGCGGCGCAGCGACTCCAGCACTCACGCGGGAGTGTCTAATCATCAACGGGTCTGGCCCGTAGTCGGTGGTGACGGCGGGTAGCCATCAGCGCAGGAGGATACGGTGGCGGAGGAGGTCGAATCCGGCGCGGCCGTGCATCTGCCGCATGATCCGTTTCGTTCTGGTGTTGACGC
>NZ_POTZ01000504.1 GCF_003236365.1 Streptomyces sp. NTH33
GAGCAGACCCTCGCGGACGAGGAAGGGTTCGGCGACCTCCTCGACGGTCTCGCGCTCCTCCCCCACGGCGACCGCGAGCGTCGACAGACCCACGGGTCCGCCGCCGAACAGCTTCAGCAGGGCCTCGAGGACGGCCCGGTCCAGCCGGTCCAGGCCGCGGGCGTCGACCTCGTAGACGGCGAGGGCCGCCGCGGCGATCTCGCGTGTGATGAACCCGTCGGCCTTGACCTGCGCGTAGTCGCGGACACGGCGCAGCAGGCGGTTGGCGATGCGCGGAGTGCCCCGGGAGCGGCCGGCGATCTCGGCGGCACCGTCGGCCTCGATCTCGACGTCCAGCAGGTGCGCCGAGCGGTGCACGACGCGCTCCAGTTCGGCGGGCTCGTAGAACTCCATGTGCGCGGTGAAGCCGAAGCGGTCGCGCAGCGGGGGCGGCAGCAGGCCCGCGCGGGTGGTGGCGCCGACCAGGGTGAACGGGGGCAGTTCGAGCGGGATGGCGGTGGCGCCGGGGCCCTTGCCGACGATGACGTCGACGCGGAAGTCCTCCATGGCCATGTAGAGCATCTCCTCGGCGGGCCGCGACATGCGGTGGATCTCGTCGAGGAAGAGGACCTCTCCCTCCTGGAGGGAGGAGAGGATGGCCGCGAGGTCGCCGGCGTGCTGGATGGCGGGGCCGGAGGTGATGCGGATGGGGGCGCCCATCTCGGCCGCGATGATCATGGACAGGGTGGTCTTGCCGAGGCCTGGGGCGCCGGAGAGCAGTACGTGGTCGGCGGTGGCCCCCCGCGCGCGTGCGGCGCGCAGTACGAGGTCGAGCTGCTCGCGGACCCTCTCCTGGCCGATGAACTCGCCCAGGTCCTTGGGGCGCAGGGCGGCCTCGACGGCCTGGTCCTCACGGTCGGCGGACGCACCGACAAGCCGCTCGGCGGCGGAGGCGTCGGTCGTGTCGTCCCAGTTCATGTGATGTGCCTCGGGAAGTGGTGGGTCAGCGGGCTCGGTTCAGGGTCTGCAGGGCCGCCTTCAGCAACCGGCCCACCTGGGGCGTGCCACCGGCGGCCTCGGCCTGCGGTGCCACGGCGGCGACCGCCTCGTCGGCCTCCCGGGTGGCGTACCCGAGGCCGATCAGGGCGGCGTGCAGCTGGTCGCGCCAGCCCTGGGTGACCGGCGTGCCCACCGCGGGGGCGCCGACCGGCTCGCCGAGCCGGTCCTTGAGCTCCAGCAGGAGCTTCTGCGCGCCCTTCTTGCCGATGCCGGGGACGGCGGTGAGTGCCTTCTCGTCGCCGGTGGCGACGGCCCGGCGCAGGGCGTCGGGGGTGTGCACGGCCAGCATCGCCTGGGCGAGCCGCGGTCCCACTCCGCTCGCGGTCTGCAGCAGTTCGAAGACCTGGCGCTCGTCGTCGTCCGCGAAGCCGTACAGGGTCAGCGAGTCCTCCCGTACGACGAGGGAGGTGGCGAGCTTGGCCGGCTGGCCGAGGCGGAGCGTGGACAGCGTGTTCGGGGTGCACTGCACGGCCATGCCGACGCCGCCGACCTCGACCACCGCGGCGTCGGGGGCGAGTGCGGCGACGGTGCCGCTGACGAAGGCGATCATGACGTACGGCCTTTCGTTGTCGATGCCCTGGCCGTGTGCAGGGCGACGGCCTGCTGGAGCCGGTTCTGCGCGGGGGCGCGCCAGATGTGGCAGATGGCGAGGGCGAGGGCGTCGGCGGCGTCGGCCGGCTTCGGGGGCGCGTCGAGCCGCAGCAGCCGGGTGACCATGGCACCGACCTGCGCCTTGTCGGCGCGGCCGCTTCCGGTGACGGCGGCCTTGACCTCGCTGGGGGTGTGCAGGGCGACGGGGATGCCTCGGCGGGCCGCACAGAGCATGGCCACGGCGCTGGCCTGGGCGGTTCCCATGACGGTGCGCACGTTGTGCTGGCTGAAGACGCGCTCCACGGCGACGTATTCGGGCCGGTGCTCGTCCAGCCACCGCTCGATGCCCTGCTCGACGGCGAGAAGGCGGTGGCTCAGGTCGGCGTCCACCGGGGTGCGGACGACGCCCACGCCGAGCATGGTCAGCGGCCGGCCCGCGACCCCCTCGACGACGCCGACACCGCAGCGGGTCAGCCCCGGGTCCACCCCCAGTACGCGCACGCCTCTCCCTCCCAGCAATCGCCTGTTCGTGCAGGCTATCGGGTGCCACTGACAACGTGACAACGCCCGCAAAGGGACGGGCCGGCGGGAGTGTCCCACCGGCCCGTCGGAACCCTGCGAAGCTCGTGGCAGCGCTATGCGCCGACCTTCTCCATGATCTCGTCGCTGACGTCGAAGTTGGCGAAGACGTTCTGCACGTCGTCGCTGTCCTCGAGCGCGTCGATCAGCTTGAAGATCTTCTTGGCGCCCTCCTCGTCCAGCTCGACCTGCATGGTCGGGACGAAGTTGGCCTCGGCGGAGTCGTAGTCGATGCCCGCGTCCTGGAGGGCGGTGCGGACCGCGACCAGGTCGGTGGCCTCGCTGAGCACCTCGAAGGACTCGCCGAGGTCGTTGACCTCCTCGGCGCCCGCGTCCAGGACGGCGGCCAGGACGTCGTCCTCGGTCAGCTCGCCCTTGGGGACGATCACGACGCCCTTGCGGTTGAAGAGGTACGACACCGAGCCCGGGTCGGCCATGGAGCCGCCGTTGCGGGTCATGGCGACGCGGACGTCCGAGGCGGCGCGGTTGCGGTTGTCGGTGAGGCACTCGATGAGCACGGCGACACCGTTCGGCCCGTAGCCCTCGTACATGATCGTCTCGTAGTCGGCGCCGCCGGCCTCCAAGCCCGCACCGCGCTTGATCGCCGAGTCGATGTTCTTGTTCGGGACCGACTGCTTCTTGGCCTTCTGGACGGCGTCGTACAGCGTCGGGTTGCCGTCCAGGTCGGAGCCGCCCATGCGGGAAGCGACCTCGATGTTCTTGATCAGCTTCGCGAAGAGCTTGCCGCGCTTGGCATCGAGGACGGCCTTCTTGTGCTTCGTCGTGGCCCATTTAGAGTGGCCGGCCATCTGCCTGTCTCCTTCGCGTCACCGTCTTTGTCCGAACGCAGGAATCCTACAAGGACTCCGGTGTCCGGTTCGCGCGCACCATGTCGACGAACAGGGCGTGCACACGGTGATCGCCGGTCAGCTCCGGGTGGAACGAGGTGGCCAGCGCGTTGCCCTGGCGGACCGCGACGATGTGGCCGTCGTGCTCGGCGAGCACCTCGGCCCCGGCGCCGACGGACTCGACCCAGGGGGCGCGGATGAAGACACCCTCCACGGGCGGGCCCGTGACGCCCTTGACGTCGACGGCCGCCTCGAAGGACTCGTTCTGCCGTCCGAAGGCGTTGCGGCGCACGATCATGTCGATTCCGCCGACGGTCTCCTGGCCCGAGCGCGGGTCGAGGATCTTGTCGGCGAGCATGATCATGCCGGCGCAGGTGCCGTAGACGGGCATGCCGTCGCGCACGCGCGCGCGGAGCGGGTCCATCACTCCGAAGAGGACGGCCAGCTTGGAGATGGTGGTGGACTCGCCGCCGGGCAGGACCAGGCCGTCGACCCCGGCGAGCTCTTCGGGGCGCCGCACCGGCCTGGCCACGGCGTCGGCCGCGGCCAGGGCGATGAGGTGCTCCCGTACGTCGCCCTGGAGGGCCAGGACGCCGATGACAGGGGCTTCGTCGGTCATGGGGTGATTACCAGCCGCGGTTGGCGTAGCGCTCGGACTCGGGGAGGGTGTCGCAGTTGATGCCGACCATGGCCTCGCCGAGGTTGCGGGACGCGTCCGCGATGATCTTCGGGTCGTCGTAGAAGGTGGTGGCCTTCACGATGGCGGCGGCACGCTTGGCCGGGTCGCCGGACTTGAAGATGCCGGAACCGACGAAGACGCCCTCGGCGCCGAGCTGGCGCATCAGGGCGGCGTCGGCGGGGGTGGCCACGCCGCCGGCGGAGAACAGCACGACCGGGAGCTTGCCGAGCTCGGCGACCTCCTTGACCAGCTCGTACGGGGCGCGCAGCTCCTTGGCGGCGGCGTACAGCTCGTGGTTGTCGTAGCCGCGCAGCCGGGCGATCTCGTTCTTGATCTGACGCAGGTGGCGGACGGCCTCGACGACGTTGCCGGTGCCGGCCTCGCCCTTGGAGCGGATCATCGCGGCGCCCTCGGCGATGCGGCGCAGGGCCTCGCCCAGGTTGGTGGCGCCGCAGACGAAGGGGGTGGTGAAGGCCCACTTGTCGGAATGGTTGACCTCGTCGGCCGGGGTGAGGACCTCGGACTCGTCGATGTAGTCGACGCCGAGGGACTGCAGGACCTGGGCCTCGACGAAGTGGCCGATGCGGGACTTGGCCATGACCGGGATGGAGACGGCGTCGATGATGCCCTCGATCATGTCCGGGTCGGACATGCGGGCCACGCCGCCGTCCTTGCGGATGTCGGCCGGGACCCGCTCCAGGGCCATGACGGCGACGGCGCCCGCGTCCTCGGCGATCTTCGCCTGCTCCGGCGTGACGACGTCCATGATCACGCCGCCCTTGAGCTGCTCGGCCATGCCGCGCTTCACGCGCGCGGTGCCGGTCTCGGGGGTCTGGGCGGAGTCGGAAATCGTGGTGGACACGGGTGACCTCACTCGGGGGAAAAAGAGGGTTTGGTGCACCGCTGAGGAAACGTGAGTGGACCAGGCCACGGCAAGGGCCAATGGAGAGCCGGTGGATCCTTTTCCCTTCCGGGGTCTCTTCTGGGGGCGCCGTGCCGGGGCTTCGCCCCAGGCCCCGTTCGGGGCTGCGCCCCGCCGGCTTTGCCTGCCCGGCCCGCCCGTCTCGGTGGGGTGAGGAGTCCCCGCCCCGGGGCTCCGC
>NZ_POTZ01000505.1 GCF_003236365.1 Streptomyces sp. NTH33
GGGGAAGGACGGAGGCCGCCGGTGCGACGGGGGCGGGCGGACGCTGGACCGTGACACAGCCGGAAAGGGCCGCAACGGCCACGGTGACCAGGAGCGTTGCGGTGGTCGACGTACGATGCACCCGCGCCACTGTGCTGGATCCGGACCGCCGACGCGTCGAAAACGGGCAAAGGCGGCCACGGACGGGTGGTCTTGGGCCCCGTAAGGGGTGCGGACGGTGCCCGCGGCTGACGCCGACGGCCGGTCTCAGTCCCCGGTCGCTCCGTCGAGGCGCTCGCGGATCAGGTCGGCGTGGCCGTTGTGCCGGGCGTACTCCTCGATCATGTGGGTGTAGATCCACCGCAGGTTGAACGGCTCGTCGGTGAACCTGCTCCTGCCCTTCGACAACTCGTCCAGGCCGAAGCCGGCGGCGTTGCGGCGGGCGGTGTCGATCTCGGCCTGCCAGGTGGCGTACGCCTCCGTCCAGGTGTCGTCCTCGGTGACGTGGAAGTCGCCGTCCGGGTCCTGCTCGCTGTAGTAGACCGGCCCGGGGTCGTCTCCCACGAGCACCTTGCGGAACCAGCCGCGCTCCACCTCGGCCATGTGCCGCACCAGCCCCATCAGGGACAGCTCGGACGGCTCGGCGGACGCGGTCCGCAACTGCTCGTCGGTCAGGCCCTCGCACTTCCACGCCAGCGTCTGCCGGTGGTAGTCCAGCCAGCCTTCCAGCATGGCGCGTTCACCGGCGTTCTGGGCGGGCTCTCGTCGTTCGGTCGTCATGCCCCCCGATCCTGGCCCACGCCCTGTCCGTCACGCCATGGGTTTTCCGGCGCCGAACATCCCCTCCAGCAGCTCCCGCAGGCCGGCCCGCACCTCGTCCAGTTCCGGCACGCGCGCGTGGAAGGACCCCGCCACGCAGGAGTACATCAGCCCGTCCGCCCAGGCGACCAGGGACAGCACGTGCCGCTCCGGGGCGCTGGAGCCCATCGCGGTGACCAGCGCGCCGAGCTGGTCACGGAAGCGGGCGCCCGCCGCGTCGAAGTAGGTCCGCAGTTCCGGACGGCGGGTGGCCTCCAGGGCCAGTTCGTAGCGGGCGAGGGTCAGGGCGCGGTTGCGGGTCAGCGCGCGGTGCGTGGCCAGCGCCAGCCCCTCCACCAGCGAGTCGAGACCGCCGGTGCGCGGGTCCGGCATCTCGTGCAACGCCAGCACCCGCGCCTCCCGCTCGGCCAGCCGCCGTACCGCCAGCTCCAGCAGGGCCTGGCGGGTGCGGGCGACGTTCGACGTCGAACCCTGCGGCAGCCCGGCCGCCTCGTCGACCGCCCGGTGCGTCAGACCGCGCATCCCGCGCTCGGCGAGCAGGGCGAGGGCGGTGTCGGCGACGAGATCGGCGCGGGGCGCGCTCGCGGGACGGGCGGACATGCGGATCAACCTACCTGGAGACCACCTCCGGACCACGTCCGCGGTACGGCGCACTACATCCGTAGTATGGTCGCTCCGTCGGCCACTACAGGCGTAGTCTGCAGTGCAGGAGGAGAAGCCATGCCCCATCCACCACGCGTCGTCGTCATCGGCGGCGGCATCGCGGGACTCGCCGCGGCCGCGGCCCTGCACCGGGCCGGCCGGCAGGTCACCGTGCTGGAACGGGCCCCCTCCCTGGAACCCGTCGGCGCGGCCATCTCCCTCTCCCCGAACGCCCTGCGCGCCCTGGACGTCCTCGGCATCGGCGACCGGATCCGTGACCTGGCCGCCTGGCAGGGCGACGGCGGGCTGCGCACCCCGTCCGGCCGCTGGATCGCCAGGACGAACGCCGCCGCGGCGGCCGAGCGGTTCGGCGGTCCCCTCGTGCTGCTGCACCGCACCACCCTGATCGACAGCCTGGCCGCCCTCCTCCCGCCCGGCGCCGTCCGGACGAGCGCCGCCGCGAGCCTCGCCGACCCCGGCGACGAACGCCGCCCGGCCCGCGTCACCACCCCCGACGGCGAGCTGGAGGCCGAGATGGTGGTCGCCGCCGACGGCATCCACTCCGGCACCCGCCGAACGCTCTTCCCCGGCCATCCGGGAGCCGTCTACGCGGGATTCACCACCTGGCGTCTGGTGATCCCCGTGCCCGGCGCCGAGTTCGCCTCCCACGAGACCTGGGGCCGGGGACGTCTGTGGGGCACGCATCCGCTCAAGGACGGCCGCGTGTACGCCTACGCCGCCGCCGTGACCCCCGCAGGCCGGCGCGCCGCCGACGACGAGAAGGCCGAACTCCTGCGCCGCTTCGGCGACTGGCACGACCCGATCCCCGCCGTCCTCGCCGCCGCCCGGCCCGAGGACGTGCTGCGCCACGACGTCCACCACATCGCCGAGCCGCTGCCCGCATACCACCGCGGCCGGGTCGCCCTCCTCGGCGACGCCGCGCACGCCATGCCGCCGAACCTCGGGCAGGGCGGCAACCAGGCCCTTGAGGACGCCGTCGTCCTGGCCCTCCCCCACTCCCGCCCGCGCTCCAGCGGGGGGACCCCCGTCGCGGACGACCTCGCCGCCTACACCGCGGCCCGGCTGCCCCGTACGACGGCCATCGCCCGGCAGGCCGTGCGGACCGCGCGGCTCAACCTGATGCGCAACCGTGCCGGGATCGCCGTACGCGACACCGCGATCGCCGCACTGTCCAGGGCCCGCCCGGCGCTGCTGCTGCGCGGCTTCGACGGCATCGCGGACTGGTGGCCGCCGCAGCCGCCGTATCCTGCGGTGCAGGCGGATACGGGCGAGCGGTGAAGGAGCCCAGGTGAAGGTCGGTTGCGTCGGACTCGGCGACATCGCGCGGAAGGCGTATCTGCCGGTGCTCGGCACGCTGCCGGGGATCGACCTGCACCTGCAGACCCGGACGCCCGCGACGCTCCAGCGGGTTGCCGACGGCCTGCACCTGCCCGCCGAGCGGCGCCACGCGGACCTGGACTCGCTCCTCGACCAGGGCCTCGACGCCGCCTTCGTGCACGCCCCCACCGCCGTCCACCCCGAGATCGTCGGGCGGCTGCTGGAGGCGGGCGTGCCGACGTACGTCGACAAACCGCTCGCCTACGAACTCGCCGACTCCGCGCGCCTGGTGGCGCTCGCCGAGGAGCGGAACGTCTCGCTCATGGTCGGGTTCAACCGGCGCCACGCGCCCGGGTACGTGCAGTGCGCCGACCGACCGCGCGAGCTGATCCTGATGCAGAAGAACCGCGTCGGACTGCCCGAGGAACCCCGGACGATGATCCTCGACGACTTCATCCACGTCGTGGACACGCTGCGGTTCCTGGTGCCGGGCTCGGTCGACGACGTGAGCGTACGCGCACGCGTGCGGGACGGTCTGCTGCACCACGTGGTGCTGCAGCTCGCCGGGGACGGGTTCACCGCGCTCGGCGTGATGAACCGGCTCAGCGGCTCGGCGGAGGAGATCCTGGAGGTCTCCGGGCAGGACACCAAGCGGCAGGTGGTCAACCTCGCCGAGATCGTCGACCACAGGGGCCAGCCGACCGTGCGGCGGCGCGGCGACTGGGTGCCGGTCGCCCGGCAGCGCGGCATCGAGCAGGCCGTGCTGTGCTTCCTCGACGCCGTACGCGCCGGGAAGGTGCTCAGCGCACGTGACGCGCTGGAGACCCACGAACTGTGCGAGCGGGTGGTGCGGACGGTGCTGGAGCGCTCCGGCGCGTCCTGAGCGCGCGCACGCCCTCCGCCGCGCCCAGCGCGGCCAGCACCAGCAGCGCGCCGTGCGCCGGCCAGTCGCCGAAGCGGACGTACGGGGTGACGCCGTGCGCGGTCGGCACGTCGTACACGCGCGTGGTGCTCGCGTCCGTGCCGAGCCAGTCGCCGATGCGCTGCCCGTTGGGGCCGTAGGCGGCGGACACCCCGGTCAGCGTGGCGTGGACCATGGGCCGGCCGGTCTCCGCGGCGCGCAGCGCGGCCAGCGACGCGTGCTGCTCGGGGGCCCAGCTCTGCTGGAAGGTCGAGGTCGACGACTGGGCGAGCAGCAGCCCGGCGCCGTCCTGCGCCAGGTGCCGGCTCATGTCCGGGAACGCCGTCTCGAAGCAGACCAACGGGCCGACGCGCAGGCCGTGACCGGCGTTCATCACCACCTGCTCGGTGCCCCGCCTGCGGTCCACGCCCGCCGCCTTGCCCACCGAGGTCGCCCAGCCGAGCACGGAGCGGGCCGGTATGTACTCGCCGAACGGGACGAGCCGCATCTTGTCGTAGCGTTCGCCGGTCGGGCCGCTCGGGCCGACCAGGACCGAACTCTTGTAGATGCCGGGCAGGTCGGAGCGCCGGGCGTCCACGTTGACCAGGACGTCGGCCCCGGTCGCCCGGGACAGGGCCGCGATCCGCCGCGCCAGGTCCGGCCGGTGGCTCAGGTCGAAGCCGACGCTGCTCTCGCCCCAGACGACCAGGTCGGGGTGGAGCCCCACCAGGTGGCGGGTCAGCCGCTCCTCCAGGTCGAAGCGGCGCTGTCCGCTCTCCAGGCCGGCGACGATGCCCGGCTGCACGACGGCGATCCGGGCGTGGCCGTCGACGTCCGGGCGGGGCGCCCACGCCCAGGCCGCCGAGGTCACCGCGGTCGTGGCCACCAGCCCGGCCAGCGCGGCCACCCGGGCCGAGCGGACCGCGATCAGCAGGGCGACCGCCACGTTCACGGCCACCACCAGGAAGCTCAGCAGCCACACCCCGCCCACCGAGGCCAGCCGCAGCGCCGGGGCCACCTGCCACTGGCTGGAGCCGAGCATCCCCCAGGGGCCGCCCAGCGCCTGCCAGGACCGGACGAGTTCGATCGTCAACCAGCCCGACGGCAGCACGACGAGGGCGGCCCCTGGGGGA
>NZ_POTZ01000506.1 GCF_003236365.1 Streptomyces sp. NTH33
CCCGACGCCCTCCTGGGCCCCGCCGACATCCGCGAACTGGCGGCCGCCCTGGGCGTGCGCCCCACCAAACAGCGCGGCCAGAACTTCGTGATCGACGCGAACACGGTCCGCCGTATCGTCCGCACCGCCGACGTCCACCCCGAGGACGTCGTCGTCGAGGTCGGCCCGGGACTCGGCTCCCTCACCCTCGCCCTGCTCCGGGCCGCCGACCGCGTCACCGCCGTCGAGATCGACGACGTGCTCGCCGCCGCGCTGCCCACGACCGTCGCCGCCCGCATGCCGGACCGCGCCGACCGTTTCGCGCTGGTCCACTGCGACGCGATGCACGTCACCGAGCTGCCGGGCCCGGCCCCCACCGCGCTGGTCGCGAACCTCCCCTACAACGTGGCCGTCCCCGTCCTGCTGCACATGCTCGACACCTTCCCGAGCATCGAGCGCACCCTCGTCATGGTGCAGGCGGAGGTCGCCGACCGGCTCGCGGCCCCGCCCGGCTCGAAGGTGTACGGCGTGCCCTCCGTGAAGGCCAACTGGTACGCCGAGGTCAAGCGGGCCGGTGCCATCGGCCGCAACGTCTTCTGGCCGGCGCCGAACGTCGACAGCGGACTGGTGTCCCTGGTCCGGCGCACGGAACCGATCAGGACCACCGCCACCAAGGGCGAGGTCTTCGCCGTCGTCGACGCGGCCTTCGCCCAGCGCCGCAAGACCCTGCGGGCCGCACTCTCCGGATGGGCCGGGTCGGCGGCGGCGGCCGAGGCGGCACTCGTCGCCGCCGGGGTGCCGCCGCAGGCGCGGGGAGAGTCGCTGACCGTGGAGGAGTTCGCGCGGATCGCGGAAGCTGCATCACAGCGGGGGACGACCCCCGCACCCCCGCAAGAGGAGCCCAGGAACCAGTGAGCGCCACCGCCACCGTCACCGTCCGCGTCCCCGCCAAGGTCAACGTCCGGCTCGCCGTGGGCGCAGCCCGCCCCGACGGCTTCCACGACCTGGCGAACGTCTTCCTGGCGGTCGGCCTGTACGACGAGGTCACGGTCACCGAGGCCGACGAACTGCGCGTGACCTGCGCGGGCCCGGACGCCGGCCAGGTCCCCCTGGACCGTACGAACCTCGCCGCCCGCGCCGCGCTCGCCCTCGCCGAGCGCTACGGCCGCAGCCCCGGCGTGCACCTCCACATCGCCAAGGACATCCCGGTCGCCGGGGGCATGGCGGGCGGCAGCGCGGATGGCGCCGGCGCGCTGGTGGCCTGCGACGCGCTGTGGGGCACGAACGCCTCCCGCGACGAACTCCTCGACATCTGCGCCGAGTTGGGCAGCGACGTGCCGTTCAGCCTGGTCGGCGGGGCGGCACTGGGCACCGGACGCGGGGAGAAGCTGCGCCCGCTGGAGGTCGGCGGCACCTTCCACTGGGTGTTCGCGATGGCCGACGGCGGGCTGTCGACCCCGGCGGTGTTCCGCGAGTTCGACCGGCTGAACGAGGGCGCCCGCATCCCCGAGCCGACCGCCTCCGACGACCTGCTGGCCGCCCTGGCGAAGGGCGACGCCCACGCGCTCGCGGGCGCCCTCTCCAACGACCTCCAGCCCGCCGCGCTGTCCCTGCGCCCGTCCCTCGCGGACACCCTGGCGGCGGGGCGTGCGGCGGGGGCCCTGGCGGGTCTGGTCTCCGGGTCGGGGCCGACGACGGCGTTCCTCGCGGCGGACGCCGAGTCGGCGACTGCGGTGGCTCGGGCCCTGCTCGCCTCGGGGACCTGCCGGGCCGCCCGGGTCGCCGAGGCGCCGGCGGCCGGGGCGATGGTTGTCTGAGACAGCGAAGTCTCAAATTCGCTCGAAACCCGCCAGATCGATGGTGATGTCGTAAGGCTCGGTCACCTTGATCTGGTCCCGGTGCATCCCCATGTGCACGTACGCCTTGGTGAGGGGGTCGAGCCCGTAGACGTGGATGACCGGTCCGCCCCCGTGACCGCCGCGTTCGACGCGCCAGAAGTTCGGGATTCCGGCGGATGCGTACTTGTGCGGCTTGGTCGTGCGGTCGCGGGATTCGGAGTCCGGAGAGACGACCTCGACAGCGAGGACTACGTCCTCGGCCTGGTACCGGGTTCTGTCCGGTCCCACCGCAGTGGCGCGGAGCACGCTGATGTCGGGTTCGGGCGCATTGCGCTTGTCCAGCACTACGGTCATCTCGCGCCGGACCCGCAGATTCGCCGGTGCGGTGTTGCGCAGCCCATTCACCAGCAGATCCATGACGGTGGTGTGGAATTCCCGCTGCGGACTCACGAACACCAAGCTCCCGTCGATCAACTCGGTGTGTGGCGGGAGACCGGGCAGCGTGAACAGATCGTCCACGGTGTAGCCGTCCTGTGGCGGCAGCGGCCAGCGGCTGTGCTGCTGCTTCACGGACTCGGCAGTCATAGTTCCTCCCATGGACGGGATCCTGCTGTCTGCTTCTCCACCGTAGCGGCCCTTTCCCGATCATGTCATCACAAAGAGTGACGGAACTCCGACGTTCCGGCTCCTTCTCCCAAGGCCCTACGCTTGAAGGCTGACCGACCCCCGCGCACAGGAGTGAAATGGCCGTCAACCTGGTCAATGTCGAGAACGTCAGCAAGGTGTACGGCACCCGTGCCCTGCTCGACGGCGTCTCGCTCGGCGTGTCCGAAGGAGACCGGATCGGCGTCGTCGGGCGCAACGGTGACGGCAAGACCACCCTGATCCGGATGCTGGCCAGGCTGGAGGAGGCCGACACCGGGCGGGTCACGCACTCGGGCGGGCTGCGGATCGGTGTGCTCACGCAGCACGACTCCCTCGACCCCGCGGCGACCGTGCGGCACGAGGTCATCGGGGACCTGGCCGACCACGAGTGGGCGGGCAACGCCAAGATCCGCGACGTACTGACCGGGCTGTTCGGCGGGCTGGACCTGCCCGGGTTCCCCAAGGGACTGGACACCGTCATCGGGCCGTTGTCCGGCGGTGAGCGGCGGCGGATCGCGCTGGCCAAGCTGCTCATCGAGGAACAGGACCTGATCGTCCTGGACGAGCCCACCAACCACCTCGACGTGGAGGGCATCTCCTGGCTGGCCCGGCACCTGCGCGAGCGCCGCTCCGCGCTCGTGTGCGTCACCCACGACCGGTGGTTCCTGGACCAGGTGTGCACGCGCATGTGGGACGTGCAGCGCGGAACCGTGTACGAGTACGAGGGCGGCTACTCCGACTACGTCTTCGCCCGCGCCGAGCGCGAGCGCATCGCCGCCACCGAGGAGACCAAGCGGCAGAACCTGGTCCGCAAGGAACTGGCCTGGCTGCGCCGCGGCGCTCCCGCCCGCACGTCCAAGCCGCGCTTCCGCGTGGAGGCCGCCAACGAGCTGATCAAGGACGTGCCGCCGCCGCGGGACAGCAGCGAGCTGATGAAGTTCGCCTCCTCGCGGCTGGGCAGGACCGTCTTCGACCTCGAGGACGTCACCGTGCAGGCCGGGCCCAAGGTGCTGCTCAAGCACGTGAACTGGCAGCTCGGGCCGGGCGACCGGGTCGGCCTCGTCGGCGTCAACGGCGCCGGCAAGACCTCCCTGCTGCGGGCGATGGCGGACGCCGCCCGCACCGAGGGCGAGGAACAGCCCGCCGGCGGGCGGATCGCCGTCGGGAAGACCGTGAAGCTCGCCTACCTCTCCCAGGAGGTCGCCGAACTCGACCCGGAGTGGCGGGTGCTCCAGGCCGTGCAGCAGGTGCGCGAGCGCGTCGACCTCGGCAAGGGGCGGGAGATGACCGCCGGGCAGCTGTGCGAGACGTTCGGCTTCAACAAGGAGAAGCAGTGGACGCCGGTGGGCGACCTGTCCGGCGGTGAGCGGCGCCGGCTGCAGCTGCTGCGCCTGCTCATGGACGAGCCCAACGTCCTCTTCCTCGACGAGCCCACCAACGACCTCGACATCGAGACCCTCACCCAGCTCGAGGACGTCCTCGACGGCTGGCCCGGCTCGATGATCGTGATCTCCCACGACCGCTTCTTCGTCGAGCGCACCACCGACACGGTGTACGCCCTCCTCGGCGACGGCACGCTGCGGATGCTGCCGCGCGGCATCGACGAGTACCTGGAGCGGCGGCAGCGGATGGAGCAGCAGGCCGCGGCCGCCGCCCCGGCCCCGGCGCCCGCCGCCGAGAAGGCCGGGCCGGAGAAGAGCGCCGCCGAACTGCGCGCCGCGAAGAAGGAACTGCAGAAGATCGAGCGGCAGCTGGACCGCATCTCCGGGAAGGAGACCGCGCTGCACGCGCGGATCGCCGAGCACGCCACCGACTTCTCGAAGGTCGCCGAACTCGACGCCGAGCTGCGCGCGCTGACGGGCGAGCGGGAGGAGCTGGAGATGCGCTGGCTCGAACTCGCCGAGGACGCCCAGGGCGTGTGAAGGCCGGCGCGTGCGCCGCGTGAAGGGGGCGTGAAGGCGCGTAACAGGCGCATCACGGGCCGGTTCTCCCTTGGGAACAGGGACCCCTGTGGGCCGGTGGTATGTCAGCGGCGGGTGATAAGAAGGAACCGTCTGTGACATTTCCGAGTACGGCTCTGGGTCCATCGCGTGCCTCAGGGCGGGGCCAAAAATCAGTGGATCGAGGGGGGAACGGCGCTGATGACTCAGCCGCCCAACCAGCCGCCGCAGGGCGGCTTCGGAGCACCGCAGGACCAGCCGCAGCAGCCGCAGGACCAGCAGCCGCAAAACCAGCAGCCGCAGGGCCGAGGCGGCGAGGCTGGGTCATCGGTGTGCGCTCTCCTTGATCTCGGCCACGTCGGCCTTCACGTTCTCGACCGTCTGCTCGGGCG
>NZ_POTZ01000507.1 GCF_003236365.1 Streptomyces sp. NTH33
CCCAGGGGCTCCGCGCCCCTTCGACCCCGCTGGGGGCTTCGCCCCTCAGCCCCCGGGGGAACGTGTTCGGGTGCGGGTGCGTGGGGGCTGGTCGCGCAGTTCCCCGCGCCCCTGAAGCCCTGGCCCGGGTGTCCCCGGTCAGCCCGTCGCGTCCGCCAGTGCCAGTTCGTGCAGGCGTTCCGGGGGGCCCGGGCGGGCGTAGTACCAGCCCTGGGCCGTGTCGCAGCCGAGCAGGCGGAGTTGTTCGGCCTGGGCGCCGGTCTCCACGCCCTCCACCGTGACCGCCAGGCCCAGACTGTGGGCGAGGGACACGATGCCCTCGACGATCTTGAGGTCGACGGGGTCGGCCGGGAACTGCTGCATGCCCTGGGTGAAGGAACGGTCCAGCTTGAGGACGCTCACCGGCAGCCGGCGCAGGTTGGCCAGGTTGGAGTAGCCGGTGCCGAAGTCGTCCAGGGCGATGTCGACGCCCATCTCGGCGAGCCGCCGCAGCGGTTTGAGCAGGTCGTCGTCCGCGCCGATCAGCGCCGACTCGGTGACCTCCAGGCAGAGGGCGTCCGGCCGCACCCCCATCTCGTCCAGGATCTCGACGGTGTCCTGGACGAGATGGGGGTGGTGGAGCTGGCAGGGCGAGAGGTTGACGTTGATGCGCAGGGGGCCCGCGGACCCGGCGGGGTGCAACTCCCGCCACTCGCGGGCCTGACGTACCGACTGCTCCATGACCCAGCGGCCCAGCGGGACGATCAGCCCGGTGTGCTCGGCGAGCGGGATGAACCGGTCGGGGCCGATGATGCCGTGCTGCGGGTGCAGCCACCGCACCAGCGCCTCGGCGCCCCGTACGCTGCCGTCGCCGAGGTGCACCAGCGGCTGGTACTCGATGAAGAACTCGCCCCGCTCCAGGGCCGCCGGCAGCGCCGTGGTCAGCCCGTGCCGGGTGATGGTGCGGGCGTCGGCCTCGGGGTCGGCGAGCTCGAAGCGGTTGCCGCCGGCCGACTTGGCCCGGTACATGGTGATGTCCGCGCTGCGCAGCACCTCCGCCGCGCTGCGCTCCCCCACCGGGCCCTCGACGACGCCGATGCTGCCGCGCACGGTCAGCTCGCGGCCTTCGATGCGGATGGGGGCGACCAGCGCGTTCATGATGCGGGCGGCGAGCTCGTCGGCCTCGTGCCGGGTGCCGGTCCCGGTGGTCAGCGCGACGAACTCGTCGCCGCCGAGCCGGGCGACCATCTCGCCGGGTGCGGTCGCGCACGCCTGGAGCCGGTCGGCGACCTCGACGAGCAGCCGGTCGCCGGCCGCGTGTCCGAGGCTGTCGTTGATGGTCTTGAAGCCGTCCAGGTCGAGGTAGCACAGGCCGAAGCGCCGGCCCTCGCCCGCGTTCAGCGCCTTCTCCAGCCGCTCGAAGAACAGCGTGCGGTTGGGCAGGCCGGTCAGCGCGTCGTGGGTGGCCTCGTAGCGCAGGCGGAGGTTGAGCAGCCGCCGCTCGGTGGTGTCCTCCATCAGGGCGAGCTGGTACTGCGGGTTGCCGTCGGCGTCGCGCAGGAGGGAGACCGTCAGGTTGGTCCACAGGACCGTTCCGTCGGGGCGGTAGAAGGCCTTCTCCACGTGGTAGTGCTCGCGTTCGCCGCGCACCAGCTCCTCGTACAGCCGCCACACCTGCGGCGCGTCCTCGGTGTGCGTCCAGTCCTGTACGTTGCGGCTGCGCAGGCCCTGCTCGGAGCCGCCGAACATGCGCAGCAGCGCACCGTTGACCTGCAGGACGTTGCCCTCCAGGTCGGCTATGCCGATGCCTATCGCCGCGCCCTCGAACACCGCGCGGAAGCGCGCCTCGCTGGCGTGCAGCGCCTGCGCGACCACGCCCTGGGCGCGCAGCGCGGCCTGCGCGATCGCCTCCTGCTCGGCCAGCGCGCGCTCGCGCAGCGCCCGCGCGAACCCGGCCGCCATCGCGTGCTGCAGCCGGGAGCAGCGGGCCCTCAGGTCCTCCTGGTCGCCGCCCTCCCCGCAGTAGAGCACGAGGTAGGCGTCGAGGCAGTCCAGCGTGCGGCTGAGCGCCTCGGGCGCGGTGCAGTGCGCGTCGACCAGCGCGGCGCCGGCCGCCTCGCCCTCCGCGGCGTCGAAGGCCCTGGCCAGCAGCGCCCTGCTCAGGCGGCGGGCGAGCGGCAGGAGCCGTTCCTCGAACTCCGGGCGGGTCAGCGACGTGGAGGTCACCGGGAAGACCGCCCGGCTCCAGATCGTCGTCAGCCGGCGCAGTCTGTCCTCCGGCCCGTCCGGTTCCGCGCTCACGCCGTACGTCCCACGCCGGCGAAACCGGAGAAGGCATAGGGGTCCTCGTCCTCCGGTGCCGTACGGGACCGCCAGGACGCCAACGGCACCAGCCCGGGTTCCACCATGTCGTACCCCTCGAAGAACCGCGCGATCTCGTCGCGCGAGCGCATGATCAACGGGTTGCGGATGTCCTTGTAGACGTCGACCACGGACTCGCTGCGCTCCTCGGGGAGCGGGATTCCCTCGTGCGAGGCGTGCGTGAGGATGAGGAGGCTGCCGGGCGCGAGCGCGTCGCGCAGCTCGGCCACCGCCTGGTAGGGGTCGTCCGCGTCTTCCACGAAGTGCAGTATGGCAACGAGAAGCAGTGCGACTGGCCGGTTCAGGTCGATCAGCCGTCGCACCAGGGGGCTTTCGAGGATTTCCCGGGGCTTGCGCAGATCGGCCGCGACCACGTCCGCGTCCTCGTTGCCCTCGAGGACCGCCTGGCTGTGGGCGACGGCCACCGGGTCGTGGTCGACGTACACCACACGCGCGCCGGGGCGGGCGGCCTGGGCGACCTCGTGCACGCTGCCGAAGGTGGGGATGCCGGAGCCGATGTCCAGGAACTGGGTGATGCCCTCCTCCAGGGCGAAGTCCACGGCGCGGCGCATGAAGGCCCGGTTCGCCTGCATGACCTTGGGCAGTCCCGGCATGAACTCCATGGCCCTGCGGGCCGCTTCCCGGTCCACCTCGAAGTTGTGCGAACCGCCCAGGTAGTAGTCGTAGATACGAGCGACGCTCGGCACCGAGATGTCGATACTCCGTGGGGCCCAAGCGGGACGCTCCATCTGTCTCTCCAAGGCGTAGGCGATCCGGTGTTCGAGCCGAAGGCTACTGATCGCCTGCCAACGGGGCGAGCCGAAAAGGAAATTGACCATCCGTTCCCGGTCACCGCCCGCGGTCGCGGATCACCCTTCACGCCCGCATCACGGCGATCCGCCCCGATGTGCGCACACAGCGGACCGCCCCCTCCGTGCGGCGCGGAGGGGGCGGCCGGTCTGTCCTGACCCGGGAGGGCGGTCTACTTCGGCGCGCCGATCGGCTTGCCGTCGGGCGAGACGGCGAACCAGGTGCCGCCGATGCCCTGACCGTTGACGTCCCCGGGCTTCTTGTCCCCGGCGAAGGTGTAGATGGGCCAGCAGCCGATGGACATCTGCTTGACTCCGTCCGGCCGGGTGAAGGGCATCAGGCCCTTCTTCACGATGCCCTTGACGTCGTTCTCGGCGACGGGCGCCACGGCCGGCCACTTCTCCAGGCAGGAACCGGTGCAGGCGGAGACCGACTTCGGCCACGCCTGGTCCTTGGTGAAGCGGTAGACCGTCATGCCGTTCTTGTCGACGACGACGTCGCCCAGCTCGGTCTTCCTCACCGACAGGCCCGGCAGACTCGCCAGCGAGGCCTTCTTGCCGTCGGACGCCAGGGCGAACCACTTGCCGTTCACGCCCTGGCCGTTGGTCTCACCGACCTCGGTGTCCTTCGCGTAACGGTACGCGGGCCAGCCGCCGATCGTCAGCTGCTTGGTGCCGTCGGCGCGGGTGACCTCGCCGAGCAGGGCCTTGTCGATGCCGGGACCGGCGGTGGCGTCGTCGGCGGGAACGGGCGGCCAGGCCGTGGCGCAGCCGCCGTCGCAGTTGGACTTGGGGGGCTCGGCCGTGTCCTCGTCGAAGCGGTACAGGGTCATCCCGGCGCTGTCGGTCACCACCTTGCCCAGCTCCGCGTTGGTGGAGACCGTGAGCTGTCCGGCGGGCTTCGGCACGTCCGCGGAATCCTGCCGGCCGTCGGCACCGTAACCGTTGCCTGCGCCGGCCCCGGCGCCGACCCCGGTGCCGGTCCCCGCTCCGGAGCTGCCGAAGCCGCCGGCCGCGGCCGTCGCACCCACGTTCTGGCTGCCCGCCGAAGGGGTTTCCTGACCGCACGCCGTCGTCAACGCCAGCACAGCCGCGGCCGTCGCCACGAGAGAGGCGCTCCGCCAGGAGGTGTTCATCGTCAACTCCCCATAATCCCAAGGGTGTCGCAGCGCCCTGCTGCGCCGCCGCACGACACTGGGTACGCACGGGGGTGCTGGTTGTGTTCAACGGCGACGCGGATTTCTTTCCGGAACCTGCGGCACGTTCCGGCCGATCCGTACGCGCGTACCCCTCCACGGCGGCGCGCCGGTCGGCCGGTCAAACCCCCTGACCTGCCACTTCCCACCTTCGGGGCAATCCACGGGCACCGCGGCGTGCCCCGGTCCGCCAGAGCTCATGATCTCGGTCGTGCATGGAGTGCAACGACCCGAACCGAACCGATCCGCCCTGATGCTGCGGGTGTTGGCGCCGGCGGTCCTGGCCTGGACGTGCGTGGGCGGGCCGGCCGCCCCGGCCGCGGCCGACGCCTGCGCGTACGTCTCCACGGGCCTGGACGGAACGGTGGCGGTGGCGGCGGCCGGCGGCCCCTGGCCCTCACTGCCGCCGCCCTGCCCGCAGC
>NZ_POTZ01000508.1 GCF_003236365.1 Streptomyces sp. NTH33
GTGAGGGGGCAGTAGGCTGCCGCCATGCAGGCGACCGCATACACGTACGATCCCGAAAGCCGCAGCGGGCAGGTACTCCTGGACGACGGCACCCCGGTGCCCTTCGAGGCGCCGGCGTTCGACGCGGGCGGTCTGCGGCTGCTGCGTCCCGGGCAGCGGGTGCGGATCGAGACGGAGGGCGAGGGGGACGGCCTGCGGATCACTCTGGTGACGCTGCAGACCTTCTGAACCGGCCGAGCGGGCCGGGCATCTCGCGCAACACGGCCCCCACCAGCCGCAGGAGCGGCGGACACACCGCGGGCCGGGCTCCCTCGGGAGTCCGGCCAAGGCGCGTGAGTACCTCTGTGCCCCTACTTGCCGCGGGTGGTGGTCTTCTTGGCCGTGGTCTTGCGGGCGGTCGACTTCTTGGCGGGGGCCTTCTTGGCCGTCGCCTTCTTCGCCGGAGCCTTCTTGGCCGTGGTCTTCTTGGCGGCGGCCTTCGTGGCCGTCGTCTTCTTGGCGGCCGCCGTGGTCTTCTTCGCCCCGGCGGCCTGCTTGGCGGTGGCCTTCTTCGCCGCCGCGGTGACCTTCTTCGCGGCGGCCTTCTTCGCCGCGCCCGTCGCCTTCTTGGCGGCCGCCTTCTTGCCGGCGGCCTTGGCGATGGTGGCGGTCGGGCCGGTGAGGCTGCCCTTGGGCGCCTTCTTCACGGCGATGTCGTTCTTCGGAAGCTTCTTCGAGCCGCTCACCAGGTCCTTGAAACCCTGGCCGGCCCGGAAGCGGGGAACGGAGGTCTTCTTGACCCGCACCCGCTCACCCGTCTGCGGGTTGCGCGCGTAGCGGGCGGGACGGTCGACCTTCTCGAAGGACCCGAAGCCGGTGACCGAGACCCGGTCTCCCGCGACGACCGCGCGGACGATGGCGTCCAGTACCGCGTCGACGGCATCGGCGGCCTGCTGGCGGCCGCCCATCTTGTCGGCAATCGCTTCTACGAGCTGCGCCTTGTTCACGTCTTCCCCTTCGGAGACCCTGCCGGAACGAAAGTGTTCAAGCTTTTCGCACGTTAGGCGGATATATACCGCAAATCAAACACGAAACGGGCTAATCACCCTTGTGTCGCAACGGACTCAACGGTCTCGGGCTGTTCAGCCTTCCTCACCGGGGATTCGGCCCTTGTCGAGGTCTGCCGTGAACCTCTCCAGGCGCCTTGTCGCACCGGCAAGATCGTGTTTGGCCGCCGCCGTAATGATCAGCAGCTTCCGGGTCAGCGCCATCCGTACGCCCTCCGGGACTTGCAGTGCGCGCACCCTTGCGTGCGCTTCCTTGAGTTGGGCCGCGACCGCCGCATAGAGCTGGAGTTGGCCGTCGTTGTCCATGCACAGATTGTGCCATCTGGGGCGAGTTGTCGCCTGCGCTGGGGGGCAACTACCGCCTCTGGCAGCCCTCCTGGCACCTTCGCCGACCGGGACCCTGGACCCCGTTTACCCCGGCAACACCCGTCATAACGTGGGACGTTGGGAGCGGAAACGGCGGCGCGGCGGGGTTTGCGGGCCCGGAAACGGCTGTACCCCCGATCGGGGTGATCAGGGGTACAGCGGGGTTGCGCGGTGGCCGAAACTCGACCTGCCCGGGTGCCGGATCGGGGGCCGGCTCAGTTGTCGATCACCGGCCGGGGCGCCGGGTCAGACCGGCAGGGTGCGCGGCTTGAAGGAGGGGCGCTTCGCCTCGTAGGCGGCGATGTCGGCCTCGCTCTGCAGGGTGATGGAGATGTCGTCCAGCCCGTTCAGCAGCCGCCAGCGGGAGTTCTCGTCCAGCTCGAAGGGGGCGGTGATGCCCTCGGCGCGCACCTCGCGGGCGACCAGGTCGACGGTCACCTCGGTCTGGGGGTCGTTCTCGGTGAGCTCCCACAGCGCGTCCACGATCTTCTGGTCCAGGACCACCGTGAGCAGGCCGTTCTTCAGCGAGTTGCCCCGGAAGATGTCCGCGAAGCGGGAGGAGATCACGGCCTTGAAGCCGTAGTTCTGCAGCGCCCAGACGGCGTGCTCGCGGGAGGATCCGGTGCCGAAGTCGGGGCCGGCCACCAGGACCGTGGCGCCCTGGCGCTCGGGGCGGTTGAGCACGAACTCGGGGTCCTTGCGCCAGGCCTCGAACAGCCCGTCCTCGAACCCGTCGCGCGTGACCTTCTTGAGCCAGTGGGCGGGGATGATCTGGTCGGTGTCGACGTTGCTGCGGCGCAGCGGGACGGCCCGGCCGGTGTGGGTGGTGAAGGCTTCCATGATCTCTCAGACTCCAGCGGGCGTACGGGTGTCGGCGTCGGACAGGTCGGCCGGGGAGGCCAGGTGGCCCAGGACCGCGGTGGCGGCGGCGACCTGCGGGGAGACCAGGTGGGTGCGGCCGCCCTTGCCCTGCCTGCCCTCGAAGTTGCGGTTGGAGGTGGAGGCGGAGCGCTCGCCGGGGGCGAGCTGGTCGGGGTTCATGCCCAGGCACATCGAGCAGCCCGCGTGCCGCCATTCGGCGCCGGCCTCCTTGAAGACCACGTCCAGGCCCTCGGAGACGGCCTGCAGGCCCACGCGCGCGGAGCCGGGGACGACCAGCATCCGTACGCCGTCGGCGACTTTGCGGCTCCGCAGGATCGCGGCGGCGGCGCGCAGGTCCTCGATACGGCCGTTGGTGCAGGAGCCTACGAAGACGGTGTCCACCTTGATGGAGCGCAGCGGCTGGCCGGCCTCCAACCCCATGTACTCCAGGGCCTTTTCGGCGGCCAGGCGCTCCGAAGCGTCTTCGTACGAAGCCGGGTCGGGGACGGAGGCCGAAAGCGGCGCACCCTGGCCGGGGTTGGTGCCCCAGGTGACGAACGGGGCGAGTTCGGCGGCGTCGATGACGACCTCGGCGTCGAAGACGGCGTCGTCGTCGGTCCTGAGGGTCTTCCAGTACGCGACGGCCGCGTCCCAGTCCTCGCCCTCGGGGGCGTGCGGGCGGCCCTTGAGGTATTCGAAGGTGGTCTCGTCCGGGGCGATCATGCCCGCGCGGGCGCCGGCCTCGATCGACATGTTGCAGATGGTCATGCGGGCTTCCATCGAGAGCTTCTCGATGGCGGGGCCGCGGTACTCCAGGATGTAGCCCTGGCCGCCGCCGGTGCCGATCCTCGCGATGATCGCCAGGATCAGGTCCTTGGCCGTGACGCCCTCGGGCAGTTCGCCGTCGACGGTGATCGCCATCGTCTTCGGGCGGCCCATCGGCAGGGTCTGGGTGGCCAGTACGTGCTCGACCTGCGAGGTGCCGATGCCGAACGCCAGCGCGCCGAAGGCGCCGTGCGTGGAGGTGTGCGAGTCGCCGCAGACGACGGTGGTGCCGGGCTGGGTCAGACCCAGCTGCGGTCCGACGACGTGGACGACGCCCTGCTCGACGTCGCCCAGCGGGTGCAGCCGGACGCCGAAGTCGGCGCAGTTCTTGCGCAGGGTCTCCAGCTGGACGCGGGAGACCGGGTCCGCGATGGGCTTGTCGATGTCGAGGGTCGGGGTGTTGTGGTCCTCGGTGGCGATGGTCAGGTCGAGCCGGCGCACGGTGCGGCCGCTCTTGCGCAGGCCGTCGAAGGCCTGGGGGCTGGTCACCTCGTGCAGCAGGTGCAGATCGATGAAGAGGAGGTCGGGCTCGCCCTCGGCGCGCCGGACGACGTGGTCGTCCCAGACCTTCTCTGCGAGTGTCCTAGCCATCGCTTTCCCTCCGGCCGAACGCGGAACGCGCCGACCCAACTAGAAATCCTGAGGATGCGGTCGCCCGCTCCCCCATGACCGGGCGACCGCCGCCGGGCCCGTCGGTCCGCAGGCCGCCTGTGATTCCAGAGTGGCGCGTTCCACGGAAAATTGAACTTGCGTTTCACAGAGTGAGACGCAAGTATCGTTGCATGGACAACAGTAGCGGCGTCGGCGTTCTGGACAAGGCAGCCCTTGTCCTGAGCGCTCTGGAGTCCGGTCCGGCCACCCTCGCGGGCCTGGTCACGGCCACCGGACTGGCACGACCCACGGCCCACCGGCTGGCCGTGGCTCTGGAACACCACCGCCTGGTGGCGCGGGACATGCAGGGCCGGTTCATCCTCGGCCCGCGCCTGGCGGAGCTGGCCGCGGCGGCGGGCGAGGACCGTCTGCTCGCCACCGCCGGTCCGGTGCTCACGCATCTGCGGGACGTGACGGGCGAGAGCGCGCAGCTCTACCGCCGCCAGGGCGACATGCGCATCTGCGTCGCCGCGGCGGAGCGTCTGTCCGGTCTGCGGGACACGGTCCCGGTCGGCTCCACGCTCACGATGAAGGCGGGCTCCTCGGCGCAGGTCCTGATGGCCTGGGAGGAGCCGGAGCGGCTGCACCGCGGCCTGCAGGGGGCCCGCTTCACGGCGACCGCCCTGTCGGGCGTACGGCGCCGGGGCTGGGCCCAGTCGATCGGCGAGCGCGAGCCGGGCGTCGCATCCGTCTCCGCGCCCGTACGCGGCCCCTCCAACCGCGTGGTGGCCGCGGTCTCGGTCTCCGGCCCCATCGAGCGCCTCACACGCCACCCCGGCCGCATGCACGCCCAGGCGGTCATCGACTCCGCCGCGCGCCTCTCCGAGGCCCTGCGCCGCTCCGGCTGACCCCGGCCGCGAGGAGGGCCGGCCTCAACGCCGCGGCAGGCCCTCCGGACGGAACCCTCGACGACCCCTGTGCCCCCGGGCACAGCCGCCTGGCCCTGCGGGCCCCCGCCGACCGGCGCGGGGGCTCGCGCCCGGCATCCGCGCCGGCCTCACCCACCC
>NZ_POTZ01000509.1 GCF_003236365.1 Streptomyces sp. NTH33
CACGCCGATCACTGATCCGGACGAGATCGCCCGCCTCGACATACGCCGCCGCGATCGCCTCGGCGGCACCCTCCACGAGTACCACCATGCGGCCTGACCTGCATGGACGAGATTTTCGGCAAGGGCACGTCCATCCCCAGCCTCTCGCCGACCTGCCGGGCCATGACCGGCCCGGCCGCCTGCCGCACGACGGCGAGGATGCGCTGGTAGTCCGGCGGAAGCATGGTCTCCTCCACGTCCGGCGCGCGGTGCGGGATCAGCATCACCGCCCGCCCACCCACCTGCCCGGGCGCTGGCGCGGCTGAGGCGCGCTCGTCGGCGATCTGCTCGCTCACCCGCTCAAGGACACGTTCGGCGACGGCGAGTTCGTCCCGCTCCGCCCGTATTTCCGCCAGCTGGTTGGCCAGCTGTTCCTCGAGTTCGTCCAGTTCCGCGCGCCGCGCGGTGATCCGTTCCAGCAGCTCGGGATCCACGCACCGGATCGTAGAAGGCGGCCCGGCCACAGTGAGCAGGAACTGGCGAACCGACCGCTCCGCCAGACGATCTACTCTGCGGACTGCCGCCCGCGACCAGCGTGAGCGACCCGAGAACCGGTCACACCAGCCCTTTGACCTGCGTCTTCAAGTTGGCGGAGGCTCACTGGGGTCCTTGCCACGGGAGCATCGGGATGTTCCTGGTGAAAGGCCCTGGTCATGCCGCAGATGTCGAAGGTCGAGCTGTACGCCGCGATCCGGCGCGACCACCGCGGCGGCATGACGATGCGGGAGATCGAGCGCAAGTACAACGTGTCGTGGCGAACGGTCCGCAGGGCGGTGGACTCGGTCTGGCCGGAGCCGCGGAAGAAGCTGCCGCCGCGCCCGACCGCGCTGGATCCGTACAAGCCGGTGATCGACGGGATGCTGCGGGCGGACCTGGATGCGCCGCGCAAGCAGCGGCACACGGTCACGCGGATCTTCCACCGCCTGGTCGAAGAGCACGGCGCCGACGTCTCCTACCAGATGGTCCGGCGCTACGTCGCGGACCGGAAGCCGCGGATCCTGGTGGAGTCCGGCAAGGCCCCGCTGGAAGCATTCGTGCCCCAAACCCACCAGCCCGGCATGGAGGCCGAGGTCGACTTCGGCGATGTCAGCGTGCGCCTCGCCGGCGAGCTGGTCACCTGCTACCTGTTCTCCTTCCGGCTGTCCTACTCGGGCAAGGCCGTGCACCGTGTCTTCGCTTCCTGCGGCCAGGAATCCTTCTTCGAAGGGCACGTGCACGCGCTGCGGACGCTGGGCGGCGTCCCCCGGAGCAAGGTCCGCTACGACAACTTGAAGGCCGCTGTCGCCCGGGTGCTGGGGCTGAGCCGGGCGCGGGTGGAGACCGACCGGTGGATCGCCTTCAAGTCGCACTTCGCCATCGAGAGCTTCTACTGCCGGCCCGGCATCGACGGCGCCCACGAGAAGGGCGGCGTCGAGGGCCAAATCGGCTACTTCCGCCGCAACCACTTCACCCCGGTGCCCGAGGTCGACTCACTGGCGGAGCTGAACGAGCTGGTCGAGCAGTGGGACCGACACGACGGCCGGCGCCGGATCGGGTCCCGGCCGCGGACGATCGACGAGTACTTCGAGGTCGAGCGGCCGCTGCTGCTGCCGCTGCCGGAGGAGCCGTTCGAGACCGGGCGGGTGTTCACGCCGCGGGTTGACCGCTACAGCCAGATCGCGGTCCGCACCAACCGCTACTCGGTGCCGGTGAGGCTGATCGGCAGGCGGGTGCGGGTGCTTCTGCATGCTTCTCACCTGGTGGTCTACGACAGGAACGTGGAGGTGGCCCGACACGAGCGGCTGATCGCGAAGGGTGGCTGCCGCCTGGAGCTGGACCACTACCTGAAGGCCCTGATCCGCAAGCCGGGCGCCTTCCCTGGCGCGACCGCGCTGGAGCAGGCCCGCTCGGCCGGCAAGTTCACCCCCGTCCACGATGCGTGGTGGGCCGCGGCGGTCAAGGCACACGGCGATACCGAGGGCACCCGGGCCCTGATCGAGGTGCTCCTGCTGGGTCGGCACATCCCGCACGAGCACCTGGTCGCCGGACTGGCCTCCGCACTACGTGCCGGGGCCCTGACCGCGGACGCGGTCGCGCTCGAGGCCCGCAAGGCCGCCCAGGCCGAGGACGAACCCCCGGCGCCCGTGCTGCCGTCCGCTCCGGCCGGGCAGCCGTCGGCGACGGTGACGTTCCTGCACGAGTGGAAGCTGGCTCACCTGCCGCCGGACACTAGGCCGCTGCCCTCGGTGACGCCCTATGACCAGTTGCTCCGACGCCGTCGCGTCAGCGGCGGTGACCAGCGAGAGGGAGAAGCACAGTGACCCTGCCCCGCCAGCGAGGCCTGACCGAGCAGGCCGCCACCACGGCCATCGACACCGCCTGCCGTCTGCTGCGGCTTCCGTCGATCCGGCAGGAGTTCGCCGAGATCGCCGATCGGGCGGCCAAGGACCAGATGACCTACCGCGGCTTCCTCGCCGAGCTGCTGATGGCGGAGTGCGACGACCGGGCCCGCCGCCGCTCGGAGCGGCGGATCAAGGCAGCCGGGTTCCCGCGGGAGAAGTCGCTGCGAACCTTCGACTTCGCCGCCAACCCGAACGTCGACCCGGCCACCGTAAACACGCTCGCCAGCTGCGAGTGGATCAAGAAGGGGCAGCCGCTCTGCCTGATCGGCGACTCCGGCACCGGCAAGTTGCACATGCTGATCGCCCTGGGCACCGAGGCCGCCATGAAGGGCTACCAGGTCCGCTACACGCTCGCCACGAAGCTGGTGAACGAGCTGGTCGAGGCCGCCGACGAGAAGCAGCTGAACAAGACCATCGCCCGCTATGGCCGCGTCGACCTTTTGTGCATCGACGAACTCGGCTACATGGAACTCGACCGGCACGGCGCTGAGCTGCTGTTCCAGGTCCTGACCGAGCGGGAGGAGAAGAACAGCGTCGCCATCGCCTCCAACGAGTCGTTCGGGGGCTGGACGAAGACCTTTACCGATTCCCGGCTCTGCGCGGCCATCGTCGACCGGCTCACCTTCAACGGCACGATCATCGAGACCGGCACCGACTCCTACCGCCTGGCCAGCACCCGGGCCCGGGCCGAGGAACCCGCCAAAGCCGGCTGACCACCGATGCACGGCGGTCCCGGATCAACTCCAGGAGCAGTCCGGGGCCGCCGACACGATGCACGCGTCGTATCTCAGATCTGAACTGAGCACTCATCACCACAATGACCCGGCGCTGACCAGCAAGGACCTGCACCGGCTGGACGAGGGTGCGTGGAAGGGAAAGTGCCTGAACCGCCGTACCCCCTGAGCGCCGGGCGCCTGGACTGGAACGTCAGCCCAACGTCTGCGTCAGCTCGCTTCGACTCGGTGAGTGAACGATGCGGCCGTAGGCTCCGTTGACGATCGGCATGTAAGGCGGGACGTGGCCGCACTCGATGTCAGCGATGATCGGCACGTTCAGGGAGCCGAGAGCATCGAGGACGGCTTCGTGCTGACTGAGGGAGCTGTTGTCCGGTGCGCTGGTCCGGCCGACGAGAATCGCGTTCGCCCGGTCGAAGAATCCAGCGAGCCTCATGCCGTGCAGGTTTCGGCAGATGGTGAAGGCGTCGTGTTCGGCTGCCTCTACGTACACGAGGAGCCCCTCCGGGGACTCGTTGCGGGCGAAAGTCGTGACGTCGAGGTAGGGCGTCCCCGTGAGATTGCACAGCGTCTCGATGCAGCCGCCGATCAGCCTGCCCTCAGCCTCCACGTCGCCACCGTTGTCGAGCCGGGTCCAGGTGCCCTGCGAGTCGAGCGTGTACTCACGTATGTCGGGGAAGGCGGCGAAGTCGTCGAAGCCTGCGGCCCGGTGGCGGCCAGGCGGGGCCTGCGTGAACCGGTGGCCCGAAGGTGCGGCGACGATATCGAGCCACGACAGCAGTCCCTCGGGTACGCGGTAGGGCGTGTCCATGAGGTTGTTGCCGTGGAGAGTCGCCGTGCCGGTGAGCAGTGTCAGCGGTGTGATGAGGGTGGAGATGTCGGAGAACCCGACGAGCCAGGTCGGCTCCGCCTCGCGCAGCCGGTCCCAGTCGAGCAGCGGGATCAGGTCGATCGCGGTCTCTCCGCCCCATGGCGGCACGACGGCCCGGATGGTGGGATCGGTCAGCATCGACATCAGCTCGCTCGCGCGGTCGGCGGCCAGGGCGCTGACATGTCCGGAACCGTCCATACACTGCCCGACGACGACCTCGTACCCGCGTGCCTGCACGTCACAGAGGGCGACATTCAGCCGCTCAAGCAATGCTTTCGCGACTCCACTCGACGGAGCGGTCACACCGACACGGTCACCGGGACGCAGGGGGCGCGGGTATCGAACTGGCATGCGCCGGATCTTGGCACAGCGCCGTGCCTGGACGACAGCGAGTTTTCAGCTTCAAGAACACTAGTCAGTCCCTGACGGGTGACGTCATTTCTCGGTTCTGGCGTACATTCCGTGAAAGATCTTGCTGGCTCTCGCCGGCAGGAGGCGCGCGCGTTACGTGAGCTGCGAGGACCACGCGTCACTGGAGGCCGGTGAAGCCGGACTCAAGATCGCTCACGGAATGTGTGCCAGAACCCATTTCTCGTGAATATGAACCGCCCCGGTTCGAATGGAGACTCGATTTCATGAAAGGATCGAGTCATGGCACGACCTTCCCGTTACCCGCTTGAGCTCCGCCGCCGCGCGGTGCGCATGGTCGCCGAGGTGCGCGACGACTA
>NZ_POTZ01000050.1 GCF_003236365.1 Streptomyces sp. NTH33
GGCACGGGGAGGCCGGAGCGCCCCTACCGGCAGTATCGACCTTGCGGCAGCGAAGGTCACCTGTGGCGACCGCACAGGCGAACGAGGGAACGGGCGCCTACGGGCTTACCGGCCGTTTCGCTTTTTCGGCCTGTACCTGTCAGGCAGAGCAGGCGGGGCCTGGTCGAGCGGTGAATCTCGGTGCAGCGGAGGGGCTCTTCCGGGTCACGTCCGCCGTGGTGGACTGGACGGGCGCGCTTGCCTTCTGTGGAACCGAGGATCGCCACTCCGGCCGTTCGCGATGCCGCCTCAGGCGGTCACGATCTCGCCGTGCGTAAGCCCCTTGTGCAGGCAAGTGTGGGGCGGTCACCCCGGTGATGCATCGGCGGATCTCGGTGAGTTGGGGGCCCGGACCAGATATGCCGGAAGGGCTGTCGTGCTGCGTCGGGTCATCGACGCGGGAGGGGCGATCGGTATCACGGCGCGATGTTATGCCTTGTGTTAGTCTCATGCGTTTGCGTGGTCGTCGCGGTGGGCGATTCTGCCTGTTCGGTTCCGCTTGTGCGTGGGCTGTTCAATCCTGCCGGGCCTTCCTCGGTACGTTCCCCTGCGGAAGGCTGTTCATGAAGCATCCCGATGACTGCGGCATCGCTCACGGCGGTCCCGCCCAGCCCGGGGCAACGGCCCCGGCGCTGCCCCCGGCCGCCTCCTTCGCCGGTCTGGAACTGCCGGTGGAGGTGCTGCGGACACTGAGCGGACTCGGGGTGCGCGAACCCTTTCCGATCCAGGCCGCCACACTGCCCGATGCCCTGGAGGGGCGCGACGTCCTGGGGCGCGGGCGCACCGGATCGGGCAAGACGCTCGCCTTCGGCCTGCCGCTGCTGACCCGTACGGCCGGGCGGCGCGCCGAACCGAAGCAGCCCCTCGCTCTGATCCTTGTGCCCACCCGGGAGCTGGCCCAACAGGTCACCCAGGCGCTGGCGCCGTACGCCGAGGCACTGCGGCTGCGGACGGCCACGGTCGTCGGCGGCATGTCGATCGGCCGGCAGATTGCCGCGCTGCGCCAGGGAGCCGAGGTGGTCGTCGCCACCCCCGGACGCCTGCACGACCTGATCGAGCGCAACGCCTGCCGCCTGGGACGGGTAAGGATCACCGTGCTGGACGAGGCCGACCAGATGTGCGACTTGGGATTCCTGCCGCAGGTTGCCGACGTGCTCGACCAGGTGCACCCCGACGGTCAGCGGATGCTCTTCTCGGCCACTCTCGATCGCGACGTCGATCAGCTGGTCCGCCGCTACCTCCACGACCCCGTCGTCCACTCGGTCGACCCGTCCGCGGGCACGGTCACGACGATGGAGCACCACGTTCTGGTCGTCCACGGCCCTGACCGCTACGCCGTCACCACGGAGATCGCCGCCCGCGACGGCCGCGTACTGCTGTTCCTCGACACCAAGCACGCCGTCGACCAGCTCACCCGGCATCTGCGGGCCAGCGGGGTGCACGCCGGGGCCCTGCACAGCGGCAAGTCCCAGCCACAGCGCACACGGACCCTGGCGCAGTTCAAGAACGGCCAGATCACCGTTCTGGTGGCGACCAAGGTCGCGGCCCGTGGCCTGCACGTCGACGACCTCGATCTCGTGGTCAACGTCGACCCGCCCACCGACCCCAAGGACTATGTGCACCGGGCGGGCCGCACCGCCCGCGCCGGTGAGTCCGGCAGTGTGGTCACGCTCGTGCTGGCGGGCCAGCGCCGCGAGACGAGCCGCATGATGGCCGGGGCCGGCATCGAGCCGACCGTCACCAAGGTGCGCTCGGGCGAGGCGGAGCTGAGCCGGATCACCGGCGCCAAGGCTCCCTCCGGGACCCCGCTCGACGGCGGGCCCGCCGTTCCCCGGCCCAAGAACACCAACGCTCCCTTCCGCGGCCTCGGCACCAGCAAGGGCACCTCCCGCGGCGCTGGCGGCAAGTCCCGAAAGGCGGGCGAGGCCCGCAAGCTCGCCGAGGCCCGCAGGGCCGCCCTCGTGCGTCGCAGCGGCTGAGAGCCGTTGCCCCGGCAGCGAATCTCCTGGCCACGGGATCGACAACCCGCGGCCCGGCCCGAAGCCGTCCTGTGCGCCTCACCTACGAAGCGAACGCCCTCGGCCGCGAGAGGGATACCCGCCGAAACGGAGCAGGACGATGTTGCCGGCGCCCCGCACCGCGCCCGGCATGACAAGCTGTGCTTGCCCACTCCCCGAACCCAGGAGGTCACCATGACCGCAGAGCCCGCATCTACGGAAGGTTCGGAGCCGGCTGCCCCCGAGACGTCCCCTCTGGCGCCGGACAGCGACGGCAACTACGACCTCAAGCGCAAGTTCCGCGAAGCCCTGGCGCGCAAGCGCGGTGCGCAGGCGGACGCCGCCGATGTCGCCGCCAACCCGGATGCGTCGAAGGTGCGTGCGGCGCACGGCCCGGCTGCGAGCCAGCGGTCGTTCAGGCGCAAGAGCGGCGGCTGAGTCGATCAGTCCCGCGATCTGGCCGCTCGACCAGCACTCTGAGCGCCACCCACTCGCGCGCCCCGTGCAGTGGCCCGCACCGGGCGCATACCCCTGTGCGCGTTGCGGGCGAGGCGTAGCCGGAGGTCTCGCCTGTGGGAAGGGCCCAGCTGCGGTTGGCGCGGGTCGGTGGCGCCGCCGCCGCACTGGCATTCCGGCCAGGACGTCCGGCCGCCGACGTTGCACGGTGGCCAGGACGTAGCTGACGGCCCGGTGCGACGCCGGCGCGTCTGGCCACCCCAGCCGGCGTTACCACTGGAGCCGTCCGAATCACTGATCATTCCGGGATGAGGGCACTGCCTCGTCCGAGGGCACGCGGCCGGTGTCGCGCCGCGGCTTTGAGGATCTCGTTCGCACGCTTCAGCCCGGCGTTCTCCTTCTTCAGCCGCTTCAGCTCGGCGGACTCCTCCGTCGTGGTGCCCGGCCGGGTGCCGGCATCGATCTGGTCCTGCCGTACCCACTTGCGCAGGGTCTCGGTCGTGCCGATGCCCAGCTTCTGGGCGACCGCTTTCATCGCGGCCCACTCGGTGTCGTACTCCGGCCGCACCTCGGCGACCATCCGCACTGCTCGACGGCGCAGCTCAAGCGGGTACTGGGAAGGACGTGCCGTGACTCGATCTGCGGGTGCCGATTTTTCATCCGCCCAGCTCAGGCTGCGTGTTGGTACTCGTGAAGGATTCCGCCGAGCCGATTTCGTCGACGGATCTCCAGACGTCTGATCCGCCCTGGGTCGGTGATCGGTTCGGACAGGGAGCGGAGCGGGGCGGCTTGATTCAGGGCCCGGTGGGGCCGGTGCCCGTTGTAGTGCGACTCGAACTCGCGTAGTGCGTGCAGGAGGTGGCGCCGGTCCCAGATGAGGGTGCGGTCCAGCAGTTCGTGTCGGCAGGTCTGTATCCACCGCTCCATGATGGAGTTCATCCTCGGCATCCGGACACCGCTGGTGACGACCTCCAGCCCGGCATCGGCCGGCACGGTGTCGAAGGCCTGCGTGAACTTCGAGTCGCGGTCGCGTATCAGGAACCTGGCCTGGCTGCCTGCGTCCTGCAGGTCCATGACGAGGTTGCGTCCGAGCTGCACGATCCAGTCCGCGGTGGGGTGCGCGGTGGCGCCCAGGATCCGGATGCGCCGGGTGGCGTGTTCGATGACGGCGAAGACGTACAGGCGCACCCCGGTCAGGGTGCGGGTCTCGAACAGGTCGCAGGCGAGCAGCGCGTCGGCCTGGCCGCGCAGGAAGGGGCCCGGGTGGTGCTCTCCCTCTCGGGTGCGGGCGGGATGCCGTGCTTCCGGAGGATCTCCCAGACCGTGGAGGCGGCGACCTTGATGCCCAGCGCCGCGAGTTCGCCTGGGGGCACCTCCCGGCCGAAGGCCGGGGGAGGATGCGGCGATACCCCCACGAGCTGTTTTCGCGGGCCGGGCGCAGGACCAGGGCGCGGATCGAGTGGATGGTGCGCGGTCGTCCTCGCCGCTGCGGCCCGCAGGTCGCGGCATGGCGTCGCGTGAGCAGGTCGCGGTGCCGGCGAAGAATCGTCTCCGGGCGTACCAGCAGGAGGTGCCGCAGCTTCTCCCTCGGGAGGTGATGGAGCAGGCCGGCGAGGACTGCGCGGTCGGTGTCGGTGAACGCGGGCCTGCCGACCTGGCGCTGCAGGACCAGCAGCTGGTGGCGCAGCGCCAGGATCTCCACGTCCTTCTCCCGGTCGCTCATCGGCAGCAGGCGCAGGAGCGTGAAGGTGTTCGCCACGGCGAGATAGGCCAGGCGCAGCAGCACGACAGGCCATGATGCCGCCCGTCCCCGGTCAAGGTGAAGACAGCTGGGCGAGCGACGGCACGGCCGAAGATCAGTGATCAAGGCCGTGACCTGGCCGGATGATTTATCGGCACACGCAGCCGCAGGGCTTCTCCTCTCCGCAGATGCTGCAGGTCGCGGTGGGCAGGGAGGGGCAAATGGAGCAGAGGCACGCGACCGCCGTGGCACGGCAGGGAAGTCCATGCCACGGCGGTCTCGGGGACTACGCGCAGTACTGCTGCTCCTTGCCGATCGACCGGTACATGCAGTCGGCGTTCTCGATCAGTTGCAGCACCGCGTCGCGGTTGCGGCTGGTTTCGCGCTCGATCACCTCGTCCGGCGGGTAGAAGCCGCCGCCGCTCGAGCCGCGCGGGTACATCTCGAAGGTGTAGCTGAAGATCTTGTGCGCGCCCCACAGGTAGTCGTCGATCGACCCGTCCGTGATGTAGAGGTCGCTCGACTGCTGCGGCGTGTAGCCGTTGCTCGCGGCCATCTTGCGGCCGACCGCGGCGAAGGCGTCGCGGTCGTCCTGGGTGAGGCCGGGGGCGGTGTCGTTGTACGTGTAGCCGTACGGCCAGAGCACCAGCTCGCTGTAGGTGTGGAAGTCGATGGCGGCCCTGATCTGCTGCTTGCCGCCGACGACCCGGGAGCGTACGAAGTCGGCGACGACCTTCACCTCAGGCGCGGACTCGGGGGCCGAGCCGCGGTAGGTCTCGGAGCCGTACGAGCCGGAGGATCCGCCACAGCAGCCCCACTTGAAGTTCCAGTTGCGGTTCATGTCCGTGCCGACGGACGTCGAACCGGCGTTGGGCTGGCGGTTTTTGCGCCAGCTGCGGTAGGAGCCGGAGGCGATGTCGTACTCGCCGCCGTCGGGGTTGAGGTCGGGCACGATCCAGATCTCGCGGTTGTTGACGGCGTTGGTGATCCGGGAGTCGGAGCCGTAGCCGGCGCCGAGTTCGCGCAGCAGGTAGAGCGCCATCTCGACGGTGAGGTGCTCGCGCGCGTGCTGGTGGTGGGTGAAGAGGATCTCGGGCTCGTTCTCGTCCGCCGCCACGTTGTCGCTGATCTTGATGGCGACGATGTCGCGGCCCTGGTAGCTCTTGCCGATGACGCGGCGGCTCATGATGTTCGGGTACTGCTGGAGTCGCTGGTCGATCTCCGCGTTCATCTCGGCGTAGTTGTGGTAGCGCGAGTCGGCGGAGGGGAAGTCCAGGGCGCCGAGGGAGGTGCCGGGGGCCTTGCCGCCGGTGCGGTCGGGCGGGGCGGGCAGAGCGTCGAGCTTGTATCCGAGGGCGCGCAGCCGCCGTGCCTGTGCGGCGTTGGCGCTGACGACGACCGCGTGGGAGTCGGCCTCGTCGATCGAGACGCCGGTGGCGGCGAGGGCGGTGCGCTCGGCGGGGGTGGACGGGCCGTCGATCTCGTACTGCCGGATGACCTCCTCCGAGGTGGCGGCGAGGGCGGCCGATGTGCCGGTGCCGGTGGCCGTGCCGGTGCCGGTCGCGGCGCCGAGCGGGACCACGACGGCGAGCGCCAGTAAGGCCGTGAGGGTGGCGGGCCTTCTGCCGCGGGAGCCGCGTATGCGAAGTCGCATGCTGATGTCTCCTGGGTGGGGGGTACGGGTGGCTCTCCCGTGCGAGGCATCGTCCGGATATGGCATGAGCGTGTCAAGGGTCCGGCCATGGTCGCGGCGTGTCCCGTCCCGTTCCGCAGGGCCCTTGCGCGATCACCGCGTACCCGCTTTGGTGGCCTGGCGTCACATGAGCACTAGGTGTATTGGCCTGAGAGGTTGGGGACGCGGCTGGCGGGTGGTTGGCCCTTGAGCGCGGGGTGTCCGCGGTGGTGATCGTAGGTGTGCAGCCAACCGGGGAAGGCGTCGCGTCGTTCCTGTTCTGAGCGGTAGGGGCGGGCGTAGGCCCACTCGTCCAGCAGGGCGCGGTTGAACCGCTCCACCTTGCCGTTGGTCTGCGGCCGATAGGGCCGGGTTCGCTTGTGCGCGATCCCGGTTGCCGTCAGCAGGTCGCGCCAGTCGCGGGAGCGGTAGCAGGAGCCGTTGTCGGTCAGCACCCGCTCGACGGTGATCCCGGCCCGGGCGAAGAAGGTGTGGGCCCGCTGCCAGAAGCCGGTGGCGGTCTCCTTCTTCTCGTCGGTGTGGATCTCGCTGTAGGCCGGGCGGGAGTGGTCGTCGACGGCGGTGTGCAGGTAGCTGTAGCCGGCGCCGGAGCGGGTTTTGCGGCCTGCGGCCCGGCCCAGGACCTTGTGTCCGCCGCCGTCGGGGATGTTGCCGGGCTTCTTGATGTCCACGTGCACCAGCTCGCCGGGCCGGGCGCGTTCGTAGCGGCGGACGACGCGGCCGGTGGCCCGGTCCAGGTGGGTGAGGCGGGCCAGGCCGTAGCGGGTCAGCACGCGGTGCACGGTGGAGGGCACCAGGCGCAGCAGGCCCGCGATGCGGGCCGGTCCCCACCGGCGCAGCACGCGGACCTTGATGATCCGCTGCTCGGTACGGGTCGGGGTGCGGCGCGGGCTGGTGCGCGGACGGCTGGGGCGGTCGGCCATGCCCGCCTCGCCGAGCGCGCGGTAGCGGTCGACCCACCGCTGGGCCATGGTCGGCGAGACCTGGAAGCGTTCGCCGGCCCGGCGCAGGGTCCAGCCGTCCTCGACCACGCAGAGGGCCAGGCGCAGGCGTCCGGTCTCGGTCAGGGGTGCATTACGGTGGGGCACGAGGGCCTTTCGGTCGGTGTAGACGTCGCACTCCACACCGAACTCGAAAGGCCCTCACCTGTTCAAGACCCCCCAGCCGAGACGTGCCTCACCCGTCCACAACCTCCCGGGACAGAACACCTAGGGCCAACACTGGTGATTTAGGTTGTTTTCCGGCTGGTTGAAGTGGCCCTGGTCGGCCCGACCAGCCGGACCGTCGGGGTGTCCGGCCGTGGCGGGCCGTGGTGTTCGGCTCGTTCGAGGGCCCAGTTGGACATCTTGCGTTTGATCACGCGGGGGTTGGAGCGCAACCGCCGTGCGGGCAGCAGTCGTTCGGTGATTTCACGCAGGCTCTGGGCGAGGGACCGGGCCAGTCGTGAGGGGGGAAAGCGCCGCCTGCCCGGTGACGTGGCGGCGGACGATGCGAAGGGTACGGGTGAAGGAGATCCGGTCGGGATCGTGCCCGGCCTTGAGGGCGGCCTGGTGCATCAGGTCCCGCAGCGCGTGGTGGACTGTCGGCGTACAAGCGAACGTGCACCACCTCGTACGGATGAAAGTGCGCCATTTTTGATGCGGTGACGGGGTGTCGGCCGTGAGTCTGCTGCTGTCGGTTCGGGGTGGCAGGGAGGCGGCTGACGGTGGTCTTGGATCCGCATCGCTGGCTGGAGTCGAGGCGGTTTCGTCCACTGTACGAGTCCGGTGCGATGAGCCTGCGGGAGATCGCGAAGGAGACCGGGCTGAACCGCCGGACGGTCAGCAAGTACCTCAAGGACCCCGCATCCATCGCGCCGCCGAAGAGAGAAGCAGCAGATCAGCGGCCTCGGCGGGTGGTGGACGAGGTCGCGCCGCTGATCGACGCGATGCTCAGGTCCGAGATCCTGCTCAAGGGAAGGGTGATCCACGAGCGCCTGGCCCAGGAGTACGGAGTCACGATCAACTACCAGCGGGTGAAGCTCTACCTGCAGGAAGCCCGGCCCCGGATCGCCGAGGAACTGGGCATCAGCCCCGGTGAGCTGGCGGACCTGCACCGGCGGTTCGAGGTCGTCCCGGGGGCTCAGGCCCAGGTCGACTGGGGAGACGAGGGCAAGATCCTCGCCCATGTCGGCATCCCGAAGGTCTACTCCTTCCACATGACGCTGTCGTACTCGCGCGACCCATTCTGCTGCTTCACCGCCAGCCAGGACCTGGCGACGTTCTTCGACTGCCACCGGGCCGCGTTCGCGCACTTCGGCGGGGTGCTGATGAGCATCGTCTACGACCGCACCAAGACGGTCGTGCGCCGGCACGTCGCCCCCAGGGAGGCGGTTCCGCTGCACCCGGAGGCGGTCGCCTTCGCCGGGCACTACGACTTCGACATCGACGTGCTGGCCGCCTACCGCGGGTGTGATACTGGTGGGCTCGCGTATTCAACTGTCGCGAGTGCTCGGTCGAGTTTGGCCTGTTGATGACGCTGTGTGGTCGTCCTCGGCGGCTACTCGGAGGAGGCCCTCGACGCTGTGAGCGGTGCTGCTTAGGATCGGGGGCACGGCATCGCGTGTCGGTCACCGGCTGGGTGAGACATGGAGGTGCCCGTGAGATTGCCTTGCGGAGGCATTCCACACATGTCAGTCGAGTTGAATCACACCATCATCCATGCCCGGGACAACCGGGAGTCGGCCGAATTCCTGGCGCGCATCCTGGGGCTTGAGGTCGGGACCGAGTGGGGCCCGTTCATTCCCGTGGCCACCGGCAACGGGGTCACCCTGGACTTCGCGGCCATCCCGGCGGAGTCGATCGTCATGCAGCACTACGCCTTCCTCATCTCCGACGAGGAGTTCGACGCGGCCTTCGCGCGTATCCAGCAGGCCGGGATCACGTACTACGCCGATCCGCATCTGAAGCAGCCCGAAGAGATCAACCACCACCACGGTGGGCGCGGACTGTACTTCATGGATCCGGCCGGGCACGGCATGGAGATCATCACGCGGCCCTATGGCAGCCACCCGGAGCAGCCGACGGCATCGTGAGGCAGTGGCAGGCCAGTGAGTGCTCTGGCCTGCCACTCCGGGCGTTACTGGCGAGCCAGCCTGTTCAACTGTCACCAGTTCTCGGCCGGGGTCCAGCCTGGTGGTGACCGCCAGTGGTCTCCAGAGGCGTATCGGCTCCAGGTGCTTCCGGCCTCGGAGGCCAGCTTGGCCGTGGTGACCCGGTGGTAGCCCAGAGCCTCCGCGACGACCGGGGCGGGCATCTCCAGCACGTGCTGCCGGATTGCGGCGGTGCGGCCGGCGGTGGTGGGGATGCCGAGGTCGTTGAGGAGGGCAGCAAGGACATCAGGGTGGAGCGGTTGCCTGGCTCGGCGGCCGGGGAACAGCCACCGGGAGGCGTGGTTGGTCGCGGTGTTCATGTTGTTCCGGCTGTCGATCCAGCGGAACAGGAGTTCCGCGAGCGGTTCGGGGACCGGGGAGGGGGGCTCGCCAAGCCGGAGGAGGGCCTGCTGGTCGGTGCGGGTGATGTCGTCCAGTGTGAGGCGGACGACGCGGCTGAGCGGCTGGGCGTAGAGCAGGACGATGCTTCCCGCGACCCGGGATCGCAGGGGCAGGCTCTGGTCGGTGAGAAGACGGCCGATGAGCTCCAGGCGCTCGGTCTGCGGCATCGGTGCGGCCTGGCTGATCTGGACTGGAGGAAGCCGGAAGGGCCGGGTGAGCTTGCTGGCCGAGCACCACAGCAGGAAGTTTCGGATGGTGTTGCGGGCGTGCTGGTTGTGTTCGGCGTGCCAGGCGTCGATGCCGGTCTGGCCGCAGGCGGCGAGGGTGTGGTCCCGGTCGGCAAGCCAGTCGAGGAACGCGGTGGCCTGCTTGACCTGGTCCGCGACGCGTCTGCGGGCGGCTGGTGTGATCGGCTTCTTCTCGGCGTGGGTCCGTAGCCGTGGCAGCACTTCCCAGGTGGCGTACCGGCGGATGATCTGCGCGTGGTCGGAGTCGGGGATGCTGGCGAGGTGCTCGATGAGCCATCGTTCGAACGAGCAGATTCGTTTGTCGATGGCGGGCAGGATGCCGCAGGTCATGAGGAGTTCCCGCAGGTGGGCGGCGGCCCGCCAGGGCTGGAGGTGATGGAAGGCTTCGTGGGTCAGCTCGATGTCGCCTTGGCCGAGCCGGCGGAGGAGATCAGCGGTGGAGCCGGGCTTCCCTTTGTTCCTGTTCAGCCAGGCGAGGCCGGACAGTGGGCTGTCCACGGCCAGGAGCGAGTCGGCCAGCGGGAGGAGTTCGGGGCGGATGCGGCCGGTTCCGTCGTCCAGCAGCTCGTCGAGCCGGTCGGCGATGGTGCATCGAGTGCAGAGCCGTGCGCGGTGGAGATTGTCCTCCGTCCCGCAGCGAGAGCATCGGTAGGACATCATAAAGCCCGCGCAGTCGGAGCAGATCCGTCTGCCGTCGCCGGGCCGCAGGCCGGGTAGCGCGCGCTCGTCGCCGCAGCCGGAACAGGTGCCGCGGACGAGGATGGCCTTGTCGTGGCAGGTGCGGCAGACGTGGCCATCGGCCAGCGGGCGGCGAACCAGCCGTGCCGCCGACAGCGGGCGCAGGTCCTCTTGTGCCAGCGCTCGCACTCTTCCGGGGTGTAGGTCGGGCTCACGCGTCGGGCAGAATCCGGGCTGGCCGGGGCCGCAGTTTCGCGACCGCCGACGGCGGGGCCGGAACGTCACCAGTCGCGGCCTTGCGGACTCCGGCGTTCTCGGCGGTTGTCGCGACCAAGTCGGCAGGAGAGCAGGCGAAGATGTCGCAGAACGCCGCCAGCACCTGGAGGGAGAGCCGTTCAGGGGTGCCGGAGACCAGGCGGTGGATCTGGGAGGCGGACAGCTCGATGCCCCGGTCGCGCAGCATCGGCACCAGTTCGGTGGTGGTGAAGATGCCGTGCGCGGCCATCACCTCACGCAGCTTCCATGCGTAGCCGACCTTGCGTTTCACGACTGCCTCCGATTCTGGCTCTCCAAAGCGGCGGCGACGGTGCCATCGAGGTGTCGCCGCAGGGTGCGGGTGCGGAAGTCCGAGCTGACGCAGGTGTAGATCGAGGTTGTGCTCGCGTGGTCGTGGCCGACCTGTTCCTGGACGAAGCGGGGGTCCCAACCGTCCTCGATCAGATGCGTGACGTAGGACCTGCGGAAGGAGTGGAAATCCAGCCCCTCGTCCAGGCCCAGGGCCTGACGGTAGGCGATGAAGCGGGAGTTGAGCCGCTGGCAGCCGATCCGCAGGCCACGCTCCGAGGGCCATGCCGCAGGGTTGCCCTCAGCATCGAACAGCGGCCGGACCTCGGTGAACCACTCGTCCAGGATGTCGGGAGTCCAGTCCCACATGGTCAGCACGGAACGACGCTTGGGAGGTGAGCCCTTCTTGGCCTTGCCGAAGCGGACCCGACACAGACCGAACTCGCCGTACTCGGCTCCGTGCGGATTGCGGCCAAAGTCGGCGGCGTCCAGCATCCGCGTCTCGTTCCGCCGTGTTCCGAAGGCGTACGCGGTCTTGAACAGGGTCGCGTCACGGAAGGCCGGCAGCCAGCCCTTGCGGCCGAAGGCCCTGATGCGGGCGACCTCATCGTCGCAGTGGGCGAAGAAGGCGTACAGCTCAGCTTTGGTGAAGGCCCGCTTCTTCGCGTCGGCCTCGTTGTCCTGGACGTGAACGGCAGTATTCCACTCGTGCACGACCTGGATCGGGTGGGAACCGAACCGCTCTTCGCAGGTGCTGGCCCACCCGTAGAGGGGGTCGGTGGCGAAGTGGCAGAAGGCGCGGACGGCTTCGGAGTACGAGCGGATCGTCGAGCGCTTCAGGCCCCGCAGTGAGCGCAGGTCACCAAGCCACTCGTCGACCATCGCCGGCGTCCACTGCCACAGGAAGGCGTTCACGTAGGCGGCGAACGACTTCACCGTGTTCTCCCGGCCCTCGACCGTTGAGCGGGCCAGGTTCCGCGCGAGTTGCTGGTTGGCGAAGCCGTCCAGCATCGCGGTGAACACCTGCTCTTCCGGCCGCAGCAGTGCGACCCCGTCCGCCAGGTGCAGCGTCGCCGCCCCCGGCACCATCCCTCTGAACCTCACCGGCCACCACTCTCCGTCACTCGCATCTGATGTGAGGAAACCGCATCAGATGCGAGCCGGAGCTGAAACCGCAGACCATCCACCCCCATGAGTGACAAGGGCTCGCCACCGCCCTTCACCGAACGCTACGGTCGCAGTCCACTCAGACGTCCGACGCCGCTGGCCAGCCGCATAGCCGCACATCGCGTCGGACGCGATACGCATACCGTCGCCAGTTCGCATTCGATGCAATTGGCGGCGCTTGTAGTTGTGGTACAGGAAATCCCGGTGAGAACGATCATGGTGATGAGCTGAGCGCCACGGCGTCCGGTCGGGGCCGCGGGACGTCTGTGTTGTGGAGCGCGGCGAAGTCGGCGTGGGCCTGCTCGACGGCTTCGGGGTATGCCTCGCGCTCGGCGTGTTCGGCGAGCGCCCGGTAGATGCTCGCCACCGAGGGGTTCTGTCCCTTGCGCTTGCCGGTGGGGATGATCAGGTCGGGCTGGATCTGCTCGACGGACTCGCCGCCCGCGCGGCGCCGCAGCACGGTGTGGAGCATGTCGTCGGTGATGACCGGGGGCCGGCCGCCGTGCTTGCCCTTGCGGGCCGCGGTGTCGAGCCCTTCGAGTGTGGGCTCGCGGATGTTCTCCCGCTCGGTCTCCGCCATCGCGGCGAAGAACGCGAACAGCAGCTTCCCCGGCCCGGTGGGGTCGTAGATGCCGGGCAGGGGCCCGGCGAGCATCTCCAGGACCAGGCCGTGGGCGGTGAGGTGGTCGGCGAGCGCGGTGAGTTCGGCGGCGTCGCGGCCGAGGCGCTTCATCTCGTACACGGTGAAGATGACCCGGCAGTGCGGGGCGTGGGCCTTGACCTCCCGCGCGGTCCGCAGCGCCTCCTCGAACTTGGGACATGACCCAGATACGGCATAAACCCGCCACGGGATGATCTTGGGTTGTCGAACGCCTTGGCCCGTCACCCGTTCGGCTCAGTGTCGTTGCTCGATCCCCCCCGACGATCGAGAGCAGCACGTGGTGACGGACTCCGGCCCGCTCCTCGGCGGCGAGCAGGTTCCGCCTGGTGGTGCCGAAGAACGCCACGGTATCGTCCTGGTCGGCCGCCTCGTGGCTCGTGGCGTCGATGACGGCCTCCACACCGGTCAGGGCGGCGTCCAGGCCGTCGCCGGTACGCAGGTCCACGCCGAGCGAGCGGCTGATGCGCACGACGTCGTGCCCGGCCCGTTCCAGAGCGGCCACTGTGAGGGACCCGATGTTCCCGGTCGCGCCGGCAACGGCGATTCGCATTCTCCGCATGGCAGTCTCTGTTCGCAGACGATGGTGATGCCACTACTGACGAAGCGGTCCCATCCGCCGACGTATCCACCTTGCACGCGCGAAGAGCCTGCACGCATCCCGTCCCGCGCGGACCGGTCGCTGTCCCCCGGCTGCGGCTGCAGCGGGATGGCGGGGGAGGCATCTGGGCCACTCATCGCGGCGCAGGCGAGAGCGCTCACGATTGGTTACGCTGTCGATACGATGGGTGGTGAGCGACAGATGGTCACGCGCGGATTCACGGGACGTCCTCGACGCACGGAAGGCCCGGTCCCACCGGGGCAGTTCGTCACCAGTGACTTCCCGGTCCTCACGGCGGGCCCGACCCAGCACGTACCGGCCCGCGCGTGGGAGCTGGTGGTCACGGACGGGATCACGGAGAAGACCTACGCGTGGGCGTCGCTGCACGATCTGGGCGTGGTGGACCTGACGACCGACATTCACTGCGTCACGCACTGGTCCAAGCTGGGGACGACCTGGCAGGGCGTTCCGGTGGCGGCCGTGCTGGAGGACGCCGGGGTGGCCGACGAGCCCTACGCGCTGGTGTCCTCGTACGGCGGCTACACCACGAACGTCCCGGTGGAGGACCTGGTGGACCGCGACGCGATGGTCGCGGTGGGCTACGAGGGCGGTCCGATCCCCGCCGAACATGGCGGGCCGGTCCGGCTGCTGGTGCCGCACCTGTATCTGTGGAAGTCCGCCAAGTGGTTGCGCGGGATCCGGGTGATGCCCGAGGACGAGCTGGGGTTCTGGGAGAACGCCGGCTACCACCACCGCGGTGACCCGTTCCTTGAACAGCGCTACTACGGTGACTGACCGTTCAGCCATGCCACCGCGCGTGCGACCCGTTCACGGCTGGCGAGCCGCCACCGTCGCCGGTACGGCGCGTGAGAGCGCCTCGGCGCGCACCATCCGGCTCGCCGTCGCCGGCTGGCCGGGGCATGTCGCCGGCCAGCACATCGACGTCCGGCTCACCGCCGAGGACGGGTACCAGGCCACCCGCAGCTTCTCGCTGTCCTCCGCGCCCGGGGAGGCCCCGCAGATCACCGTGGAACGCGTGGACGACGGCGAGGTGTCTCCGTACCTGGTCGACGTCGCCACCGACGGTGACGCCCTGGAGATCATGGGACCAGTAGGGGGCTACTTCGTATGGCGGCCCGGCGACGACGTACCGCTGCTCCTGGTCGCCGGCGGCTCCGGCATCGCGCCGATGCGCGCCATCTGGCGGGCCGCCCGCGCTCACGGCACACCGGTGCGACTGGTGTACTCCGCGCGCACCGCGGACCGGGTCATCTTCGCCGACGAGCTGCGCGGTCCCGACGGGCCGGAGAGCACCGTCCATCTGACCCGGGAACGGGCAGCGGGGTTCGAGCACGGCCGGCTGAGAGCCGAGCAGCTGAGCGCGCTGCTTCGTCCCGGTGGTGTTCGCGAACCGCGGCTGCGGGCTTACGTATGCGGCCCGACCGCCTTCGTCGAGGAAGCCGCCCGCGGACTGATCGGCGCCGGCTTGGACGCCGACTCGTTGAGGACCGAGAGGTTCGGATAGGAGGCCCGCAGTGAACGCAGAGGAAGACCTCCTCTCGGTGCCCCCGGAGGACGGCTATGTGGACGGCAACGCCGTCGCCGGGGCGATGTCGCTGGCCCTGGGCCGGGACGCGACCACGATCGTCCTGCAGTGCGCCGAGTGCGGGGATCGGCACCGCGTCGCCGAGACCAGGGTCTATCTGCGCTGCCCCGGCATGGTGGTGCGCTGTCCGGCGTGCTCGGCGTGCGAGGTGCTACTCGTCGACCGGCCACGCCGGCTCCAGCTCACCCTGATGTCGATCCGGATGCTGGAGCTGCCGTGACCCCCGCCTCGCCGGGCGACGAGCGAGAGGCGGCGGCCAAGCGGCGCGCTCGGGCGGCCCGGTCGCTGGCGTGCGCGGACATCGTCGACGCCCTGGGACGAATCCATCGGCACCGCGCGCACATTCACGACCTCGTCACTCCGACACCGGGCCGGGTCCTGTTCGGCCCGGCGGCCACGATCTCCTTCTTCCCCTCCTGTTCGGTGATGATGGACCCCGAGACGCACACGTTCGGCGCTCTGCTCCGGCAGGCGGTGGGCGTCGAACCCGACGGTGGCCGGGGGAAGGTGCTGGTGCTGGCCAGCAACGGCCACCGCGACGTCTCCATCGGCGGCGGCACCAAGCTTTCCCTCCTGACGCGCTACGGCCTGGCCGGTGTGCTCACCGACGCACGGCTGCGTGACTTCGCCCAGCTGCATTCCCACCCCTTCGCGGCCTACTGTTCCGCGGAGGCCGTGCGATGGGGCGGCGATGTGATCACGCCGTACCAGGCGAACGTGCCGGTCGTGGTCGCGGGGGTGGGCGTGCACCCGGGGCAGTACGTCTTCGCCGACGACTCCGGCGCGGTGGTGATCCCCGAACCCGACATCGACGCCGTACTCGACGGAGCCGCGGCGGTGGGCAAGAAGGAGGCCGCGTTCCGTGCCCAGGTCGAGCAGGAGCGCACGACCACGTAGCCGACACGGTCGGATCGCGCGGTTCCCAAGCCGACCACGACCGGCTGGGGTCCCGAGCGCATCGCACGTGCCTGGACCGAGCTGATGAAGCGCCTCGGATAGCGGCGGTTCGTCGCTCAGGGCGGCGACTGGGGCGCGCTGATCTCGGATCTCATGGGCGTACAAGCGCCTCCGGAGCTGCTCAGAGTGTGGCCATCACTCCCTACGGGCGTACACGAATGACTGTCTTCCCCTCGCGTCGCTCGGTTGAGTTGAGGGTTGCGACCGCGTTGTCGAGGGACGCGGTGGTTCCGATGTTCGTACGCAGCCGCCCGTCCCGGACTCGCTGCACGATCTCACCCAGCTGGGTGCGATCGGCCTCGACAACGAAATCGATCGCCAGGCCATCAGCGGGGCGGGCCTCGACCGGGCCCACGACCGACACCAACGTCCCGCCGGTCTTGGTCAGAGCCGCAGAGCTCCTCTGGACGTCGCCGCCGATGACATCGAAGACCAGATGGACGCCCCCGACGTCTTTCAGCGCGTCGTTCTCGAGGTCGACGAACTCATGCGCGCCGAAGTCGAGCGCCTTCTCACGGTCGGCGGCGCGTCCAGTGCCGATGACGTAAGCGCCGGCCTCACGTGCGAGCTGGGTCACCATCGTCCCGACTGCTCCGGCTGCGCCATGGGCGAGGACGGTTTGGCCGGCCTGAAGGCGGCCGTGCTGGAACAACCCCTGCCACGCGGTCAGACCCGAGATGGGCAGGGACGCGCCTACCGTGAAGTCGACGTCGCCGGGCAGCGGTGCGAGGTTGCGTGCCTCAATCGCCACGTACTCCGCGAGGGTGCCGTCGCGGTGCCAGTCGGCGAGGCCGAACACCCGCTGCCCGACCGACAGCCCCGTCGTGCCGTAGCCGAGGGCGGTGACCACTCCGGCCAGCTCGTGGCCGGGGATCGACGGTGTCTTGTCACGGCCGGCGCGATCGGTCCAGGTCGATGGCCACTCCATCTCTGTCGGGACGAAGCCCGATGCATGAATCTGAACGATGACGTCGTTGATCGCTGTGGGCGGCTCAGGCCGCTCCGTCAGCGTCATCCCGGCCGTTCCCGCGGCCTGGTCGGTTACCACAATGGCTTTCATTGAGATCGTCCCCTTCCTCGTATGAGCTCGTAACACGATCACGAGCGGTGGTTGCCGTGGTGGGCCGCGACCTTCTCGATCTGCTCGTACTGCCCCTCAAACCCGCCGAAGTCGTCCACCGCCGCCGCGGGCACCCCCAGGGCTCCGGCCTGCACGCGCAGGGCCTTCGCCATCGTGTGCAGGGCGGGCGCGAGTCCGTCGCCGAGCCGGGCCGCGATGACGTCAGGGGCGGCGTCCTGGTCGAGTTCCCCGACCGCCGTCAGGATCTCGGCGGTCAGCGCGGCGGGCGCCTGCTGGTGGTCGATTCGTGGTCTGTGCGACATCCCGCGAGTTCCCCTGAGCCCTGCTGAGCCCTTGTCCCCGTGGCCAGGGCGTTCTGTCTCCTTGGGGTGTTCTTCGAGCTGGTGACGTAACTTCAAGATTCTTGAAGCGTTCTCACTTCGTCCGATCGATCTGTGATCGGGGTGAAGGCGAGGAGGCTCGGGTTGGCGCTGGCAGCCGTACGCGACTTGCGCGAGTTCCGCGGTCCGGTCTCCACGGAGGAACTGGAGCAGTTCGAGACCGACGTGCTGGCCGGGTTCGTGCTCGCGCGGGCCTCGGCGGGGCTGGCGGACGGCACCATCCGCGGGGACGTCGGGCACCTGGACCAGATGCGGGCCTGGTTCGGCCGACCGCTGTGGGAGATGGAGCCGGCTGACGCCGACAGGTACTTCGGGCAAGCGCTACGGGGTTCGCCGAGCGGCACCCGGCTGGCCCGTGCGCAGGCGCTGACCACGTACTTCTTGTTCCTGGAGTTGCGGCACAAGGTCGAGATCCACCGGATGACCGGGCGGGTCGTCGAGTGCCCGATCGACGAGATGAACCGCCCGCGCGGATCCAAGGACGCCGCCCTGCGGATCCCGCCGACGGAGCCGGAGATCAAGACACTGTTCACCGGCTGGGGCGGCGAGCTGGCGACCTGCCGCAAGTTCGCCCCAACCGCGCGGAACTACACCGCGGCGAAACTGATGTCCCAGGTCGGACTCAGGGTGAGCGAGGCATGCAAGCTCGATCTGGCGGACATCAAGTGGGACCTGGGCCGCTTCGGCAAGCTCCATGTGCGCCATGGCAAGGGCGCCCGCGGCTCGGGCCCGCGCGAGCGGATGGTGCCTCTGATCAACGGCGCCGACCGCACGCTGCGGTGGTTCATCGAGGACGTCTGGGGCCATTTCGACGACGACCACACCCGTCCCGGTGCCCCGCTGTTCCCGTCCGAGCGCAAGAACGCAGATGGCTCCTCACGCCGTGTCGGCGACGACGCCTTGCGCAACGGCCTGGCCGTCGCGGCGAAGGCCCATCTGCCCGGCTGGGCCGACACACTCACGCCGCACGTCCTGCGGCACTTCTGCGCGTCCGAGCTCTACCTCGGAGGGCTGATCTGCTCGGGATCCAGGAGGTCCTCGGACACTCCTGGATCGCCACCACGATGCGGTACATCCACGTCCAGCAGGCCCGGGTCGAGGACGCCTGGGTGTCCGGGCAGCAGCGGGCCGACGCGGCTGGAAGGACTGATGGGATGAAGTGGAACCTGCGGCTGACCGCCGCGAACAAAGGCATCTGGAAGGCGTCCGAGCTCCAGCGGAGCCTGGCCGAACACGGCTTGGTGATCTCGGCCGGGAAGATGTCCGGCCTGTGGTCCGGCCAGCCGGTCTCCTTGAAGCTGGAGGACCTGGACGTGATCTGCGTCGTGCTCGGATGTGAGATCGGCGACCTGCTGATTCCCGAGCCCGGGAAGGTCAGCCGCCCAGATCAGCAGGCCGGCGTCCAGGAGGCCACGACCGGCTCGGTGGTGGCCCCGGCCGTCGTGCCCAAGCGCCGCGACGGCCGTTCCCTGCCGCCGATGTGACCTGGTCACCGCCACCATGGGGAAGCTCAGCGAGAACAAGCCGGCCGCCTCCTGCGTGGGCTGTTTCGCCTGGGGGCAGCTGCCCGGCCGGTTCTGCCGCGGCTGCTACACCTACGGCCAGCAACACGCCGTCGGCGAATGTGCCGGCTGCCGGCGGCAGGTCCCGGTCGACGACAAGTACGGCTACTGCCGTCTCTGCCGGGCCCAGGCGACCTGGGCGATCAAGGCCAGCGGCAAGGCTTCGGTGATCGAGCCGTACCTGCGGCGGGTGACCTGTCAGCAGCTGTTCTTCGCGAACCTCCAGCGGCCCAAGAACGGCGGGCCGCGGGTCGGCAAGGCCGGGCGGCGCGTGCTGAAGCCGCCGCTTCCCGAACCGCCTCGCGTGATCACGACGTCGACGCAACTGACGCTGTTCACCGTCCCTCGGGACTTCCGTCGGTTCGACCGCGAACTCCACGCCGACCTGGCCAATCCGTGGCTGGTCCGGGCCCGGCAGGCCGCTCGGGTGCTGGGAGAGGCCCGCGGCTGGAGCCGCTGGATCACCAGCGACGTGAACCGAGCCCTGGTCATCGTGCTGTCCGGCTTCCGCGAAGGTGAGTCGATCCGGTACTCCGAGCTCTTCCCGGCCCTGCGAGTCCGTGGACTTCCCGTCGTGCGGACCGCCGAAGTCCTCGACCGTCTCGGCCTGTTCACCGACGACCGGGCACCCGCCGTCGACCGGTGGTTGGAACGGAAACTCGACGGGACGCCCCCGGGCATCCACCGCGCCATCGAAGCCTGGATTCGCACTCTCCTCGACGGTGGCCCGCGGTCCGAGCCTCGCTCCCGGCATACGACATGGGCCTACCTGGGTGAGATCCAGCCGGTGCTGCTGGAGTGGTCCAGCCGCTACGACCACCTGCGAGAGGTCACCCGGGAGGACATCATCGCGGCCCGGGACGCTGTCACCGGCAAACAGCGCGAAAGCCGGATCGTCGCACTGCGGTCACTGTTCCGGCACGCGAAGAAGAACGGCCAGATCTTCCGCAACCCCACGATCCGCATCCGTGTCCCCCGGCAGACCGGCGGCGTCCTCCAAGCCCTCGACCAGGTGGACATCGACAAGGCCATCGCCACTGCCACCACCCCGGATATCCGGCTCATCGTCGCCCTGGCCGCCGTCCACGCGGCACGGCCGAAGATGATCCGCACCATGCAGCTGGACGACGTCGACCTGGGCAACCGGCGCATCACCGTCGGCGGCCACGTCCGCCCGCTCGACGACCTCACCCGCCGCGCGGTCCTGGACTGGCTCGACCACCGGCGCAGCCGCTGGCCGAACACGGCCAACCCACACCTGCTGATCACCCAGAAGACCGCCGTCGAACTCGGCCCGGCCGGCAAGCTCTGGACCACCCGGGCCACCCGAAACCTCACCGCCACCCTCGAACGGCTCCGCGTCGACCGCCAGCTCGAAGAGGCCCTCACCCACGGCGCCGACCCACTCCACCTCGCCCTCGTCTTCGGCATCGACGAGAAGACCGCCATCCGCTACGCGGACTCCGCACGGGCCCTGCTGGACCAGGCCGCTGAACAGCCACTTCGGTGAAATCTACTCGACCGGTACACGCCTTTGATGGGAGAAGCATGCCGTCAGGGCAGAGTCAGCAGCCGGGGCCGATCGGCGGAGACGATGTCAGGGCGAGCGCGGCGATCCGCAGCTCGGCCGCCCACGTCCGCTGGTCAAGCCCCAACGTGTACTCAATGCAGCACCCACATTGCGGGATCAGCGATACGAACGATCGCTCCTCAACGGTTTCGACCTCCGTCTCCCACCAGTCATCCGTCGCCAGGTCGGCGAGAGCGATTTCCCCATTGATCAGCCTCGCCGCCAGCCGACGCAGCGCGTGGCGCCTTGCCAGGCCCGGATCAGGCAACTCGATTCCGGCCTCGGAGAGTGCTTGCTCGAACGCGTCGCGGATATCGCGGGCATCCGCGTTGCGAGGCAAACCGGCGAGCTCGCACAACGTCGGGGTGTCCAGCCCAGCTGCGAGTGCCTCGGCAGCAATCATCGGCAGGTCCTCCGGGCGGATCTCATCCGCCTGATAACGGCACGCCACCTCACCCAGAGAGGTGAGGCCCCTCCGAGTTGAGGATTCCGGTTCCGGTGTCGTTCCTGCTGTTCCCATGACTCGTACGATGCCAGCACCGTTCCCAAGGAGGGTTGCCCAGGGGGCCGTCCGCTCGGCACTCACCCCGCGTGTTCGCCTGAACCCGAAGGCCGAACCTACGAAACACGACAGCCCATCCTCGGGTTCCTGCAGAAAGACCTTCAGTTCGCGTGAACCCACGGGACTCGTGGCCCTGTTCTCCCGAAGCTACGGCGAAGTGACAAGTAGCTCTCTGTAATCAGAGTGACGCTAGGTCAGGGAGGGCGAGACGGGGTCCGGGCACTTCGCCGGCCCGGAGCGCGGCGAAGTCGGCGTGGGCCTGCTCGACGGCTTCGGGGTATGCCTCGCGCTCGGCGTGTTCGGCGAGCGCCCGGTAGATGCTCGCCACCGAGGGGTTCTGTCCCTTGCGCTTGCCGGTGGGGATGATCAGGTCGGGCTGGATCTGCTCGACGGACTCGCCGTTCGCCCGGCGGCGGAGCACGGTGTGGAGCATGTCGTCGGTGATGACCGGGGGCCGGCCGCCGTGCTTGCCCTTGCGGGCCGCGGTGTCGAGCCCTTCGAGTGTGGGCTCGCGGATGTTCTCCCGCTCGGTCTCCGCCATCGCGGCGAAGAACGCGAACAGCAGCTTCCCCGGCCCGGTGGGGTCGTAGATGCCGGGCAGGGGCCCGGCGAGCATCTCCAGGACCAGGCCGTGGGCGGTGAGATGGTCGGCGAGCGCGGTAGAGCCGGCGGTCGATCAGGGCCCGGCCCCGGCTGGTGGCCAGGGCGAGGAACACGCCGACCTGGGCGTTCTCGATGCGTCCCGCGGTGCCGGTGTACTGCCTCTGCACGCCGGCCGAGGCCCGGCCCTTCTTCGGGAAGCCGGTCTCGTCGACCACGAGAACGCCGCCGTCGGCACCGAGGTGTTCGGCGGCGTAGGCACGCAGGTCGTCGCGGACCGCGTCGGCGTCCCAGCGGGCGTAGCGCAGCAGGCGCTGCATCGGCCCGGGCCGGGCATGGCCGGCCTGTTCGGCCAGTTGCCTGGGGGTTGCCCCCTCCGGGGACAGTTCTTCCGTTCGACGCCCGACAGCAGTCCGAGCAGGTAGGCGCGGGCCGTGGCCCGGGGTTCGACTCGCCGGAACCGGCCCGCGATCCGGGCCGTGACCTGGTCGAACGTCGCCCGCCAGCGGGCAGGGTCTACGCTATGGCCTGCGGCCACCGCACGATCTTCAGGAGTCCACACAACCCCCGATGGTCACGCGGTGGCCGTACCCGTTCCCAGCCGGGTCCGCGACAAGATCGCGAAGTCAGACTGGAGTACTAACCGACCAAGATTAATCTCACCGGGACTTCCTGTACCTCAACTACTCACGCCCGGAGAGGCCCGCAAGTTCACGAAAACTGAGGGCACTTCGGCGGGAACTCAAGGGTCTGTCGCCCTGATGCCAGGGATGGGCCCGTGGGTTCGCGGGGAAGTCGCGGGGTCGGGCTTGGTGAATGCTTGCCGGCTGTGCACGAGCAGCTCACGCATCCCGGGGCTGTGCGCGCTCTTCCAGATCAGGGCGAGCAATGCGGGTGTATCGACGTCTTCGATGGTGCGGGCGGTGAGTCGGTCACGGTAGTGCGCGGCCATGGAGTCACTGAGGATGGCGACGGCGAGCCCGCGGGCGGCGAGGTCGGCAATGGCGTCCGCGGCGCTGGCTTGCAGCGTGATCGCGGGTTGGAGGCTCTGTGCGGCGCAGGCCTGGTCGAATACCGTGCGCAGGCCGGTGCCGGGCGGCATGCACACGATCGGGTAGGCGATCAGGTCGTACAGGGTGACCCGCCGCTGTTTCGTCAAGGGGTGTCCGGCCGGGACTGCCGCGACGAGCCGCTCGCTGATGATGGTCAGCGCGTCCAGCCCGTCGGGGGTGGCGGTTGCGGCCCCGATGAGCGCCAGGTCGATGGCGCCGGTGCGCACCTTCTCGACGAGCCGGTCGGAGCTGTCCTCCAGCAGCGTGATCTCCACACCGGGATGTGCCCGGTGGAACGCGGCGAGGGCGTCGAACAGCGGGGTGAGGGTGCAGCCGATGACCATCCCGACGGTGAGCCGGCCCCGGATCAGGTCGGTCACCTCGCCCACCGCCTGGCCGACCGCCCCAGCGGCGGCGAGTGCGGCGCGGGCGTGTTCGAGTGCGGCCTTTCCCGCGACGGTGAGGGTGACGGTGCGGGCCGACCGGTCGAACAACTCGGCCCCGAGTTCCCGTTCCAGCTGGCGGATCTGGGCGCTGACGCCGGACTGGCTGATGTGCACCCGCTCGGCTGCCCGGGTGAAGTTCTGCTCCTCGGCGACTGCGACGAAGTATTCCAGCTGCCTCAGCTCCATGACTGTAGATTCTAACTTCCATGAGATCCATCTGTTGGACTTCTGCCCGGGGGGCGGCCACGCTGTGAAGCGCCGAAGCCCGACGTCAGGAGGAATTCATGCCGGAGTACGAGAAGGCCATGCGGCCCGAGGACATCACCCGGTTGTTCGTCGAGCGATCCAACGCCGGTGACGCGGCCGGGGTTGCCGCACTCTACGAAGAGGGTGCGGTGATGGCCTACCCGCCCGGCGAGCTGACGGCGGGCCGGGAGGCAATTCGTGCGCTGTGGGAGAAGGTGCTGGCCAACCGTCCTTGTTTCGAGCCGGAACAACCGCTGCCGACGCTGATCAGCGACGACATCGCCCTCACCTCGACCCCGCCGAAGGACGGGGCCGGTGCCCGGGCGCAGGTCGTCCGGCGCCAGCCTGATGGAAGCTGGCTGCGCCTGCTCGACCAGCCCGAGTTCGTCCCACCCACCCGCTGACCTCCTCGCCTCCGTGAGTTCGCGAAACTGAAGGCTGTTGGGCGTGGACCTGAGGGTCCGGTGCCTCAATGTCAAGGAGTTGATCCGTGGGTTCGCGGGGAAATCGCGGGGTCGGTTTCCGGGGACCGTTCCATGAGAGCGCGAGCGGAGTTCGCGTAGCGGATCGCGGTCTTCTCATCGAGCCCGAAGACCTCGGCGAGATGCAGCGGATCGGGGCCCCGGACCAATGCTTCTTCGAGTTGCCGGTCGACGCGGAGCCTCTCCAGGGTGCTGCTGGCCGGCAGCGCGGCCTGGGCGGCCGTGCCAAGGGGTTCCATCCGAAGGGCGACCGGCCAACGCTTCGACCAGCTCTCGGATTCCCTCCGTGAGAAGCGGGGTGAGGGCCTCCTCCTTCACCGGGCAGTGGAGGTCGAAGGTGCGCAGCGAGATAGCAGCGGCGTCGGCGATCTGCTCGACGGTGGTCTCCGTGAAGCCCTGCCGGTCGAAGAGGTCGAAGTGTGCAGGACGATCTCTCGCTGGACAGAGGCACCGCCTCGCACCAGGTGCTGGCCTCAAAGGCGGTGACCGTCGCCGACCAGAAGGGCTACCTGGTGCGCTGGAAGGCGGTCACCGAGAAGGGCTCCGACGGCTATGTCGAGTCGCTGGCCTTCCCGTTGTCGGCGTACGGGCTCTGGTGCAGAGGTGCGTACGGGTTGATCTGCAGAGGTGCTCCGGCGTGTCTGGCCGGGGGCTGGGCCGGTGGGAGGAGCCTGTCGCTGACGTTGTGCGGCGATGAGGGAGGCCCGGGGCATGCTGCTGGAACCGGAGCGGTGGCTGGAGTTGCGGCGCTTCCGGTCTCTGCATGAGGCGGGCGCGAGCATCTCGGAGATCGCCCGGGAGACCGGCCTGAACTGGCGCACGGTCAAGAAGTATCTGGAGAGCGACGGGCCGCCCGAGCCTCCGGCTCCGGCGCCGCGGTCGGATCTGGGCAACCAGGTGATCAAGCCATGGGCGCATGTGATCGATGCCTGGCTGCGGGCCGAGGTGTTGCTGAAAGCCGCGGTGATCCATGAGCGTCTCGTCGAGCAGTACGGCTTCCCGCACCATTACCAGCGCGTCAAGATGTATGTGCAGCAGGCCCGCCCCAGGATCGCGGAGGAGCTCGGATACACCCCGCGGGAGCTGGCCCGCCTCCACCGCCGCTTCGAGGTGGTGCCCGGCGCCCAGGCCCAGGTCGACTGGGGTGACGAGGGCGGCATCCTGGCCCATGTCGGGATCCCGAAGGTCTACTCCTTCCACATGGTCCTGTCCTATTCCCGGGATCCGTTCTGCTGTTTCACCACCAGCCAGAACCTTGCGGCGTTCTGGGAGTGCCACCGCCGGGCGTTCGCGCACTACGGCGGGGTGCCCGGCGTGATCGTCTACGACCGGACCAAGACCGTGGTCCGCCGCCACGTCGCACCCGGTGAGGCGGTCCCTTTGCATCCGGAGGCCGTCGCGTTCGCCGGGCACTACGACTTCGACATCGACGTGCTGGCCGCCTATCGGCCCACCGGCAAGGGCCGGGTCGAGCGCCAGGTGACCATCGTCCGTGATCACGTGCTGGCCGGCCGGGCCTTCTCCGGGCTGGATGACCTGGACGGGGCGTTCATGGCCTGGGTCCCCCGGCGCCGGGCCCGCACCCACCGCACCCACGGCGAGGTGATCGGCGTGCGGGCCGCGCGGGATCACGCCGCGCTGCGGCCGCTGCCGGCCCGCCCCTACATCGTGGCCGACCGGTTCCTGCGGCACGTCGGCAAGGACTGCCTGGTCGCCTTCGGCGCCAACCTCTACTCGGTGCCCGCCACCAAGGTCCGGCACCGACAGTTGGTCGAGGTCAGGGCCTCGGCGGCCTCGGTCGCGCTGCATGCCACGGTGCCCGACGCGCAGGGCATCACGCTGCTGGCCGTCCACCCGCGCGCGGTCGGCCGCGGCGCCCGCATCGTGGACGAGGCTCACTGGCAGGGCCTGCCCGACGGACATACCCGCGCCACCACCACCGATCCCGGCACGCCCGTGGCCAGGCCGGCCCGCACGGACACCGAGCCCGGCGGGCTTGTCTCCCTGCTGACCCGGGCCAGAGCCGCGCACGTCCACGTCGGCACCCGGCCGCTGGCGCTCTACGACCAGATCACCGGCACCCGCCCCTTCACCCCCGCCC